>CAYWBJ010000436.1:0-41664 GCA_964456165.1 uncultured Gemmatimonadaceae bacterium | reverse complement strand
TCGAGAGTCAGCGTCCAGAGCCTGTCTATGCGCTTCCACCGTGGGAACGGCCCGGTGTGGTAGCCGCCCCACCACATGCCGCGGATCATCTCTGCGGGTGTCAGCGAGGTCAACAGCAGGTCGAAACGGCGATCGGCGTAGGGACCCCATGTCTCCAAGCCCTGCAGGGTCAGCTCCAGGTCGCCGGGCTGGGAGCCCTCGGCGCCGACCCGGGCAGTGGGATCCATCCCGGTGATGGCGTCGTCCATCTCGTGCATCATCCGGGCGTAGAGCATCTCGATGAAGGAGGCGCGCTCGTGCTTCTGGGGATGGACCGCGGCGCCGGTCGTGTCCCAGTCGATCGGCTCGATCTGGTCGAAGGAGGAGAAGCTGGTGCCCCAGACCTCGTTCAGGTCGTCGAGATCGCGGTAGCGGCCCTGGAGGAACTGCTGGAACTCCGCCACGTCGCTGGGTCCGAGCGGCTGGTTCGGACCGCCGTGATGGCTCTCGTCGCCGAGCGAGTAGATGAACGGCGTGTAGCGCGCGGTCTCGCGGTGCTTGCTGAGGACCTCGCGCTTCCATTTGCGCATGTGGTCGGGGTTGGTGGCCAGGCCGGCCTCGCCATCGGAGACCTTCGTGATGCCGGTGGTGAAGACGAACATCTGCATATCGCCGAGTGCGGCCGCGCGGGCGGTAAGCCCGGCCGAATCGGCCCAGCTCAGGCAGACGTTGAAGCCGGCCTCCCGCTGCCGGCGCAGCTGACGGATGCCGTGCAGTCCCCCCTCGGAGCCGTTCCACAGGATCGACGGGTAGTCGGGTGGACCGGTCCGCCCGACGATCAGCAGCTCCTGGTCGGCATCGAGCAGCTCGCCGTCGCGGCGCAGCTCGGCTCGCACCCACTGGGCCATGGCCAGGGCCAGGTCGAGGGGCAGCTGTACCGTAGCCGCGTCGGCGCCCGCCTGGATCGGCGCGCTGACGTCGGCGATGCGGCGGCCGTAGGTGTCCGTCGCGGTGATGCGGACTTCGGCGGCTGCGTCGAGGGAGGCGGTGAGGGCGACTGACACCTCGGCGAACGCGTCACCCTGGCGGTGGAAAGGGGTGTCGAAGGTGATCGTGTCGATGCGCGTCGGCGCGCTGACGGTGAATCCCACGCTACCGTACTGCTCGATGCCCCGGTCGGAATGGAACCACAGATCCAGGAAATGACGGCCGGCCGATAGCAGCGGCAGGGGGACGGCAAGGCTGTTGAATCCGGGCTGCACCGCAACTTCGCGGCTCTCCTCGTGCTCGACCTCGTTGTACTGGTTGCGGATGGCCAGGCGGAGCTCGTAGGAGTCGGGCCTGGCGGTCGTCGAGCGCACGGTGAGGGGTAGCTCGGCGAGGGGCAGCTCGCTGCGTGGGATCACCCGGCCTTCGGGCAAATCTGTCCAGGTGATAGCGGGCTCGAGGCCGGGCACCACATGCTGCAGGGCGCGGATGTAGAGCGACATGCCGTATTCCAGGTGGACCTCGTTCTCCGGATCGGCCTCGAACTTGCCGGGGCGGACGCGAGCGACGCGGCCGGCACCGTACCTGTAAGCGGCACCGACGCCGGCTGCTGCCTGGTCCCATGCCGGGGTGGCAACGCCCACCGCCCGCTGCTCGCCGCCGTAGGCAGGAATCTGCGTGAGGGGCACGCCCTTCATGAAGACCGTGCTGTCGGACACGGCCTCGAGAGGCCACGGCCAGCGGCCGTCGTTGGCCAGCACGAGCCCGGTGCCGTCGTGCACCTGCCGGCGCAGCAGCTCCCGCGATTCCTCCGGCAGCCAGGCCGGATCGAAATCGACCAGCACGATCGCGTCGTAGTCGACGGCGAGCTCACGCGCGGCCTCTTTCCACTTCTCCTCGGTGGGTGAGCCGGCGATGTTGTACTCCCAGCGGTCGCGCTCGGCCTCGCTGTGGATGTAGACGAAGCTTTCGAACTCCAGGTCCAGGCGCTGCCAGATCTCCACCACGTCCCGCTGGCGCATCGAGGTGGAGTTGCCCCAGACCCTCCTGACCATGAAGAGGATCCTTGGAGCAGGTCGGGCGCTGGGCTTGAGCCATTTCACGTGAGGCGTTTCGACGGCTGTGCTGATTTCGTTCAGATAGGCGCCGTCATGCAGGTCCGCCGGCGGCTCGGCGGCCGGCGCGATCGCGGCGCCGGCAATCAGCAGCGCGAGAGCCGGCAGGATGGACGGAATGCGCGGACAGGCGGATGCGGTGACTCGATTCGTGGCTTTCATGTTTACCCGGTCTGAGATCGCTTTCGAGGGTTACCTATTCCTCGCCGATTTTCCCGCTCCCATCAAGGCGCGTCGGGCCTCCGATTTGGCAGGAGGCGGGGAAAACGCTTGCTTGCAGCCGGTCTGGCGGGTCCAGCTCCGGGCGAGCGCCGCCGGCCCGCATTGAAATACTCTACGTCTCTTTTCTGCCCCCGCCGGCTCACCGAGAGGAACAGATGAAAACCTATCGCGTCGCTATTCTGGGGTGCCGCTCCCGCGGGACGGCAGCTGCCCGCGTCTACCATGCCCACCCGCGCACCGAGGTCGTCGGCCTCTGCGACCTGCTCGAGGATCGCCTGAACGGGCTGGGAGACGAACTGGCAATTGATGCCCGCTTCGCTGATCTGGACGAGATGATCCGGCAGACCGCGCCGGACATCGTCGCGATTCCCGTGGCACCCTACCTGCACGCCGAGCTTGCGCTGCAGGTGCTCGAGCACGGCGTCCACATCGACGTCGAGAAGCCGCTGGGAATGGACCTGACCGAGACCGACGCAGTCATGGACAAGGCGGCGACACAGGGCGTGCGGGTGGCGGTGCACCATCAGTGGCGGCTGAGCGCCTGGACGCAGGCCATCAACGCCGCTTACCAGGCCGGGAGGATCGGCGAGCTGCGCTACATTTACGCGAGCGGCAAGGGGTACTACGGCGGCTTCGGTCTGATGGAAATCGGCACCCACCTGCTGACCCACATGATCAAGTTTGGTGGTCACTGCCGTTCGGTGACGGCGCATGCGTCGACCCGGGGCCGGCCCGTCGGGCCGGAGGATGTGCTGCCGGCGCCACGGGGAATGGGCACGATCGTCGGCGACCGCGTCACGGCGACGCTGCAGTTCGACAACGGCGTGACCGGCGCCCTGCTGCAGCACCGTTTCGACGAGATCCAGGTCGACGCGCACGTGGTCGAGCTCTACGGCACCGAAGGCCGCCTGCTCTGGCATCCCCGGGGCGCCTGGCTGCTGAACAACCCGCACGAGCTGCCGCGAGACGGACTGGATGCCTGGGAGGGGCTGACCCCCATTTACCCGGAGAGCTTCGAGCGGGCAGTGGGCAGCGCTTCTGGAGGCAGCAACCTGATCGAGGGGGACTACTGGTTCGTCGAAGAGTATGTGCGGGCCCTGGACGAGGGCCGCGCGCACGAGTGCAGCGGCGCCGAGGGACGGCACGTGGTCGAGATCATCATGGGGATCTTCGAATCGGCGGCCTACGGGCGTCACGTCGCGCTGCCCCAGGGCAACCGGGAGCACCCGCTGCTGCGCTGGCGGACGGAAGCGGGGCTGGGCCCCCCGGAGCCGATGCCGCTGGCCGACGCGGAGTGGGCGGCAGCCGAAGAGCAACGCATCGTTTCGTGATGGGCCGCCGGCGGGTCCTCATCACCGGGGGCGCCGGCCTCGTGGGCAGCATCCTCCGCTCGCACTGGGGGGACCGCTACGATCTGATCCTGGCCGACGTGGCGTCGGTAGGCGACCCGGCCCAGCACGAGGAGACCCGCTGCTTCGACATGACCAGTCGCGACAACTGCGCCGCCGTCTGCGCCGGCGTCGACACGATAGTGCACCTGGCCGCCGATGCCGGCAGCGGCGACTTCGACGACTCGCTGCTGCCCCGCAACATCATCGGCCCGCACTACCTGGTGGAGGCGGCCGCCGCGGCTGGTTGCCGGCGCATCATCCTGACCAGCAGCATCTACGCCGTGCGCGGTCACGGACCGGACCCGCCGGTGACGCCGGATCAGCCGGTCTTTCCGCAGGGGATCTACGGCGCTACGAAGTGCTGGGCCGAGGCCCTGGGCCGGGACGCATCCGCCCGCCACGGCATCTCCTGCATTGCGGTGCGGCTGGGGAACCCCCGCTTCGATCAGGCGGGGGAATGGGATCCGGAGGAGCCGAGCTACATGATCTCCGCCCGCGACACGGCCCAGCTCTTCGGATTGTGCGTCGACGTGGAAGCAGTGGAGTTCGCGATCGTGCACGGCAGCTCGCAGCACCGCCGCATGTGGCTCGACATCACGTCGACGCGGGAGCTGCTGGGCTTCGAGCCGGAGGACGGCACCGCCTTTCCCCGCGGCTTTGCGACGGACTGAACAGCATTACTCACGGGAGAACGCCATGACTGCAGCCGATCCGACCAGTTGTCCCCCCGAAAAGCCCTTTCTCGGCCTGCCCGCCGGCCAGCTGAGCCGCATCGACGCGGAGGCGGTGCTGCTCGGCATCCCATTCGCCACAGTCTATCCCGGCCAGGAGCCCTATTCGGCTGCTGCCCCGGCGGCGCTGAGAGCAGCGATTTCGAGGTATTCGCCGCGCCTCGGACATCACGATTTCGAGCTCGGCGGCTCGCTTGTGGAGAGTGGGTTCGGAGCAGTCGTCGACGCCGGCGATCTGGTTCTCGACGAATCTGATTTTCCCGCCAACCGGCGGGCGATAACCGGCGCCACCGAGCGGATTCTGGCCGCGGGAGCGGTGCCGATCGTCATCGGCGGGGACGACTCGGTGCCGATCCCCGTGCTGCAGGCCTACGAGCGAGCCGCGCCGCTGACGATCCTGCAGATAGACGCCCACATCGACTGGCGGGACGAGGTCGAGGGGGAGCGCTACGGTCTGAGCAGCAACATGCGCCGGGCTGCGGAGATGCCATGGGTCGAGCGGATCGTGCAGGTGGGCATGCGATCCATCGGGAGCGCGCGACGGGCAGACTACCAGGCTGCGCTCGACTGGGGCGTCCACATCGTCACCTCCCGCCTGGTCTGCAGGGAGGGGGTGGAGCCGGTACTGGACCTGATTCCCGAGGGGAGCAACGTGTACGTGGCGTTCGACTGCGACGGGATGGACTCCAGCGTCATGCCGGCCGTGATCTCTCCCACTCCGGGCGGGCTCACGTACTGGGATCTGGTCGACATGATCCAGGGAACAGCCGCCAGGGCGAACCTTCTGGGCTTCAACCTGGTCGAGTTCGCCCCCGATCTGGATCCGGCCGGCAACGCGGCGCTTACCGCTGCCCGGATCGTCCTGCACGCCGCAGCCGCAGCGGCCCGCTCCGGCTGAGCGCCCCGGCGGCGGTAAAGCAGTCCCACTGGATGCGGCGGCAACAACGGTTACGCGGTGGGGAGATTCTTGCTCGCCTCCGGCCGGGAGTGTAACTTGGCGAAATCGATGTCGCAGTTCTGAACTGGAGGCGGACGGCTGCCGCGAGGTCCGCAAGCTGCCGCCGCCGAAGCGAGCGCCCGCATGTACCGAATTCTCGTCGCCGACTGCCGGCAGGAGATCTCCAGCTTCAATCCGGTTCTAACCCGCCACGAGGATTTCACTATTCGCCGCGGCGAGGAGCTGCTGTCCTACCACCGCGGCATCGAATCGGAGATCAGCGGCGCGCAGGCGGTGTTCGGCGAACGGGAGGATGTGGAGCTGGTCCCCATCTGGGAGGCCCGGGCCAATTCGTCGGGGCCTCTCTTCCAGACTGCCTTCGATCGGCTCGCGGCGGAGTTCACAGAGCTGCTCGCCGCCGGCTGCGACGGCGCCGACGGCCTCTACTTCTCCATGCACGGCGCCATGGGCTGCACCGAGGAGCTCGACCCGGAGGGCTACCTGCTGCAGGAAGCGCGCCGCATCGTCGGCGCCGACCTGCCCATCGTCCTCTCCCTCGACCTGCACGGCATCCTCACCGAACGGATGCTCGAGCACTGCGACGCGGTGACGATCTACCACACCTATCCCCATGTCGACTTCGCCTCTACCGGGGCGCGGGCGGCGAGGTTGCTGCTGCGGATCCTCGACGAAGGTCTGAAGCCGGTCACCGCCCGGGTGGTCGTGCCGGCACTGGTGCGCGGCGACGAGCTCAAGACTGAGACCGGCATCTACGGTGAGTCGATCCGCCGGGCGCAGGAGCTGGAGCAGAGCGGCCGTGCCCTGTCGGCCGGCATGATGATCGGCAACCCGTTCACCGACGTACCCGAGCTGTGCTCCCAGGCGATCGTAGTCACCGACGGGAACCCGGAAGCGGCCGCCGGAGCCGCCAGCGAGATGGCCGCGGACTTCTGGACCAAGCGGGCGCGGATGCAGGCGTCGCTGGTCACCATCGACGAGGCGATAGCCGGAGCGCGGGGGCTGTCCGGTACCGCCATTTTCGCCGACGCGGCCGATGCCACTTCGTCGGGCGCCTCGGGTGACAGCAACGCCCTGCTCGCGGCGCTGATAGAGGCCGGCTACCCGGGCAAGGCCCTGCTCCCCCTGGTCGATCCGCCGGCCGTGCGGCGGGCGATTGAGGTGGGGCTGGGCAAGCGGGGCAGGTTCTCACTGGGTGGCGCCTGCGACCGGCGCTTTACGCCACTGGAGCTGGAGGCGACGGTGGTGATGCTGGCGACCGGCCCGCTCTTCTTCGAGTCCTGGGGCAACGAGACCAACGCCGGCGATACGGCGGTGCTGCAGGCCGGCAACTACACGATCGTGGCTACTACGAGGCCCGTCTACCTCTTCGACCGCTCGCTCTTCCTCGCTCACGGCCGCGACCCGCGCAACTTCGACCTGGTGGTGGTGAAGTCGCCGCACTGCCAGGAGCGTTTCTTCGTCGAGTGGGCGGGCGCCAACTTCAACATCGACGCACCGGGGTCGACCAGCGCCAACCTGAAGAGCCTGGGGCACACCATCTGCCGGCGGCCGATGTACCCGCTTGAAGCGGAGACGACCTTCTCACCCGAAGTGCAGCTGTTTCCCGCGAGCTGATCCCAGACCGATGACGGACAACGGCATAACGACCATCACCGCGAGTGAGCCGGCAGCGGGCATGCCCGAGTGGGCCCTGCTGCAGCGCGCCCTGTTCTCTCTGCTGAACGAGTCCGAACAGATCATCCTCGAGCACTACCTGAAGCCGGACGGCGAGATCTTCTGGCCCGACATCCCCGGCTTCGTCGGCTACGGCGGGGTGGACAACGCGTTCGAGGGATTCCACCGGTGGCCGCTGTTCTACCTGCTGGGGGGCGATGAGCGCTGGCTGGGGCTGGCGCAAAGGCAGTACGAGGTCCTGGTTGCCCAGTTCTCGCGCTATCGGCGGCCCGGCTCCAGCCACGGGGCGGGGCGGGATACGCTGCTGGTCAGCGAGTATCTGCCGGATATGGACTGGATGCACGCCGGCGAGGCCGCCCTCTATTTCTACTACCTGAACCTGGCCAACCCGACGGACGCGAAGAACCTGGAGCGCTCCATCCGCTTCGCCGGCTTCCTGCTCGACGAAGACCCGGACATCCCGTCCTGCTACGACCCCGATAGCCGGGTCTTCCGTACCCTGGCCATGGGCAGCAACGGCCCGGCCTACGACCGCTTCGACCGTCCCTACTCCTACGGCACCTGGATGGACGGCTGCGGCCTGCCGTTCTACGACGTGCCGGAGGTGACGACCCTGCTGGACCTGCAGGATCCGGAGAAGGCCAGACGCTACGGCGAGGTGTACACGGCGCGCCTGAAACAGTGCGACACGGTCACCAACATGCTGTCCATGTCCATGCTGATGAACGCCTACCTGCACACCGGTGACGAGAAGTACCGGCAGCGGGTCCTCGACTACGTGGAGGGCTGGCGCGAGCGGTACGCCGGCAGTGGCGGCATCATGCCGGACAACGCCGGACCGAACGGCGTCGTCGGCGAGACGATGGACGGCAAGTGGTACGGCGGGCACTACGGCTGGACCTTTCCGCACGGCTTCCAGTTCGTCGCCGACGCGATGGTGATCGGAGGCCAGAGCGAGCGCCTGCTCACCGGCGCGGAGGACCGCCTGCGCTGGGTGCGGGAGCAGGTGGAGATGCTGCTGTGCCACGCCATCGAGGACGACGACGGCCGGCTGCTGGTGCCGATGAAATACGCCGACCCGGACGCCGTGATCGAATACCGCGGCGGGGAGCCGCTGACCCGTCCCGACCGGGTGACCGACCATCCCGGCTTCAACCGGAAGAAGCAGGTGGACGGCTGGTTCGAGTTCAGGCAGGTCAACCCGTCGCATATGGCCCACGTCTGGGCCGACAGCCTCGACCCGGAGGACCTGGAGGTGGCGCGCCGTACCCGAGACCCGAGCAGTCGCGGCGGGGAGCGCCTTTCCGGCCAGACACGCGGCAAAGACTTCAGCGGCGAGCACAACGCCTGGTTGAGCTACCTGGAGGGCGGCTTCCCGGATTTCCCGGCTCAGGCGCTGCAGCAAGGCATCGATAAGGTCTACGCACAGCTGCAGAAGCTGCGCGGCGAGCTCGACGGGTCGGAGACCGGTTGGGGCTACCGGCCGTACGGCGACCGCGCCTGGGACGAGGTCAGGGAGGTCACGAAACAGGTCAACGAGATGAAGTCCAGACCCTGGACCGAGTCGGTCACCCATTCCTACTTCCAGACCTACATGATCGGCCGCAGCACGATGGCGACCGAGGCGCTGGTGCAGCTGACCATGGGTGGGCCACAGCCCATCTACAACGGCGGCCTGCTGAAGGTCCCGGTCCGCCACTTCGACGCGGAACAGAAGCGGGCGGGCCTGCCGGCCGACGTCGCCGCCCTCGTGAGTGCCGTGGACCGCGGCGGCATCGATTTGACGCTGGCCAATACGCACCCGCACGAGGAGCGGCGCCTTATCGTGCAGGCCGGCGCTTTCGCCGAGCACAGGTTCACTAGGGCCGTGCACACCGTCGACGGTGCGGATCGGGTGACCGAGGTGAACGGGGAGTACGTGGAATTCGCGCTGGGGCCCGGAACGGTTCTCGACGTGCGGCTGGGTATGGAACGCTACTGCCGGCAGCCGTCGTACCAGGAGCCCTGGGACCGGTGAGGAGCGGTGTTGCGCGGTTGACTTTGAGGGCCATGATGGCGACGCATCTCCAGGCGCCACATTGGCCTCCTGCACACGGAGTCCGGAAAGGCAGATGACAGGGAGTCGAAGGGTCGGCATCTACCTGGATGCAGGCAGCGTATTGCGAAACCCCGACTACGTTCCCGTGCTGCGGGACCAGCTCGGGCTGAACCTGGTGATCATGGGTTACACCGGTACGCTGACGCCAAAGCTGCGGGCGCGGAGCCCTTTCGACGGGCAGCCGGCATCGGCGGCAGCAGTCAGTGCTCTGGCCGCACGGCACCTGGACGGCGGACTGGTCGACCCGGATGAAGTGGACGACGTTCGCGCGCACGTGGGGCCGAACCTGGCCGAGGTCGATGACGACGAGCTGCGGCGCGCCATCGCGCTGCTGCGGGGCGCGGGCGTCGACGTGTGGATGTGCGTCGGTGCCTGGACGCACCGCAACCTGATGTACTGCCCGAGCAAGGGGGCGGTAAACGACTGGCTCGAGGCGCTCTACATCCATGTCGCCACGCAGTACGAGATCGAGGCGGTCGACATGACGCATGCGCGGTTTCCGGCTGCCGGCATCACGCGGGCGCTGTTCTCCTGCGCTTGCGACGACTGTGCCAGGGCGGCTGCCGCCCGCGGCTATGACATGGAGTCGATGAAGGGGGCGCTGCTGCAGGCAGGTCGGTTGCTGGGCGAGGTCGATGCCGACTTCCTGCGCGCCGTCTGGAGAGATGGGGCGGGCTTCTCGGACCTGGTCCAGGGACTGGGGATGCGCTCCGGCGTAATGGACTGGTTCCGCTTCCGGGCGGAGCTGCTGGGCGGCAACATGCGCCGTTTTCGCGATGCCGTGCACGCCGCCGCCGGTTCCGACTTTCTGTTCGGTGGCGACAACTACCCGGCCAGCATGGCCTCGTTCGTCGGCCACGACTACACCGCCTGGGATCGGCAGTGCGACTTCGCCAGCCCGCTGCTGACCCACTTCGTATCCTTCGTCTGCCGGGGCATTGTCGCCTGGGCGAAATACCTGATGCGGCGCAACGGCGGGCTGAGCGAGGCGGACGCACTGCAGATCATCTACCGCCTGCTCGGCTACGACCGCCTCCACATGCCGCAGCGGCTGGCCGACTACGACTTCGGCGCTCCCGAAAAGCTGGTGGAGCTGCTTCCGTTCAGCGAGCTGATCCTGCTCGAGCTGCGGAAGGCTCGCCTGCTGCTGGCGCCGTCACTGCCTTCCTATCCCATCATCGGGGGGGGCAGCTGGCCGCGCCCGGTCATCGACGCGATCGTGGCCGGCGCTGAGGCTGCCGGGCACGACGGCATCATCTGGCAGGGGACCCGGCAGCTGGTCGACTACGAGCTGAGATAGGGCGCCGAGCTCTTGCGTAACGGGCTCGCGCCCGAGCCGCGCTCGGTCGCGTCGGCGTCCAGGCCATGCCGGCGCGCCGCAAGAAGAACTCCTCGCTCCGGTGTCCCGTGGAGGACATCCAGTAGAGCCGGTCGCGGCGTATGGCGCCGCCGCTGGCGAGGTTCCTGTCGCCCCCGGCCCGCGCCGGGCCGGGGGTCAGGGCCGCAGCCAGATCAGGATGGCGGACGCCATTCGCGCAAAGCGGGGATAAGCCTGAGCTTAATCCTTCTGCCTGGTCCACCCCGGGCATGAAGCCGAAAGCCCGTCTCTGGAGCGTCATTGTTTCTCGCGATTGCCATTGCGCTGCTGCTCTTTCCTTCCTTGCTGGACGCCCACCAGGAAGGCCCGGGTTCACACGTGGTGCGGGCTCACCGCATCGGCGCGGCTCCACCCCGCATCGACGGCCGGCTGGACGACCCGGTCTGGCTGGCGGCGGAACCAGTGAGCGGGTTTCTCCAGCTGGAGCCGGAGCGCGGCGCGCCGGCGACGGATGACACCCGGTTCCACGTTGCCTACGACGAGCACAACCTCTACGTCGCGTTCCGCTGTTACGATGCGCGGCCTGAGCTGATCGTCAACCGGCTCGCCCGGCGCGAGCAGGTCTTCCTTTCCGATCTGATCTCCTTCTACATCGACCCGCACCACGATCACCGCACCGGCTACAGCTTCGTGGCGACGCCCGGCGGCGTCCAGCAGGATTCCTACCGCTACGACGACAGCGGGCGCGATCCGAGCTGGCGGGGTATCTGGTGGGCGGAAGGCCGGATCGACGAAGAGGGCTGGGCGGTGGAGTTCAAGATTCCGTTCGCCAATTTCCGCTTTGACGTGGCCGCGGCGGCCACGTGGGGTTTCGACGTCGAGCGCATCAACATGCGCAAGAGCGAGGTCACCGTCTGGAAGCAGATGACCCAGGCGGGGCGCCTCACCCGCATGTCGGACCTGGGCCACCTTACCGAGCTAATCAGCATCGGCGGCGGCAAGGCGTACGAAGTTACCCCCTACGTTCTGGCCGGTGGCTCGAAAACCCACGGCAGATCCACCGGAGAGCGAGGGGCTGTCGGGCTGGACATGCAGTACAACGTCACGCAGGCGCTGAAGGCGAACCTGACGGTGAACCCGGACTTCGCCCAGGTGGAAGCCGATCAGCTGGAAATCAACCTGACTCGCTTTCCCACCCGGTTCGCCGAGCAGCGCCCGTTCTTCGTCGAGGGCAACAGCTTCTTCGAAACGCCGTTTGACTTGTTCTTCAGCCGGCGTATTGGTAGCCGCGGGGATATCCTGTGGGGCAGCAAGATGAGCGGCAAGGTCGGACCCTACTCGGTCGGCTTTCTCGCCAGCCAGACCGGTGGAGCCGACCTGCTGGAAGCGGGCCGGCGGCGGGAGATGAAGGAGGAGGCGACCTATGGCGTACTGCGGGTGAAGAAAGATGTGCTGCGGCGCTCCAACGTGGGCTTCCTCGTCGGAACCGAAGAGACGGAGGAGGCGCACGGGCGGGTGGCCGGCGTCGATGCCAGCCTGGCGATCGGCAGTATGTACGCCTTGACCGGCCAGTACGCGGCCAGCTTCGCGCCGGGAGAAGACCAACGGAATCGCGCCCTGGAGATCGAGCTGAGCCAGCGCAACTACCTGTGGGACGCGGCGGTGGAAGTGGAGCGGGTCGAGCCGGGCTTCGAGACCAACCGGACCGGCTTCCTCAACAAGGAGCCGTTCCGCGGGTGGCAGGGAATCGACGTGGATGGTAGCTACAGCCCGCGCTGGGGGCGGCACAGGTTCTCCCTGGGCGGTGCGTTGGCACTGGAACAGGGACTCTACCGCGACCAGTACTTCGACGCCTGGCTGGCGGCGGAACCGGGGCGCCGGCTGGACTCAGAGTTCGCGGAGGATCTGCTAGCGTGGGTGCTGGAGGCCGATGCCTCGGTCGAGTTCACCGAGTCCTTCTGGGACTATGCCAGGGTCGCCTTCAGCCGCAGCCGGCAGATCGAGCTGGCCGATGTGTTCGAGGCCAACAATCTCGGCTTCGGGCTACGGACGAACGGCTCACGACCGCTCTCGGGGCGCCTGCAGGCCGACGCTGGCGATTTTTTCAACTTCGTGACGCAGAGCCGGGGTAGCCGGCGTCAGATCCGGCTCGACGGCACCCTGCGGCCGCAGAGCAACTTGGCGTTCGAGCTCTCCACCAGCTATGCTCAGAGTCTCGACCGGTCGGACGAGGCGGACGGGCGTTTCTTCGTGGGATCGCTGCGCACCACCTACCTGTTCACCCGCGACACGTTCGTTCGCCTCTTCGCTCAGTCGGAGCGACAGCGGACCGACTACGGACGGAGAGAGACCCGCCGGGGATACCTGGTGAGCGCGCTCTTCGGCTGGGAGTACAGCCCCAAGAGCAACCTGTTCCTGGCCTACAACGAGGACTGGAGCGGGCCGCAGGGAGACCTGAACCTGGAGGACCGGGTGGTGGTGCTGAAAGTTTCCTACCTGTCGAACTTCTGAGCCGATCTCAACAAAAAGACGGAGTCCCATGATACGACACCGCAGCATTCTCGCAGCCGCCGGGACAGGTCTGGTCCTGCTCGTCGCCGCAGCATTGGCACACCAGCCCGAGGGCGTGGTCTACAGGGCTTTCCATTTCGCGGATGCCGCCGTTCCGGTGATGGACGGCGATTTGGCCGATTGGGATCAGGTACCGGAAGAGTACCTCTTCGACCTGACGCACCACGAAGAGATCGCGGTCAAGCTCTTCGACCAGTACGACCGCTCCGACCTCGACGTGCGCCGCGCCGCCGGCGGCTGGAACGACCGGCAGAACCGTCTCTACTTCATGGCCGAGGTCTTCGACGACGTCGTGCGCTACAGCAAGCCGAACACCGATTCGCTGGATACCTTCCACAGCCGCCTGCGCGGGGCCCACGTGCACGGTGCCGACATTTGGGAGATCGTCATCGACGCCGATCACGGCGGCGAACTCGTCGTCGGCCATTCTGAGGAGGCAGCGGAGGAGATGCGCCATCGCTCGGCCTATACCCAGAACTATCACCTCTACATGCCGCCGCTGAACGGGGAGTACTGGCACTGGCTCTGGGGCAAGGCGATGTGGCTGCCGGACCCGCAGTGGTCGGGCATGGGCTACACCTTCGCCGGCGCCGACACCGACTCGGGCACGGTTACATACGAGACCTACCTGACACCCTTCGACGACCTGCATCCGGCCGGCATCGACTCCAGCGTGGTGCACGATCTGGAGGCCGGCAAGGTGATCGGCCTGAGCTGGGCTTTCCTCGACGCCGACGAGAGCAACGAGAAGTTCGACGCGTTCTGGAGCCTGTCGAAGCGGCAGGGCCCGCGGATGTGCTGTGCCGGTGAGGATCTGGTGGACTTCCTGCTGGTCCCGCCGGCTGGGGGGGAACCGGAGTGAGCGAGAGAAGATCTGCCGGTGCCGTCATCCTCCTGGCCTGCCTGGCCGGGGCGGCCGGCTCGAGCCAGGCGCCGGTGCAGCCCGGCACGGACGGCGACATCCCGCGCAGCGCCTGGCCGGAGAGCTGGTTCCACCCGCCCCAAACCGCCTCCCAGATCAGTCTGACTGTGTTCACCCAGTCGCCGATGCTCGACGCGGCCGTCGCGGCCGGCGAGCTGCCCCCGGTAGAAGAGCGGCTGCCCGAAGATCCCATCGTCATCGAGCCCTACGACCGGATAGGGGTGCACGGCGGCACGGCCACTCTCTTCGAAGGCGGGATGACGCTGCTGAACCCGCCGGGGGGGGGCTTCAGGGTGGGCCCCCAGCTGCAGCTGAACAAGCCCAACTACGCCGAGAGTGCTCAGTTCAGCGACGGCGGCCGGACGCTGACGATCCGTTTGCGCGAGGGGGTTAAGTGGTCGGACGGTCACCCGCTGACGGCCGACGACTTCGAGTTCGACCTGGTGCACATCAAGTTCAACAACCAGCTGACGCCGGTCGTACCGCCGATGCTGCAAGGGGCCAGGATCGAGAAGCACGACCCCAACCGGTTCAGCTATCACTTTCCCGAGCCGCAGCCGCTGTTCCTGAAAAAGCTGGCTCACTCCGGCTACAACTACCTGTCGCCGGCCCATTTCCTCAAGGGCTACCACCCGGCATTCACGGACGAGGCAGAACTGACGCGGACGGCCGAAGAGCTGGGCGTGCAAGATTGGCGCAAGCTGTTCGAAGTGGTCAAGAACACCGGGGACCAGCTGGTCTTCCACACGCCCGTGATGAGCGCGTTCATGGTGATCGATCGGTCATCGACGCGCAGCCGGCTGCAGCGCAATCCGTATTACCCATTCGTCGACCCGGCCGGCAACCAGCTGCCCTACATCGACTACCTCGAGACCCAGAAGGTCGACACCCGCGAGATCAAGGCGGCGAAGGCCTCGACCGGCCAGATCACGTTCTCGGGACGCCAGTTCGTCACCGCCGACATCCCGCTGTTCAAACGCTTCGAAGGCCGCAACGGCTACCGCACCTACATCTGGCCCCGCCCCTACGGCGCCGATGTCTTCTTCCAGTTCAACCAGACCCACCCGGACGTCCGCATGCGGACGCTCTACCAGGATGTGCGCTTCCGGCGAGCGATGTCGCTGGCGATCGACCGGGACGAGGTCAACGAAATCGTCTACCAGGGCCACGGGGTGCCGCGGCAGATGACCGTTGTGCCCTCGAGCCGCTACTTCGAGCCGGAGTTCGCCCGCGCCTACGCCGACTACGACACGGCGGCGGCGAACCGGCTGCTCGACGAGATCGGTCTTATCGACGTGGACGGCGATGGGATGCGCGAGGGGACAGATGGCGAGCCGTTGAGCATGACGCTCGAATACGTCCTCGGCGAGACGCCCAAACAGGAGACGGTGGAGTTGGTCACCGCACATTGGCGCGAGGTGGGAGTACAGGTGAACCGCCGGCTCATCAGCGGCTCCCTGCAGGCTACCCGGTGCAGCGCCGGGCTCATGGACATGACGATCTGGCACGGCGATCGCAATGCCGACATCCTCTTTCCGATCGAGCCCTTCTGGTACGTGCCGATGAACCTGGGGCAGGCAACCCTGCTGTTCTCCCGCTGGGCGCGCTGGTACCTGTCCGCCGGCGAGAAGGGCTGGGAACCGCCAGCCCACATGAAGGAGCTGATCGCCTGGTGGGAAGAGCTGCGGCGGACGGACGACCTGGAAGAGCGGATTGCGATGGGAAAGCAGATCCTCCGCAGCCAGGCAGAGAACGTTTGGTCGATCGGCGTGGTCGGACTGGGGCCGCACCCGGTAGTCGCGAAGAACGAGCTGAAGAACGTGCCGCCGATGGGCTACTGGGGCTGGGATTCGTGGTGGTCCTGGCCGTATTACCCGGAAACCTGGTATTTGGAGCCGGCGGCTAAGGGAGCATAGATGCTGAACTACATAATCCGGCGCCTGATGATCATGATCCCGACCCTGGCGGTGATCTCGGTGCTGGTGTTCGTCATCATTCAGCTGCCGCCGGGCGACATCATCACGTCGCAGCTGATACTGCTGCAACAGCAGGGGATCGACGTCTCGCGCGAGGCGATCGAGGCGATGCGGGTGCGCTATCACCTCGACGATCCGCTGTACATCCAGTACTTGCGTTGGATCGGCGGCTTCCTGGTGGGCGACCTGGGCTACTCGGTCCAACATGGTCAGTCGGTGAACAACCTGATATGGGAGCGCCTCGGCTACACGCTGCTGCTCACCTCGACTGCGACCCTGTTCACCTGGCTGATCGCCTTTCCTATCGGCGTGATCTCGGCGCTGCGGCAGTATACCCTTTTCGACTATGTCTCCACGGTGCTGGCGCTGCTGGGCCTGGCGACGCCGAGCTTCCTGCTGGCGCTGATCCTGATGTACCTGGGTTACGCCTGGTTCGGGATCCCCATCGGCGGCCTGTTCTCGCCCGAGTACGCAGCCGCCGAATGGAGCCTGGGCAAGGTGGGAGACCTGCTCAAGCACCTGTGGATCCCGGCGGTGGTGCTGGGCACCGCCGGCATGGCCGGCCTGATGCGGGTGATGCGGGCCAACCTGCTCGACGAGCTGGGCAAACCCTACGTGCAGACGGCGCTGGCCAAGGGGCTCCACCCAACCCGGCTGGTGATCAAGTACCCGATGCGGATCGCGGTGAACCCGTTCATCAGCACCGTCGGCTGGCTGCTACCCCACCTGGTATCCGGCTCGGCGATCACCAGCATCGTGCTGAGCCTGCCGACGACCGGGCCGCTGCTGCTGGAGTCGCTGCGCAACCAGGACATGTACCTGGCCGGCAGCTTTCTGATGATGTTGAGTGCCCTGACCGTGGTTGGTACTCTGCTCTCCGACATTCTGCTGGCCATCGTGGACCCGCGGATACGGTATGAGTGAAGCGCCCGCGACAACGCCGGACATGACCGGGGGTGGCGGCGACGACCTGGCCTTCGCCTCCCAGTGGCGGCTGATGTGGATCCGCTTCCGCCGTCACCGCCTGGCGATGGTGGGGGGCGTCGTGCTTCTGGGCCTCTACACCGGCGCCTTGTTCTGCGAGCTTATTGCGCCGCTGAGCCCGACGCAGCGGCACCGGGAGTACGTTACCTGTCCGCCGCAGGAAATCCGCTTTGTGGACGCGGCTGGCGACTTCCACCTGCGCCCCTTCGTGTACGGGGTGCGGCTGCGGGCGAACGCGGGGGAGTGGCAGCGCGAGTACGAGGTGGACACCTCGATCACCTATCCCATTGAGTTGTTCGCCCGCGGTCCTGGCTACAGGCTCTGGGGGCTGATAGAGAGCGACTTGCACCTGTTCGGTGCCGGGCCCGACGCACCCCTGTTCCTGTTCGGCACCGACGAGCTGGGCCGCGATCTGTTCAGCCGCATTCTCTACGGCTCGCGCATCTCGCTGACGATCGGGCTCGTGGGGGTGGCGCTGACTTTTCTCATCGGGATCCTGCTGGGGGGACTGGCCGGCTACTTCGGGGGCTGGGTCGACACTGTCGTGCAGCGCGGGATCGAGATCATCATGGCGGTGCCGCAGCTGCCGCTGTGGATGGCGCTCAGCGCCGCGCTGCCGGCGGACTGGCCGCCGCTCCGGGTCTACTTCGGCATCACCATCATCCTGTCGTTCATGGGCTGGACCGGGTTGGCGCGGGTGGTGCGGGGAAAGTTCCTCTCCATGCGCGACGAGGACTTCGTAGTGGCCGCACGGCTGGCCGGCACCGGCGAGCTCAGGATCATCTTCAGCCACCTGCTGCCTGCCTTCCTCAGTCACGTCATCACCTCGGCCACTCTGGCGGTGCCCGGCATGATCCTGGGCGAGACCGCGCTGAGCTTCCTCGGCATCGGTCTGCAGGATCCGGTCATCAGCTGGGGGGTGCTACTGCAGAAGGCGCAGAACTTCCAGGCGGTGTCGATGGCGCCGTGGCTGCTGCTGCCCGGTCTTTTCGTGGTGCTGGCGGTGCTGGCCTTCAACGTCGTCGGCGACGGTATGCGGGACGCCGCCGATCCGTACGGCTCATGAGCGCATCGACAAACGACACGCTGCTGGAGGTGAGGGACCTGCGGGTTCGCATCGAACGGGACACCGGGGCGGTGCGCCCGCTCAACGGCGTCAGTTTCGCCATCCGCGCCGGGCAGTCGGTGGCGATCGTAGGCGAAAGCGGCTGCGGCAAGACGATGGCCTCTAATGCGCTGTTGCGTATCCTGCCGCGGCGCTCGGAGATCACGTCGGGATCCATGCTCTTCCGCACCAAGGCGGGCGACCAGGTCGACCTGGCGCAGATCGATCCAGGCAGCCCGCACATGCGGCAGATCCGCGGGGGGGAGATCTCCATGATCTTTCAGGAGCCGATGACCGCCTTCTCCCCAGTGCACACGGTACACAACCAGATAGCCGAGATGATCCGCCTGCATGACCCGGGCGCGGACGACAAGCAGCAACGTCGGCGCGTCGTTGAACTGCTCGATCTGGTCGGCATTCCCAACCCGGGGCAGCGGGCCGACGACTACCCGTTCCAGCTGTCTGGCGGCATGCGGCAGCGGGCGATGATCGCGATGGCCCTGGCGTCCGGACCGCGCCTGCTGATTGCCGACGAGCCGACGACGGCGCTGGACGTGACGGTGCAGGCCAAGGTGCTCAAGCTGATCGAGCGGATGCAGCGGGAGCTGGACCTGGCGCTGATGCTGATCACCCACGACCTGGGGGTGGTCGCTCACATGGTGAGCTACGTCTACGTCATGTACCTGGGTCGCGTCGTTGAGGAGGGGCCGGTGGAGGCGATCTTCGGGGAGCCGAAACACCCCTATACGGCGGCGTTACTGAGGTCGATCCCTAACCTCGCCGCGCGGGCACAGCGGCTCGAACCGATCGACGGGACGGTGCCCAGCGCCGACGCCATGCCCAGTGGCTGTCCCTTCCACACGCGCTGCGCCGAGAAGGTGGACGATCGCTGCCACCAGCGCATGCCGGCTCGCGTCGTCGTTGGTGAAGGCGGCCACGCCACCAGCTGCTACAAGCACACGGACGGGAGCAGCGACTGATGACAACCGCCACGCCAGACCGGGTCGGGACCGCCGACATGCCGGCGGAAATGCTCCTGCACGTCGAGGGGCTCCGCAAGGATTTTCCGGTGCGCCGCGGCCTGCTGCAGCGGGTGACCGGCCATTTGCGGGCGGTCGACGACGTCAGCTTCAGCGTCGAGAAGGGCAGGACCCTGGGTCTGGTCGGGGAAAGCGGCTGCGGCAAGACGACCACAGGTCGGATGATCCTCCGCGCTCTCGACCCGACCGCCGGCCGCATCTGGTTCCGCCGCGGCGATGGCGAGGTCGTCGACATGGCTGCGCTGTCATCCCGGCAGCTCAAGGAAGTGCGCTGCGACATGCAGATGATCTTCCAGGACCCCTATGCGTCGCTGAACCCGCGCATGACGGTGATGGATCTGATCTCCGAGCCGCTGCGTGCCCACGGCTGGTCGCGGCAGGACTGCGAGGGACGCGTCGCCGAACTGATGGAGCGGGTCGGTCTCGATGCCCGGATGATACGCCGCTACCCCCACGCGTTCTCGGGCGGTCAGCGCCAGCGCATCGGCATTGCCCGGGCGCTGGCATTGTGGCCGTCGCTCATCATCGCCGACGAGCCGGTATCGGCCCTGGACGTGAGCGTGCAGGCGCAGATCCTCAACCTGCTGCAGCAGGTCCAGGAGGAGCTCGGGCTGACGCTGGTGTTCATCGCTCACGACCTGAGCGTGGTGCGCTACCTGTGCGACGAGGTGGCGGTGATGTACCGGGGGCAGATCGTCGAGCAGGGGGAGACCGAGGCCCTGTTCACGGCGCCGCGCCATCCCTACACCGCGACACTGCTGCATGCCGCGCCGGCGCCCGATCCGGGGGCCGCCTGGATGGCGGAGATCGACGAGGTCGAGAGCGAGGCGGACGAGGTGAGCGCGGCGGCAGTGGCACTGGACGGCGAGGGGGAGGTCGGTTGTCCATTCGCGCCCCGCTGTGCGCACGCCGAGGAGCGGTGTCGTCGCGAAGACCCCGGGCTCGTGGAGGATCGGGGGGGCGTGGCGGGTCGTCTGGTCGCTTGCCACCGGCGGGACGAAATCACCCTTCACGGCCTGTAGGGAACCTTTCCATGATTATGCCGGCGACGGTACCGTCGCGAAGGCACTAGGGTGCGGCTATGACGGGGCGCCGATCGACCATGCCGCGACCAGGCTCGGACTGGCGGTGGAAACATCCTCCATGAGCGATCTTACTTTCGTCCACCTCAGTGACCTGCACTTCGCTGGCGCTGGCGAGGAGGCGTGGCTCGGCATGGACGCAGCAGTCCAGCTCGGCAGGGTGCTCGACGCCATCGCCGCAGCCGGCATCGAGCCGGCCTGTCTCGCGGTCAGCGGCGACCTCGTGAATGGTCCGAAGGCGGCCAACTACAAGGCCCTCAGAGAAGGTCTCGGGGCGTTGGAGCGCTTCGGGGTCCCGGTGATCCTGGGGCTGGGCAATCACGACGACCGACCGCTCTTCCGCCATCTCATCCTGGGAGCGGCCGAGGGCGGGGCGGAACAGCCCTGTTTCCACAGCCTGGTGGTCGACGATCTGCGGCTGATCGTCCTCGACAGCAAGGGGGGCACTGGAGGTACGATCGGGATCGGCGAAGAGCAACTGCAGTTCGTAGCCGAACAGCTGTGCGAGCCGGCATCCCGCGGCAGCGTCCTCATCATCCATCATCCACCGCTGCCCACTGGGGTGCCGGAGTTGCGTGCGCGTTTGGGGGGCCGCGAGCGCCTGGCGCAGGTCATCGCCGGCAGTGCCGTACGCGGCATTCTGTGCGGACACGTGCACTTCAGCACTGTCGGCCTCTTCGCCGGCGCGGTCTGCGCGACCGCACCGGCCGTGATCTCCCTTCTCGATCCCAACGTCCAGGATGGCGTGCGGCACACCGATGGCGGTGGTTTCAACTTGGTCCAGCTGCGCGATGGCGAGCTTATCATCGATCCGATCGTGCTCGCCGGTGAACAGTGCGAGTTGCGGTACGACCGACGCTGAGCCGACATGCCTGTCCCCAGGGTGGAAACGGGGGCTCGAACGAACGTTAATTATCGCAGGCGGTTAGAGTCAGCAACCGGAACACAAATCCGAAGGAGCGCGCACATGCAGGTCGTGGTAGGCAATGACGCAAAGTCGATGGGCGAACGGGCGGCAAGCGACGGGGCGGCGCTGATAGGCGACGCGATTGCGGCCCGCGGAGCCGCGAACATCATCGTGGCGACGGGGGCCTCGCAGTTCGAGATGCTGGCCGCGCTGACGCAGCGGGATGACGTGGACTGGGCGAAAGTGACGGGGTTCCATCTCGACGAGTATATCGACCTAGCGGTCTCGCATCCGGCCTCGTTCCGCAAGTACCTCAAGGAGCGGCTCGTCGACAAGGTGCGGCTGGCCGCGTTCCACTACGTGGAGGGGGATGCCTCCGACGCTTGGGCGGAATGCGGTCGCGTGGGCGCCTTGATCGAGCAGCATCCGATCGACGTGGCCTTCGTCGGCATTGGCGAGAACGGTCACCTGGCTTTCAACGATCCTCCGGCCGATTTCGAAACCGCGGAGCCCTACATCGTCGTGACGCTGGACGAAGCCTGCCGCCGGCAGCAGATGGGAGAGGGCTGGTTTCCGACCATCGACGACGTGCCGGCGCAGGCGATCAGCATGTCGATCAAGCAGATCATGAAAGCGGCGGCGATCGTCTGCAGCGTCCCGGATGCACGCAAGGCCAACGCGGTCGTCGGGGCGGTGGAGGGACCGGTGACGCCGGAGGTGCCGTCGTCGATCATGCAGGAGCATCCCAACGCGACGCTGTACCTCGATCCTGCGTCCGCGGCGAAGCTGGCCTCGCGCTGATGGTCGCGGGGAGCTCCGGGTACGTCGACCTGCAGGTCAACGGCTACGCCGGGGTCGACTTCAACAGCGACGACCTCGCCGCCGATGCCCTGCACGCAGCCTGCGAGCGGCTCGCGGCGGATGGGAATGCCGGCGTTCTGGCCACTTTCATCACCGACAAGGTCGAGAGGATGTGCGCCCGCATCGCGCGGCTAGTGCGGCTGCGGGAGGAAGACGAGACGGTCCGCCGGTTGATCCTCGGTATCCACATCGAGGGACCGTTCCTCAACGAAAACCCCGGTTGGATCGGTGCCCATCCGCCGCAGTGCGTGCGGCCGGCCGACGTTGAATCGATGCGCCGCCTGCTGGATGCCGCCGGCGGGCTCGCCCGCATCGTCACGCTGGCACCGGAGCGGGACCCGGACATGGCGACGACGCGATTCGTGGCCGGGCAGGGGATCGCCGTTTCGGCGGGTCATTGCGATCCGTCTCTCGAGCAGCTCGAGGCCGGGATCGACGCCGGCCTGTCGATGTTCACCCACCTGGGCAACGGCTGTCCACAGACGCTCGAACGCCACAATAACATCATCATGCGGGTGCTGAGCATGGCCGACTCCCTCCGGATCTGCTTCATCGCCGACGGCGTGCACATACCCTACGTGGCCCTGGGCAGCTACCTGCGCCTCGCTGGCACTGAGAACAGCGTCGTCGTCACCGACGCGATCGCGGCGGCCGGTCTAGGCCCCGGGCGCTACCGCTTCGGTGCGCAGGAGATCGAGGTCGACGAGCATCTGACGGCCCGCATTCCCGGGAACTACACACACCTGGCCGGCTCGGCCATCACCATGCCGCACTCGGTCAGCAATCTACGCGACGTGGTCGGACTCGGCGGCGACGAGATACGTCGCCTGACCTCCGAGAACCCGCGGCGACTCCTGGAAGCTGACTGACGCCTGCAGCCGTTTCCCCGGTACTGGCAGCGAGCGATCGCCAGTCAGGTGGTGGGGTTCGGGAGTTCCGGCCGGACCCACCCTGGCGATAGGCGATGGGGCGATCTCGACGGGAATCGCGGTAGTTTCCTGTCCACCTTCGACGTGCACCTCACGCGACATATCATTTCTCTCATTCGCCGACAGCCGCGACCGCCACTCGTCCCAGGCGTTCTTCCAGCTGCTTCAGGTAGAGACTCCGTGGCTCGAGGTGCTCGTCCCAGGATTCGATGTGGCCGTTGGGATACTTGTGGTCCTGCAGCCGGGTGTTGAAGACCAGGGCGGGTACGCCGATCTGGCCGAAGGCGTAGTTCTGGCCCACCGGCGGCTTCTGGCAGAGGAAGTCGCCCTCGCAGTTCCACAGGAAGTTGTGTATCCCCATCCAGCGGACTTCCACGTTTCTGGCGAATCGCAGCGCGATCGGCGCCCGGACGTTGTCGTAGAGGCTGCCGACCACCAGTGATGAGTGGGGCTCGCTGGACGAGAACGGGCGGGTGGCGGCGCAGTCGAGAAAGACATTGGGGCCGCAGGTCGACTGGCCGCCGAGCACGAACGAATGCCGGCCACGGTCTGAGCGGCAGCGCTGCACCAGGCAGAGCTGGCCGCTGATCTGGAAGGTGAAGCGGCGGCCGCCACCGCAGCGCGATACCGGGGCGAGCGACTCGCAGTCCTGCACGGTACACCGTTTTGTCCCTTTGCCCAGGAACACGACGCTGTTGACAAAATGACGGCCGGTCACATTCCGCACCCAGCAGTTGCTGGCGCCGTCGATGCGCACCAGCTCGAAGTAGTGGTCCTCGTCGCAGTAGTACTCGGGACCCACGAAGGGCTGCCTGTCCATGTTGTCGTACTTGGAGGTGCGCAAGCTGCGATCGAAATCGGAGAGGCCGCGAAGGTTCTCGATGCCCACTTTGTCGATGCGGCCGGACTCGGTGTAGCCGGAGACCTCGCCGCCGCCCCATCTGGCGATTATCGGGCAGGGGAGGGGCGCGTCGAGGAAAATGGTGTTGCCGTCGATTCGGGTCACGACGCGGTCACACTCGTGTGGCAACGGAGCGCCGTCGTCTAGATCCATGGTGCGGTACCACTCGGTTGTGTTGAGCCGGCGCACGAAAATCGGGTCACCAATGGAGAGACCGGCGGTGGCGGCGACGGTCAGGGTGTGCGAGCCGGTGGGGACGAACTCGTCGACCACCGCTCGGGCCGGCCCGATCTCGCGCCGCTCGCACGTGCCTTCAACGCGGATGAGCGCGGCGCCGGTGCCGTCCTCGCGCCGTTGTTCAGCAATGCTGCCGCGTCCGAACAGGACCGTGCCGTCCTTGCCCTGTCCCTCCCCCCGCAGGACCACGCCGCTGCCGCGGATGACGATCGGCTGGTCGAGGGTGTAGCGGCCGCGCTCGAGCAGCACTGCGCCGCGGTAGCCCTCCTCGTCGCGGGGCAGCCGCGAGACCTCGTCGACGGCCGCCTGGATGCTGGCGCTGTCGTCGCCGTCACCGGGCCTCAGGGCGACCTTGGCTGGCACCTGAGGTATGGCGACGCCGCCACCCATGTAGCCGGCATGGGAGAAGTCGGGGACGTAGTTGCCCTCTGCGTCTGCCCGGTAGACGAGCCTGCCAGTACCGTCGAGGGCGAGCATTTTAGGCTGCTCCGCGGGGTTTGATGCAGCGGTCATGGGCAGTGCACGTCCAGGAGGACGCGCATCTCGGCGGTGAGTCGGGCTGCCGTCTCCGGTCGCAGATACTGCTGCTGATCGGTTTGCTGCGGCAGCTCGCGGCGGATGAAGGCCATGTGCATGGCCCGGCGGAAATCCCGACTGCGGTTCACGGTGCCCCCGTGCCAGGTATGGCCGTTGAAGACGACTACGGTGCCGGCCGGCTCGGTGACGATCGTCTGATCCACGTGTGCGGCGGTCGGGTCTTCCACCAGGTCTCCCGGTGCCTTCTTGAGATGGTGCGATCCGGGAACGAGACGGGTTGCCCCGTTCTCTTCGCTGAAGTCGTCGAGCAGCCAGAGGGAGTTCGCCACGAAGTACTCGCCGGCCTGAAAGCGGGCCTGCAGGGCTGGATCGGCGTGGCCCCAGTCCATGTGCAAGCGCTGGAGCCCGTCGCCGGGCCGCGAGAACCGCGAGTTGAGGGAGTGGACCTTGAAGTCGTCGCCCAGGATGTATCGCACGGCAGCCAGCAGCCTGGGGTGGGTGTAGCAGAAGTCGAACATCGGATCCTTGTTGATCAGATCGCTGAGCCGGATGGAACCGTCCTCCTGGCCCACCTCCGAGCCGGCGCTGTCTCCCTCGAGTGCGATCAGTTCCTCGAGGCGGCTTCTGAACGCGGCGATCTGCGCTGGCTCGATCATGCCCCGGAGGGGCAGGTAGCCGTGCTGGTCCAGCAGGGCCCGCTCGGATTCGGACGGCGCGTGCTCGCCGGCCCCGAGCCTGACAAGGACCTGGCTCATCTCCATGGTCAACAGATGGCGCGAGTCGGGACAGGCATCAGACGCGTTCGGGAAAGGACCTGCCGCGCACCTGCCTGAAGGGGGGCATCTTCGGCGCGTCGGTGACTTGCTCATCCCTGAAGGAGGTGGCGCGCATGTAATGCACGGCGTAGCCGCGACGACGGGTAGCGGTCGCGTTGGCGCCGCTGCGGTGCAGGCAGAGACTGTGGTGGAAGCTGATGCTGCCGGAGCGCAGAGGTGCCGGCACGGATGCCCAGCGCCCGTTCTCGAGGTCGTTCTGGAAAGGCTCCAGCTGGCCGCCCTGAAGCATGCCCCAGCGGTGGGTGCCGGGGGCGAAGTGGAGACAGCCGTTTTCGAGGGTGGCCGCGTCGATGGCGGTCCAGGCGGTGACCAGGTCCATCGGAAAGATGTCGCGCCAGGAAGCCGAATCCTGGTGCCAAGGCTGGGCGCTGCCCGTCCTGGACGCCTTCATGAAGAGCTGGTCGCCGTACATCTTGATGTCGTCGGTGTCGAGGAGGGCGGCGATGATGTCGACGATCTTCTGGTTGGTGGCGTGTTCCCACATCACCTCGTCGTGCACGGCGACGTCGTAGAGCTTGCGCACCGACAGCACCTGATCCTCGACGGCGCGCTCGCCGCTGCGGAAGACCGGCTCGAACTGGATGCTGGTCGCGGGAATGTGAGGCGCGTCGCCGGCGGCGATCAGGTCGGTGCGGGCGGCCAGCGTCGCAATCTCCTCCCGGGAGAGGAGATCCTCGACGACGAGAAACCCGTTCTCCCGGAACCGGCTGATCTGTGCCGCTGTCAGGGACGTCTCAATCACAGTTCCTGACCTCCTCCGACCAGTCCTCCCACATGTCCTCACCCGGGGGCAGATCGATCATCTCGTCCAGGTCGTCCTTGACGTAGTCATAGAATACGGCTTTGCGGATCTGCCGGCTCCGGTTGTAGCCGCCGGCGTGGCCCAGGCGGTGGTGCCAGAAGATCATATCTCCTGCCTCCCCGTGAAAATCGACGTAAGGTTGCTGATCGAAGAGGGCTTTGGTCCGATCATAGGTCCCTTTCTTGTCGCAGGAGTAGCGTCCGGCGAAATCGTAGTAGAACCGATGGTGACTGCCGGGCCAGACCTTCAGTCCGCCGCCGTCGGGCAGGACGCGGTCGATGTAGCCGACGACACCCAGATGGAACGGGTGCCCGTCGCAGTGACAGGTTGGCGTCGCGGGCGGCTTGTCTCCCTCGGGGAAGGTGGAGTAGATGCCGCGGACGCGCTCGGGGCGGCGCAAGCTGCCGGCACCCAGCAACTGCTCGGCCATGGACCAGATCCGCGGGTCGGTCGCCACCAGCCGGATCATCCAGTCCTCGCCGCCGGGCTCGCGGAATTTCCAGGTGAAGTCTCCCATTTTATTGGGCTTTTCGGTGCTGTCGCGCAGTGGACCGATCCAGCTGTCCGGGTCGTTGCGATCGACCTGCCCGGGGGCAGCCGCCCACATGGCCTCGCGGGCGCGATGCATCAGGCCGTCGTCGAGGATGCTCCGCACGATCAGGTAGCCTTCGCGCTTGAAGAAGTGAATCTGATCCTTGGAGAGCGGTCTCATCGAGCAATCTGTCTTTCCGTTTGTTCCCTCACCGTTTCTCCTGACGGGCTATTATAGAATGTCGGATTCGAGCGCGCTAACAGGGAGCGAGGTCGAGCCGGCCATGGCAGAAAACAGGACCGGGCATCTGTTTGCTGCCGCGGCTGGACGGCGGGGCCTGCCAGGTATGGCGGTTGCGGCCGGCGACGGGAAGGCTGCTGTCTGCAGGCCATGCGGTTGACGGCGCCAGGCTATGTCTGCAGTACTGATTGTCAGACAGGCCCACGCCCGCCGTCGCGGTGCAACCCAGAGGACGAGCCATGAACGCACCACCTGCCTATCGCGTGATCTACAACTGGGACGGGGCACCACACGGCTACAACCCGGTGCCACAGACAATGGAGCAGTTCCTCGACGGGGTCTACGCCCCGATTCGTGACACCCAGGTCGACGCCCTGTTCTGGTGCGTGGGCGAACATACGGCGCGCTGGCCGAGCGGGGCGCTGGAACAGGTGGGCGAGATCCACGGTCGCCGCTACGAGAGCGCGGCGAGCTATCTGCACAGCGAGAACATCAACCGTATGCTGGAACGGGGAGAGGACCCGCAGACAGCTGTGATCGAACGGGGCCGGGAACTGGGTATCGCGGTTTACGCTTCCCTGCGGATGAACGACAACCACTTTGACGGCGCCCAGCCGGCCGACCTGGCCACCCTGCATCACAGCGAGCTGACCGCACTGCGGCGGGAGCACCCGGAATGGCTGCTTGGTGACCGGACCACTGAGTGGTTCGCGGCGTCCTGGGACATGGCGATGGCCGAGGTCCGCAAGCACCGTCTCGCCCACCTGCAGGAACTGTGCGAGGGCTACGACTGGGATGGCGTGGAGCTGGACTGGCAGCGGCACGGCTTCCATCTCCCTCGGGACGAGGCCTATCGGCTGCGTTACACCATCACCGACCTGCAGCGGGCTGCGCGCCGGCTCACCGAGCGCATCGGCGACGAACGCGGCCGGCCGCTGCACCTGGCGGTGCGCATCGCCACCAGCCTCGAGGCCTGTGCCGACATCGGCTACGACGTGGAAAGCTGGCTCAGAGAGGATCTCGTGGACCTGGTGACCGGTGGCGCCAACGCGGCGACGGATCCGGCCGTGGAGGTGAAGCCATTCCAGGAGCTATGCCGGCCCCGAGGAGTTCCCTTCTACCCTGGGTTTGACGGTGGCCTGCCCGATCCCTGGGTGGGTCCCGAGGCTCAGGGACGCAAGGACCAGCTGCGCACGCGTGCGATCGCCGCCCGGCACCACCAGGCCGGGGCCGACGGCATCTATGTCTTCAACTGGCACTCCGGTGCCGCAGGTCATCGGCCGGCACTGCTGCGGGAAGTCGGCGACACGGCAACTCTCGAGGAAGTGGACAAGATCTACGCGGCGACCCACCGCTTTCTGGTCTACGAGGGGAACTGGCGCGGTGCCTACCGCAACGATCGGCGGCGGGGACAGGTACCGGTGTCACTGCGGCCGACCCTGACCGGTTGCGGGCCCGTGATCGAGGTGGAGACGGCGGAATCATCCGCGCCGCGGGCGGTGGAGCTGCGTATGCACCTGCAGGACTGGGTCGAGGGGGATGCTGTGGGGGTGCGGCTCAATGGCGAGGAGCTCGCTGGCGCGGTGATAGACTATAACCTGCCGGCGAGCGACGCCGACCCCCACTCGGTCTTGGTCCGCATTTCGGAGGTGAGCGACGATGTCTGGATGCGGTTCGTGCTGGCTCCAGATGCGGTGGCGACTGGGGTGCAGCAGGTCGAGGTCGTCCTCGATAGGAGGCACCCGCAGGTGGCTTGTGATCTGGTGCTCACCGACGTCGAGATCGCCGTGGCCCACAGCGAAGAATACGCCGCAGCACTGCTCGCTCGGTAGGTATCGGGAGGCTCAGGGAAGTCAGTCGACGAACAGCAATTGGTCGGGCTCGTGGCCTGTGGCGTCACGCCCGAGCCAGCGGCAGGCCGCGGCTGCCGAAGTGTCCGCCTAGATGACCCGCATGCACCTCGCCGGCGTCGAATACCTGCGGGAGTAGGGGATAGCCGAACGCGTTGAAGCTATCGACCTAGTCGGATGTCGCGCGGTCCTTCCTGGTTGGGGTTCCCGCGTGCGGTCATATCTCCAGATCCTGGCGCTGCTCCAGACGCTCGCCAGTGTCGATGTCGTAGTCGCCGCCGCGCCAGCGGTAGGGGCGGGGATAGAGGGTGAGGGAGCGATCCTCCAACGGCAGGGAGAGTGGAATGCTGCCGCGCTTGGCCGACTGGTGCGACGCGATCGCCACTTCGAGGGCTTGGCGCAGGTCGCGGCCGGATATCCAGAGTTCTTCACCGGTCTCGAGCGCACGCAGCAGTGAGTGGATCGATCCCCACAGGTGCGCTGGATCCGGATAGCCGTGCGGTGTGAAATCCAGTTCCACCGGGATGCGCCGGCCATCGTCATCCAGGCCACGGTAGAGCTCGGGAGGTGTCCAACCGGCCTTGATGCGGGCGTCGGTGGTGGTTAGCTCGACGAGGGCCGTCGCCTCGGTTCCAACATCGAAGACGGGGCAGTGCAGCCCGTTGCTCAGCTCGAACCGGGCGTTGAAGGCTACCTCCCAATCGCAGTCGCTCTCCAGCTTATCCAGCGGCTCGGCCCAGGCGGTGACGCTGGTGACCTCGGCTCCGGTCATCAGGCGCAGCACCGAGATCGTGTGGCATCCGGACCCGGAGATCTCGCGGCTCCATCCATGCATGCTGACACCGGAGATCTCGCCGAAACGCCCCGCGCGTAACCACCCGGCCATTTCCTGTGTTTCCGGGTAGGCCCTGATGAGCGCGCCGCCAGCCAGCAGCGCGCCCCGCTCCTCGCAGACCTCGACCATGCGGTCGGCCACCGACAGGGTGGCGGCGATGGGCTTGTCGGTGGATATCCCCCTGACACCGGCTTCGGCGCAGGCGACCACCGGCTCGGCGTAATTCCGGGTCGGGGTGACGACGGCAGCAATGTCCGGCACCAGCTCCTGCAGCAATGCCTCGGTATCGGTATAGAGCGCGTCGACGCCGTATTTCTCACCCGCCCACTTGAGTCGCTCCGGATGGGTTTCAACGAAGGCGACCAGCTCGACCTGGGGAATGGCGGAGTAGATGTCGGCGTAGACCTGGCCGAGCCGTCCTAGGCCGATGATGGCGACGCGGTGTTTTTGGTTCATAAGGACAGATAAAGATCCTTTTCGATCGTGCGATCAAGGGGCCGGTCCGCCCGCCTTCGCTTTCGGGTCGAGGCGCACCAGTCCGCCACTGTCGGAACGAAGCTTCGTCGGCTCGCTGCCGGGCCAGGCGGCAGATTCGCGGGTCGGCGCCAGCAGCAGCGCCATGGTGTCGCCAAAACGCTCTTCGACCTCGCTCTTCGTACCGGCTATCCGGGCTGCCAGGCAGGCGGCTCCGACGTTCGAGAAGGAATTGCCCAGTCCGGAGAAACCGGCCATGCCGTGAATCCGGTTGATCGGGTCGAGCAGGCCGATAACGGGCAGACCGTCGTAGGTGAAGGACTGGAGGCCTCCCCAGCGATGGGAGATGGGGACTCCGGCCAGGTGGGGGAAGATCTGGGCGAGGTGCCGCTCCAGCCGGTGCTGGTGCGCTACGGAGGGGCTGAAGCCGGCGGTGGCCAGGCGCGGGTTGCGCCGCCCGTCCGACCGGTACTGCACGAAAAGGCTGTCGGCGTCATCGCGGAAGCGGCCGCCGCCGAACAATAGCCGGTAGCGTCCGTCCGCTTCCCGGATGTCGCGCCACCAGGCGATGCCGGCTGAGTAACAGCCGCTGCAGGGTCGCGTGGGCAACGGCTCGGTGACGAGTACCTGCCCGCGTTCGGCCCGGAGGGTAGTGGTGAGCGCCGGCAGCAGTTGGGGGACGAGCGCGTTGGTGGCGATGAACAGGTGCTCGGCACGCACCACGCCGTGCGGCGTGCACACTTTGTGCACGTTGCCGTCGCGAGCGAGGGAAATCACAGGTGACCCCTCGAATACCGAAGCTTCTCGGGCGACCGCGGCACCGAGGCCGATGACGAACCGGCCGGAGTGGAACTGGGCATCGTCGGGCAATCGCAGCCCGCCGTGGAACAGCGTGGTGCCGGTGATGGCGCGGACTTCGTCGGCATCCAGGAATTCGGCCCGGAACCCGTCTTCGGTCAGCAAGCGGGCATCGCGCCGCATCGCCTCGAGCACATCTGCCGGTGACAGATCGGCGAAGGCCAGGCCCGTCTCTCCCAGTACCTCGTAGTCGCAGGCAATCCCGTGGCTTTCGATCTGCTTGCACAATAACTCCTGGTTGAAGTGGCTGAGCCCAACCAGCGAACGGGCGGTATGCCTGGAAGTCTGTTCCACGAGTTCGCCGTACGGACTGCCGAGCCCGGTGACGATACAACCCTGATTGCGGGAAGAGGCGCCCTGTCCTACCTGCCGGGCTTCGAGGATGACGCAGGCCAATCCATGGCCGGTGAGGTAGTCGGCGACCTTGAGGCCGGAGATTCCGGCACCGACGACAACAACGTCCGTGGTGTGGTTTCCAGTCAGAGCCGGGTAGGTGGGGCGCGCGAAATCGAGCCAGTAAGGGAGGTCGTAGCCGGCGATGCCGGGCTTTGCCACGGCGCGCGCTTGCCATCGTCCCATCTGAGCCTCCGCGAAAAGGACGTACAAAGAGCGCAATCCGTGGTCCGGTCAAGCGCGAGGCGGATGGCAGCGAGCCGCAATCACGAGAAGAAACCAACCTGGGAGTCGAACGGAACGACAAGACCGTCCGGACGTTGGCGTGTTCGGTTCGAGCACAGTGTCTTGCCGGCCGGCAACTGCGGCGTTAAGCTGTCCGACGAACCGTCCCGCGTCATCATAGATTCCCACAATGGAGCAATCCCCATGCGCACCTACCTCGAGGCCAGCGGCGTGCCCACCGTCCCCATAGGGAAGACCCAGGTGCCGCGCCTGATTATGGGCATCCATCCCTACGACGGCTGCTCCTACCAGGACCCCCAGCGCGATGCCGACAATCTCAAGGCCTTCGGCACCGCGAGTCAGGTCGCCGAGGTGCTGCGCTACACCGTTGAGGAGCACGGCATCACCAGCGCCCAGGTGGATCACATGCTCCCCGAACTGGACCGGCTGCACCTGCAGGCGATCTGGGAGACGGAGCGGGCGACAGGGACGCGGATCGGTCTGCTGCCATACATCCTTGTCCCGATCAAACTGGACGGTGAAGATGTCTCCTGGTCGCAGAAGACCCATGCCACGTTCTACGCCCACGACGAGCGCCTCGGCGGCGCTGCCTTTTGTGACAAGATCCGTGAGGACGAGATCCTGCGTTATACGCTGTCCGGCTCCCTGGACAACCTGGTGACCCCCGAGATCGTCGCGCCCTATTCAGAAGAAGAGGCGTCCCGTCTCGAGATCGACTACGGGGTGCTGGAGCAGCATCTGGGCTTCTTCGCCGGCTGTGATGTGATGGTCGCCGATCCGGGCGCTGAGATCGACCTGCTGGCGATGGTCGGGCGCTTCGACCTGATCGCCGAGTACATCGGTTTTCTGCGCCAGCGCTACGACACGGTGATCACCAGCGTCCACCACGCCGGGGTGACGATCCCGCTGCTGGAGGAGATGAACGTCGACGTGGACGGCTACCTGACGCCGGTGAACCGCCTCGGGCATTACATGTTTCCGACCCGTGATCTGGCCCTGGACGCGATCCGCAACGCCCGGAAGCCGGTGATCGCTATCAAGGCGATGGCCGGCGGCCGCTACCTCGGCCACCCGGCGTTCGAGTTCGTGTTCGACGAGGTGGGTGTGTCCGCCTGCCTGTTCGGCATGGGCACGCGGGAACAGGTGCGGGAGACAGCGACGGCGGCCAGGGAAGTCCTCGCCGCTGCGGCCTAGGGAGCAGCGATGAAGATTACCGAAGTCCAGACCATTCCGATCGACCCGACACGCCACGCGGTGCTGGGCTACCTGGTCCTGGTGAAGACCGATGCCGGCATCGACGGAATCGGGGAAATTGCCGCCGACTGCTACCCGGATACCGTCGCCTTCGTCATCCGCAGGATGCAGCTGGAGGGGCGTGACCCGATGGCGATCGAGGCGCTCTGGCAGTCGCTCTACCAGGGCACGTTCTGGCGCGGTGGGCCGATCTACACCAGTGCCGTCAGCGGCGTGGAGCAGGCGCTGTGGGATATCAAGGGCAAGGCGCTTGGCGCGCCGGTCTACCAGCTGCTTGGGGGCAAGGTCAACGAGCGGATCAAGCTCTACACGCACACCCACTTTCTGAGCCAGACTCCCGATGAGTTCGCGACTTCTGCAGCCGAGGCGGTGGCGCTGGGCTACGAGGCGGTCAAGTTTGATCCGCTCGGAGAGGCCCACCAGCGCCTGGGCATCGAGGAGATGCGGATGGCGGTCGAGCGGGTGCGGGCAACGCGGGAGGCGGTAGGACCGGACATTGACATCCTCATCGAGGGCCACGGGCGGCTGAGTCCCAATGCGGCCATTCGCGTCGGCCGCCTGCTGGAGGAGTTCGAACCCTTTTTCTTCGAAGAGCCGGTGCCGCCGGAGAACCCGGCCGAGATGGCCAAGGTCGCCACCTCGATCGGCATTCCGCTCGCCGCGGGGGAGCGCCTTTACACCCGCTGGGCGTTCCGCGAGCTGCTGGAGCAGCAGGTGATCGACTACGTGCAGCCGGACCTGTGCCACTGCGGCGGGTTCCTCGAAGGCTACCGGATCGCGATGATGGCCGAGACCTATCACGTGCGCGTGATGCCGCACAACCCGAATGGGCCGATCTCTACTCTGGTGGGCCTGCATCTTGGGGCGTGCACGGCGAACTTCGAGATGCTGGAATACCCACGCCGGCCGGCTGATGCAGTGTCGGTGCTGCGGGGTGAGCCCGAGGTGGAGGATGGTCACCTGGCGGTGCCGGAGGGCCCGGGATGGGGTGTGGAGTTGGACGAGGAGTTGCTTATCGGTTTCGAGCCCGAGGTCTAGACGTGCGGGCGCTGGCCAAACCCGGATTCGCCAGCTGTTGCTGTAGTGAGAGTCAGTCCCCGGTATCCTCATCGGAGGAATTGAATGCCCGGTCCAGAGATCGATCGCAGTGCGGAGATTGGGTGCCCGGCGAGACGCTGAGTGCGCTCGGCGCCACGCTGATCGGCTCATGATGAGCGTTGACGACACCGGGAAACAGGAGTATTTCCTGTGGCGATTCACGATGCCCCAGCCCGACCACGGCATGAGCTTCGGCCGCCGCGCGATCGAGCAGCTCGCCGAATATGTCAAGATGCGGCCGGGGACGAGTCGTTTGAGGCTTGCGCCGTAATTCCCCGAATGCCGGGGACCCGGTTTTATCAGGTCCGGTCGACAACGTGCTCGCCGCAGGGTGAGCCCGAAGGGAGGATGAAATCATGGTAAGGATTGGCATCATCGGCATCGGCTTCATGGGTGTCACCCACTTCAAGGCGATCGAGAAGGTGAAGGGCGCCAAGGTGGCCGCGATCTGCACGCGGGACGCGCGCAAGCTCAAGGGCGACTGGCGCAAGGTGCAGGGCAACTTCGGTGGCAGCGGCGGGGTGCAGGATCTTACCGGAGTGGCGCAGTACCGGGAGATCGACGGAATCCTGGCCGACCCGAAGGTCGACATGGTCAACATCTGCCTGCCCAGCAACATGCACGTCGAGTGGACCCTCAAGGCGCTGGCGGCGGGCAAACACGTTTTCCTCGAGAAGCCAATCGCTCTGACCGTAGCCGATGCGGACCGGCTCGTTAAGGCGGCGGCCGGGCGCCGGCGGCTGCTGATGGTGGCACACGTGCTGCGTTACTTCCCCCAGTTCAAGCTGATCGCGGACCTGAAGGACTCGAAGGAGTATGGCAAGGTCGTCGCCGCCCACTTCAAGCGGGTCACGGCGCGACCATTCTGGTGGGATAGCTTCGACCTGTCCCGGACCGGGGGACCAGCGATCGACCTGCACATCCACGACTCCGACTTCGTGCAGTTCCTCTTCGGGATGCCGAAGACGGTCACCTCCAGTGGCGTCATCACCAAGGGCCTCGTCGAGCACATAAACACCCACTACCACTTTAACCGCGGACCGGTGGTCAGCGCCCATTCCGGCTGGCTGGCCAAGCAGGGCTGCCCGTTCGAGCACGGCTACGACGTCTACTTCGAGGAGGCGACACTCAAGTTCAACTCCTCTTCCAGCGAGCCGCCGGCGTTGCTGACGGCCGACGGCAAGGTGCGCAAGCCGCGGGTGTCGAAGGTCGACGGCTTCGTTGGCGAGATTCAGGAGGCGGTCGATGCGGTCGTGGCTAACCGGGTCTCACCGGTACTGTCGGGGCGCAACGCCCGCGACTCGCTGAAGCTGGTCCTGCGAGAGATCCAGTCGGCCAAACAGGGCCGACGGGTGGCGGTGTAACGATGACCCCCATGCTGAGCCAGAATCAGGTCGACAGCTTCCAGCGTGACGGCTTTCTCAACTCCGGCCCAGTGCTGGACGAGGGGGAGCTGGACGCGCTGCGGGACGAGCTCGACCGGGTGCTGGCGATAGGGCCGGAAGGCTTCGACGGCGAGGCGCGCAAGCCGGTCTCGTTTCGCGATCTGAACAGCCCGGCCGAAAGCGGGGAAAGCGAAAACCCGGTCTGGCAGATCGTCAACATCTGGGAGGCTTCACCCGCGTTTGAGCGACTGATCTACCATCCGTTCGTGGTGAAAGCGATTAGTCAGCTTGCCGGGCACCGGGAGCTGATGGTCTGGCACGACCAGATCCAGTACAAGCCGGCCGAGGCGGGTGGTCAGACCGGCTGGCACCAGGACTCCCCGCTCTGGCCGATCATCAAGCCGCTGACGCCGGTATCAGCCTGGATTCCGTTCGACGACGCCGACGTGGAGAACGGCTGTATGTGGATGGTGCCAGGGAGCCACCTCTGGGGTGACCAGATAGATTTCCTGCGCGAGCAGAGAAGGGAGTTCCACGAACTCGAGGACTTCGGGGGGCTCCCGGACTTCGAACCACCAGAACAGGCAGGCGTCGATGCGGTTCGGGCGGTGCCGCGCCCGGTTAAACGGCGCGAGATCTCGTTCCACCACTCGTTGACCTGGCACGGTTCTCCGCACAATCGCTCAGACCGGCCCCGCCGGGCGATCGCCATCCACTACATGACGGGGGAGGCGCACTACGATGCTAGCGGTGACCATCTCATGAAGAAGTTCGTTGAGGTGGAGGATGGCGAGCCGATGGCGGAGGCGGGCCCACACTTTCCCACGGTGTGTGTCGACGGTGAGCCGGTGGGTGTTCCGGCTCGATTGACGGGGGCTTGAGTCGCGTGGTTCCAGGGTGTATGGGATGATCGAGGGATTTCGCGAACTGCTCACACCTCGGGGCCAGGACCTAGTGCCAGGTGATCTGGATTCCGACGGTGACGAGCTGGCCCGTATCTTCCTGAAGCCGTTGACCGACGGCAGGGGCCCCTCCACCGAAGAAGCCATACAGGCCGAGATCGACGTCGATACCGACGCCGTGCTGAAGAAGGCCGATGTTCTGATGCTGCATCGCGTCTCCCTGCTGGGCGGCTATCCGGAGCAGGACCTGGGCAATCCGCTCGATTGGTACCGGGCCCCGCGAGACGACTGGCAGTGGCCGACCCACCTGTCCCGGCACGGATGGATGGCGCCCCTGGGGCTGGCCTACCGCCACACGGGCGACGAGCGGTATGCCAGGGAGATCGTCGACCTGCTGGTCGACTGGCAGCAGAGGTTTCCTCTCGGCGCGCTGGGATGCGACTGGGCCTGGAAGATCCCGCCCGACGATCCGGAGCAGCGACCACCGAGTGGTGAAGGCCTCTTTGCCGGCTACTTCGACGGGCCTTGGACCTCGCTGTCCGCCCGTTCGCGCCTGGCGACCTGGTCGCGGTTGCTGCAGATGGTCTGGAACGCGAAGGCGGTGACCAACGGCGCCCTGGCGCGACTGCTGGGCAGTCTGTGGACGGACCACCTGCGCCTGATGTACGACTTTCCCCGCAACCGCAACCAGTTTCAGGGCATCGCTATCGGACTGATCAACGTCGGTTGGCACTTTCCCCTGTTCAAGGGGGCGGCGGCGGCGGCGGCCGGCGGCTGGGAGCGGCTGGGGCAGTACGTCCGGGATGAGATCTATCCCGACGGGTCGTTCGCCGAATGCTCACCCAACTACGGACTGGGATGCCTGCATCGCCTGCAGGATCTAGTGAGTCAGGCAACCGAGCGGAAGCTGGCCATTCCTCCGATCATGACCCAGCGCATGGCCAGGGCCGTGCGTTACTTCGCCTTTACCTCCGATCCGCTGGGGCGCAGCGCCAGGATCGCCAAGGGCGGCGAGGATGTGCGGCGCCAGCTGGGTCTGATCAACTCCATGGTCGAAGATCCGGCGGTGCACTTCGTCGTATCCGGTGGGGAGGAGGGTGAGCTTCCCCCGTCGTGCGTGAGCTACTCCTGGGCGGGCCACCACGCGATGCGGTCCGGCTGGGATGCCGACGCCACCTGGCTATTCTTCGATTCCGGCCCGCGGGGCAGCGGCCATCACGACATGGCACAGAACGGCATACAGCTGATTTCCGGCCGGCGCTGGCTGCTTGCGGACTCGGGGTACTACAGCTACTCCGCCAGCGGTCCGGACGGCGAGATGGCTCGTTACCTGAAGTCTTCGGCGGCGCACAATACGGCGCTGGTCAACGGAGAGTGCCAGCTCCCCTTCGCGCCGGGCTCGCGGCTGCGGCCCAACACGGAGGAAGGGGATTACCGCTGGCACCAGGACGAGGATATTGCCTCGGCCGAGGGGATCTATGTCGACGGCTACGGCGCCGACGGTGAGATCGACGTGTGCCATCGCCGGCAGGTTAGTTATTTGAAAAAAGAAGACCTGTTCACCGTTGTGGACGAATTCACAGGGGAGGGTGACGCCGACGTGTGGCTGCACTGGCAGGTGCCGGTCGATGCCGACGTCTCAGTCACCGGCGAGTCAGTGGTAGTGCGCGCCGGCGACCGGGCGCTGCATTTGACCTTCGAGGCGGACCGGGAGGTCGTGGTCTCACAATACAGGGGTCATAAGGACCCCATCCTAGGGTGGTTCTCGGAACACTACGGCCACCTGCAAGAGGCGACACTGGTGCGGACCGCGATCAGCGGACCGCTGCCGCTGCGGATCGAGACCTGCCTGGCAGTGGAGCATCCGGCAACGAGTTAGGGCGGACTGTGCGAGCCGTCGAACCCGGCTGCCGCAACGAGCTGGGCGTCTCGCGAGTAACGCTAATCCCCTATGCTCCGTGGGCGTTGAACGGATGAGCTGAACCGGGTTTAGGCGCGACACTCCTTCGGGCATCAGCTCGACAATTGGGAGTGGGGTATCCTGATCGACCTACCGACGATCCTGCCGATCCTCGATGTAATCTGGAACAGCGACGATTATATCTGCAGACTGGGTGGGGGAGGCTATTTTCTTCCCGGCGCAAGAATCCAGCATCTACATGCGGACGCCAACGAAGACTACTTCAGCGATCCCTGGGGGTAGGTGACAAATCGGGATCCGCCGCCGGCTTTTATCAACGTTAATTTCACGATGGTGGATTTTACTGTTGAGAATGGTGCCATTCGATTCATCCCTGGGACCCAGCGTTCCCATGCGCCGATACCATCTCTCGAGGAGGAGCCGGAATGGATGCGGACAAACCATCTGTGTGCACCGGCCAATACTGCGATTATTCGGGATGTGCGTTGCTGGCACGGAGGGACCGCGAACAATTCGGGCCAAGTGAGACCCATGACCAGCATCGGATATTACGCGCCCTGGTTCCGACCGTACGAGGAGAAATTACTGCCGTGCAGACACTATGAACGCCTGTCGCCATGTGGGCAACAGCTGTGTCGATTCATCGTTGAAGACTAGTGCGCCGGTAAGCAACCAACTTTGTATTTCGCCGCCGCTGCATCCCGGATCGCGGCGTTGACGTTTGATATAGAAAGGCGCCCTCTTGTCCCGCAACGTCCTTTTCATCCTCGCCGACCAGTTCCGCGCCGATTGCCTTGGTGTCGCCGGCAATGCCGTTGTGTGCACGCCCAACCTCGATCGCCTGGCCCGCGAGGGCGCCCACTTCCGCAACTGCTTCAACCAGGCCGCGCCCTGCGGCCCGAGCCGGATGTGCATCTATACCAGCCGCTACCTGTGCTCGACGCGGGCGCTCAACAACCACACCCCGCTGCGCGATGCCGAGGAGAACTGGGGCCATGCCTTGCGCGCGGCAGGTTACAACCCCGGACTGATCGGCTACAACGACTACACCCTCGACCCCGCGGTGTTGCCTGAGGGGGACCGACGTCTCCGCGAGCTGGACTACGCCAATGTCCTTCCCGGATTCGAACGGGTCTACTACCACGAATATGACAGCGAGGAATACTTCGCCTATCTCGTGGAACAGGGCTACCCGAATGAGCTCTGCAACCACGCGGCGATCCACGCCCCCCGGGTGCCCGAGTCTGGTGCCGGCAAACACCTACCCTGCCATTTTCCCGCCCACTACAGGGCTGAGCACAGCGAGTGCCGTTACGTCACCGACAGAGCGCGTGAGTATATCCGCAGGCGCCAGGGTGATGCCAGGGGCTGGGTCCTGAGCCTCAACTATATCAAGCCGCACCCGCCCAACATCAACTGCGAGCCCTATTGCAGCATGTACGACACGGAGGCGATGCCGCCGGCGGCCCGGCAACCGGAAGAGCTGGACCACGCCCACCCCTTTATCCGCGCGGCCATCGGCTTAGGCCAGCACACTGACGACCTGCACCTGCGGGAGTTCATGGCCTGCTATTATGGCATGATCAGCGAGCTCGATGACAACTTGGGTCTGGTCTTCGACGAGTTGAAACAGACCGGTCAGTGGGACAATACCCTGATCGTCTTCAGTGCCGACCACGGCGAATATCTTGGCGATCACTATCTGGTTGGCAAGGGCGGAGTCTTCGACGGTGCCATGCACATCCCCTGCATCGTCCGCGACCCCGAGGCCACTCCCGGCCAGCGGCACGACGGCTTCGTCGAGTCGATCGACCTGGGTCCGACCGTACTCGAATGGCTGGGTGTGGAAGCGGATGCCCGCTTCCAGGGGCGGAGCCTGCTGGCGGCGGTGCGCGGTAACGGAACCGATACCCTCCGCCCGGAGATCCACTACGAGTTCGACTATCGCTCCGCCGCCCGGCAGCTCGAGTCTTCGACTGACATGGACCAGCACCTGCTGTGGGTTATCCGTGACGCTGAGTACAAGTACGTCCACTTCGCGGATGAGCGGATGCCGCCGCTGCTTTTCGATCTCCGGAGCGATCCCAGCGAGTTCGAGAATCTGGCCAGCCGCCCCGAACACGCCCACACCGTCCTTACCTACTGCCAGCGGTTGTTGCGCTGGCGCATGCGCCACGAGGACCAGCGCATGGAACACTGGTCGGCGCAGTATCGCTACGCCTAAGAGGCAGCGGCCGATCGCCTGGTTCGGGGATCTCGACCTGACGTGTGGGGCCAGGCCGGTCCACGCCGACTGAGCGGGCAAGGCTGCCAGTCGCAGGCGAAGATGGACAATGCCCTAACTGTTTAGCGGATGATTGCTTCCCGACGCGGCCTCGCCCCCGTCGGCGAGCAGGCATGAGCCGGTGACGAACGACGCATCGTCAGACGCGAGGAACAGGGCACATGCGGCGATCTCCCTCGGCGCGGCCATCCTCCCGAGCATGGTGGGCTGTCCGAATTGCTCGTCGAATGCCTCGAGGGTCAGGCCGGCTTCGGCAGCGCGCCGCTCGTGAAAGGGAGTGAGTGTCGGTCCGGGGCAGAGGGCATTGACCCTGATGCCGTCGGCGGCGTGATCTCTGGCCATCGCCCGGGTCAGGCCGACGACCGCCGCCTTAGTGGTGTCGTACTGCACGGCGTTGGAACTGGCGATGAACGCGCTGTTCGACGCGACGTTGACGATGCTGCCACTGCCCGCAAGACGCATGACGGGGATGGCGGCTTTGGCGCAGAAGGCGTAACCCTTGACGTTCACCCCCCAGATTCTGTCCCAGCTCTCGGCGCTGGCGTTGGTAACGTCGTGATAGAGACGGATTCCGGCGTTGTTGACGAGAATATCGAGTTGGCCAAAGTACTCAGCCGCGCGCTCGATGAAGGCCCGGGCCTCGGTTTCGCGCTCCACCTGGGTTGGCACGAAGAGCACCTCCCCCCTACCCGCTGCGATCTCCGCTTGAACAGCAGCGCCGCGATTTTCGTCGACATCGGCGAAAGCCACCCGGGCACCTTCCAGTGAAAACAGCCGGACGGTCGCTTCACCAATACCGGACGCTCCGCCGGTAACCGCGGCGACGCGTCCATCGAGTCTTCCCATCTATTGGCGTTCGGCAGGCTCGGTGGGGAACTCGGCCGGCATGCAGATCTCGATCACCTCGAAATCCTCGGAGAACTCCAGCACTTCGTGTTTGATGTTCGGAGCCTGATACCAGCTGTCTCCCGCCTCGAAGCGGACCTCGCCCACATCCTCGAACTCAACCCGCGTCCAGCCGTTGAGCACGTAGGTCATCTGGAACTCCTGATCGGGCGTGTGATAGCCGCCGGGGCCGCTGCAGGGCGCTGTCGCGCGGATGACGTGGGCCAGGACCTTCCCCCCGGTGGCCCCGACGATGCCGAGATCCCGATACTCGAAATAGGTCCGCAGGCCGGTTTTCCATTGCGCCGATTTGCTGAAGGACATGGTGGTCATGGGAACGAGTC
>CAYWBJ010000435.1:0-4240 GCA_964456165.1 uncultured Gemmatimonadaceae bacterium | reverse complement strand
GAGGCCCTGGAAGAGCTCGTCGAGTCGGTCAGCCACATCGACCCTCGGCTCACCTTCTTGATCCTGTTCCTGAGCGCATTCCTCGAGAATATCATGCCGCCGGTACCAGGCGACAGGGTGGTCGTCTTCAGCGCCTATCTGGTGGGCCGGGGGGCGCTCAGCTGGTGGCCGGGTTACGCGGCGACCTGTGCCGGGGGCACGCTCGGCTGTTTCGCGATGTACAGGATTGGATTTCACCAGGGGAGGGCTTTCCTTACTCGGAGCGGGAGCCGGCTGGCCGGACGCTGGTTCCCAACGGCCATGCTCGAGCGAGCCGAGTCCTGGCTTCGGTGCTACGGTCCCTGGCTGATCCTGGCCAACCGCTTCCTTCCTGGTATTCGTTCGGTAATCGCCTTGACGGCGGGCGTGGGGCGCATGGACTGGCGGATCGTGGCCGGTCTGGGCCTGGTCAGCATGGGGATTTGGAACGGGCTCCTCCTGTACGCCGGATTGCTGGTGGGCCAGAACTGGTCCAGGGTTTTGGATGTCCTCCAGGCCTATAATCGCATCTGGTTGATATTGCTTAGTTTAGCGGCTTTGTATGGATGCTGGCGCTGGTTGCGGCGCCGGCGCGGCTGAGCCGATGCCAATGGCGGTCCGCGCCAGGGTTGACAGAAAATCCTGCCGCTCTTAGCTTTTACATCTTGTTTCTTCTCGAATTCTAAGCTTCGGTGAAGGCGTCCGACCGCCACCGTCGCCACCGCTTGCGCCGGCCGCAGGCGAACAACGCGAGCAATTAGGGATATGAGTGTCAACCGCACCTATTCTCCCAAACTGGCAGATGTCCGGCGGGAGTGGTTCATAGTCGATGCCACCGACAAGGTGCTCGGCCGTCTGGCCACCGAGATCGCCCACATCCTCAAGGGGAAGCACAAGCCGACGTACGCGACCCACATCGATGTCGGCGACCACGTTATCGTCATCAACGCCGAAAAGGTCAGGGTCACCGGTAAGAAGGCCGAGCAGAAGGTCTATCATCGGCATTCCGGCTATCCTGGTGGGTTGCGGACGATCCCTTTCAGCAAGATGATGAGCGATCATCCTGAACGCATTCTGCGCAAGGCCATCTGGGGTATGTTGCCCCACAATCGCCTTGGGCGCAGCATGTTCAAGAAGCTTCGCGTCTATGCCGGTCCCGAACACCGGCACGCCGCGCAGAAGCCCGTGCTCCTGCCGTCGTAACCTCTATTCGCGAAAGGTAGCTGGTAAGTATGCCCGAAGGAATCTTAGAAGCGACAGGTCGCCGCAAGACCTCTGTAGCCCGCGTCCGGTTGCATCCTGGCACCGGGAATCTGTACATGAACGGCAAGGTGGTCAGCGAGCATCTGCGGCGTGCCTCGCTGGAGATGATTCTGGTGCAGCCGCTGCAGGTCACCGAGACGCGCGATCAGTTCGACATCCACATCTCGGCGCGTGGAGGTGGGTTGCGGGGACAGGCCGGTGCCGCCAGTCTGGGCATCGCCCGCGCCCTGGTCAAGTACGACCCCGAGATGCGCAGCGCGCTCAAGCGGGGCGGGTTCCTGACCCGCGACCCGCGTGAAAAGGAGCGCAAGAAATACGGTCTGGCCGGCGCCCGCAAGCGCTTCCAGTTCTCCAAGCGGTAGGATCGGCAGCCGACCCATGCGATGCCGCAGCAAGAGGCGGTATCGCAACTACACACGCCTTTCGATGGCCACAGTTGTGTTCCCGTGGAGATGGACTCTGCGGGAATTCTGTGTGTTAGAGGACGAAGGCGGAGGATAAACAGACCAGGAGCAGATCATGTCAGCGGATGCATTACTGAGAGAGTTGCTGGAGGCTGGGACCCACTTCGGGCACCAGACCCGGAGATGGAATCCGAAGATGCGACAGTTCATCTTCACCGAGCGCAACGGTATCCACATCATCGACCTCCAGAAGACGGTTGCGAAGATTGCCGAAGCCTGCGACGTGGTACAGACTGCTGCTGCCAAGGGCCGTCCGATCCTGTTTGTCGGCACCAAGAAGCAGGCCAAGGAGATCGTCTCCGAAGAGGCTCAGCGCTGCGAGATGTTCCACGTTTCCGAGCGCTGGCTGGGAGGGATGCTCACCAACTGGCAGACGATCCGGATGAACATCCGCCACTTGGACCACCTCGACCGCATCTCCACGGATGGAACCTACGAGAAGCTCAAGAAGAAGGAGGTCCTGCTCCTCGACAAGGAGCGCCAGCGGATGGGGCGCACCCTGGCGGGCATTCGCAAGATGGGGGGGTTGCCGGGCCTGATCTTCATAGTAGACGTCAAGAATGAACACACTGCCGTGAAGGAAGCCCGCAAGCTGGGTATCCCCTCGGTCGCTATCATCGACACGAACTGCGACCCCGAAGAGGTGGACTACCCGATTCCCGGCAACGATGACGCCATCCGCTCGATTAAGCTGATCACCAGCCTGATCGCCGACGCGACCATCGAGGGCAAGGCGGCAGTGGACAGGGAAGGGGACAAGGAGCAGGCTTCTCCCGAGCCGGTGGCAGTGGATCCAGTCGCGGCGGCAGCCTCGGCAGCGGCCGTGGAGACGGCGGCACCGGTGGTGACGCCAGGTGAGCAGTCCAGTTAGGTAGCGGTCGCTGTCGGGCGGGTCCATAGTTCAGCACACACAAAACACGCGAGTGCATCGACCATGGCGGAGATTTCAGCGAAGCAGGTGATGGAACTCCGGGGTAAGACTGGCCTCGGAATGATGGACTGCAAGAAGGCGCTGCAGGAGACCAACGGCAATCTCGAAGAGGCCGTCGACTACCTGCGCAAGCAGGGCATGGCCGCGGTGCAGAAGCGTTCGGGTCGCGAGGCATCCGAGGGGCTGATCGCTTCCTATATTCATCCAGGTGATCGCCTCGGTGTCCTGGTCGAAGTCAACTGCGAGACCGATTTTGTGGCCCGAACCGACGACTTTCGCGATTTTTCCAAGGACATCGCCATGCACATCGCTGCCTCGCGGCCAATGGCCGTTGAGCGCGACGACTTGGATGCGGTGGCAGTCGAGCGCGAGCGCGGTATCTATCTGGAGCAGGCCAAGAACGAGGGCAAACCGGAGAACATCGCTGAGAAGATTGTAGTGGGCAGGATAGAGAAATACTATCAGGAGGTCTGCCTGCTCGAGCAGCCTTTCGTAAAGAACCCGGACCAGACCGTCGGTGACCTGGTTACGGACATGACCGCGAAGGTAGGCGAACGGATCTCGGTGCGGCGGTTCTCCTGCTTCCGGCTGGGCGAAGAAGACTGAGGGAACTGGTCAGCAGTCGATCACACACCTCGAGGGAGCGATACCATGCTGGACGAGATCTTCGAGGAAGTACAGACGGCTATGAGTAAGGCGATCGAGGCCTTGCAGCGTGACCTGGCCGGCATACGGACCGGACGCGCTACCATCACCTTGCTCGACGGTATTCGCATCGAGTACTACGGGCAGGTCACCCCCCTGAATCAGGTGGCAACCATCAGCGTGCCCGAAGCGAGGTTGCTGATGATCAAGCCATGGGAAAAAGGGGTCATCCCCGACATCGAGAAGGCAATCCGCGCTGACGCCGCTCTGGGATTGAACCCGGCAAACGACGGCACGGTGATACGCCTGCCGATCCCCGAACTGACCGAGGAGCGCAGGCGGGAGCTGACCAAGGTCGCGCACCAACGGGCCGAGGAAGGGCGAGTTGTCGTTCGCCACGCCCGTCGTGACGGCATCGATCTCCTGCAGGAGGCTCAGAAGGAGGGCGAGATTCCCGCGGACGATTCCCGCCATGGGCAGGAGAAGATCCAGAAGATGACAGACGAGTTTGTCGTGAAGGTCGACCAGATTCTGGCGACCAAAGAGAAGGAGATCATGGAAGTGTAGCGGGATCCAAGGTCTCGCCTCGGCGGCTCCCCTCCGGGGGGCCGCTATTTTTTGTTCTTGCCTTTTCGATTAAGCTGGTTGATGCGGTGCAGGACAGCCTGTTCCAGCCCGGCGCGATCCCGTCTCTCCGGGGGGGCAGGCTCGGCTGATGGCGATGCGGGGGGGCGCTCATCGGCTCTTCGGTGCCGCGGACCTTCGGTGGTTGGTGCCGGCTCAGGCGTAGAATGGTCGAAGGGCATACCGGCATCGGTGGCTTCGGTGCTCGGGGCCGCCGGGGTGGCTGCTGCATGCAAGGCTGCGTGCAGCACGTCGATCTTGTAGGCCTCCAGGCCTACAAGATCCTCGAAGGTGA
>CAYWBJ010000434.1:0-1775 GCA_964456165.1 uncultured Gemmatimonadaceae bacterium | reverse complement strand
CTCGTCCACCGCCTTCGAAGTGGAGTAGCTCCAGCGGATCACCGTAGTAGGTCCGAGAATGCGGTCGCTGTCCTCCTTGAAGGGAACGTGTCCGTTTTTCTTGCCGTAGATCTCGGACGTGGAGGCCAGGACCACCCGTTTCTTGTCCTCGTTGGCCAGCTCGAGGACGATCTCGGTGCCGCGGATGTTGGTGGTCAGTGACTGCAGCGGGTTGTCGATGATGAAGTCCACACCGACGGCAGCTGCCAGGTGATAGATCAGATCACTGTCACCGACCAGCTCGCGCATGACGTCGACGTTGAGGACGTCGTCGATGACCAGTTTAAGGTGGGAGTTGCCCTCAAGGTGCTGTACGTTGGTGATTCTCCCCGTGGAGAGATTGTCGATGATCGAAACGTGGTCTCCCATCGCGAGATGGCGTTCCGCCAGATGAGATCCGATGAAGCCCGCCCCACCGGTAATCAACACGTTCATTTCAGATAACCTCGCCCATCCGTACCTGTACTAACCCACCCGCGCAGTCTGCGAACTACCTTCATCATTGCCGAGAACCCGACCGTAGAAAGCCATCAGCCGCGCCGCCGTGCGGTCCTCGGTGTAGTATCCGAACACCCTCCTGCTACCCGCCGCGCCCAGGCGCCGGCGCAACGCGGTATCGAGCAATAGCTCCTCGACCACGGCGGCAAACGCCTCAACGTCGCCGACCCTGAATAACAGGCCGGTCTGCCGGTGCACGATCACCTCGCGGCAGCCGCGAATGTCGGTAGCGACCACCGGCACACCCATCGCCGAAGCCTCCATGATCGCCCGCGGTATGCCCTCGCGATGGGAGGGTAGAACGGCCACGTCCATACTGGTGTAGAGCTCAGGCATGTCGTGCCGCTGCTCCAGTATCACGGTGCGCTCCTCGATGCCATGGTTCCGGCAAAGCTGATGTGGATCAAGGGCATCCCTCTGGTCGGACTCGGTGATTCCGACGACGAGAAACCGCACCTGCTCCAGGCGTCGAGCCAGCTCGCCCGCCATCGCAAAATATTCCGGAAACCCTTTCTCGACCACCAGCCGGCCGACCATGCCCACGACCAGGTGGCTCTCCTCCCATCCGAGCTCTTCGCGCTTCCGGGCGCGGGCGTGCGGCCAGCGCCGCGGATCGAATCGGGACTGGTCGATCCCGTTGCCGATCAGGTGCAGGCTGGCGCTGCGCTTGAACCGCCACGCCCGGGCATAGTCCAAGTCTTCGCTGCTCTGGAACAGCAGGTGGTCACACCAGGCCGCGGTCCAGCGTTCGGCGGCGATCGCCACGATCCGGCGCAGCCAGGGCGTCTCGTCGTTGAACAGGAAGCCGTGTACCGTGTGGACAATTGCGGTGGTCCTGCGACGGCCAATCCTGGCCAGGGCAGCCACCACCGGCCCGAGCAGGCCCCCCTTGGGATTGTGCGAGTGCACGATCTGGTGGCGCCTGCGACGCAGGACGCGGTAGAGAGCCCAGGCACACCGTAGATCGGTGTATGGCTCGATCTCGCGCGCGAAGGGAATGTGCACTACCTCGATGCCCCGGGCGCGCAACTCGTCGGCATAGGCCACCTCACCGCAGATCACCGTGACCTCGTAGCCGGCTTCCCGCAACTGTCCGAGTCTGGTGCTGAGGAGGAAGAAGGCGATGCGGTCCGTTGGCACTATGTGGGCGACGCGAACTCTCACCAGAGCTGTTTTTCATCCTTTTCGAAACAACAGCAAAAAGGAACAGTCGATCAGGCTAAGTGTCAAGAAGTCTA
>CAYWBJ010000433.1:0-1861 GCA_964456165.1 uncultured Gemmatimonadaceae bacterium | reverse complement strand
CGCCGGAGCTGGCGGCGGCGCCATCGGAGCGGGTGTTCATGCCGACGGCTAACGGACCGGATGGTTACTATGATCGGTTGCGGGCGGACGGTTCGGTGGTGCCGTGGCGGCTGAGAGAGGGGAATGAGCGGCGGATTTTGGATGGGTTGGAGCCGATCGGTGCTGCGTGATGTTCGTCTTCCTTGACGGCACACTAGAGTTCGGAGGGAGAGCCCGCCGGGGACGGCGCCTTCGGTGCGGCTTGCACTCTCGGATGCGCGTGCCTCCAACTCCGCCCACCTGGCACTGGCGCGCCTGAGACCCCGCACCTCCTTTCACCTCCCTGTCCTCGACGGCGGTGTTGGTTACTGAGCAGGCGCCAGGCGGGCTTTGCGGGTTTCCAGGGGGATGTATTCTCCGGTTTGGTTGTACAGGTCTGCGACTCGTTCCAGTTGGCTGAAGACTTTCTCTAGCGCTGCGGCGTAGGCATCCAGCAGGTCCGGGCCGTTGGGGGGGACCAGGCGGCGGAGGACGAAGGATCGCTCCAGGACCTGAAAGGCGTTGGGGTACTGGTCCAGGTTGTAGGAGACCTGGGTGTCGGAGGTGCTCCAGGGGCTACCGTTGCCGTAGGCGAGCTTGTTCTGGAAGATGGGTTGGGCCGGGACCGGGACACTCTGCCAGGTCATCGCGTCGGTGCCTTCGGCTTTAAGGGCGGCGATCACGGCGTTGCGTAGCAGGCCGTCCTCGATGTCGAGGCCGGCTGCGGGTGGGTCGACCTGGAGCGAGTAGTGGTAGTAGGTGTGGTTTCGATTCGGGGCGACCGCGGGCGTCTGCAGCCCTGGGATGCCGGCCAGGCGGGCGTCGAGGTAGGCGGCGTTGTCCTGGCAGCCGGCTACGTACTCGGCGACTGACGGCAGGCGGGCGCGGGCGAGGGCGGCGGTGGTCTCGGGTAGCTTGTAGTTCCAGCCGATGAATTCCGACATGTAGGCGCGGCTGGCGGTGGTCATGCTGGTGCCCGGCTCGCCGAACAGGCGGGTGGCGGCGGCGCGGTCGTAGACCTCGTCGTCTTCGGTGGTCAGCAGTCCACCTTCGCCGACCATCAGCTGCTTGGTCGTGGTCATCGCGAAAGCGGCGGCGTCACCGAGGGCGCCGGTCTTCCTGCCCTTATACAAGCCGCCGTAGGTCTGGGCCGAGTCCTCGATCACCTTGAGGTTGTGGCGCTGGGCGATGGCGTTGATGGCGTCCATGTCGGCCGGCTGGCCGTGCAGGTGGACGACCATTATCGCCCTGGTGCGCGACGTTACCAGGGTCTCCACGTGGGTCGGATCTATCAGGGCGGTGTCGGGATGGACGTCGGCGAACACCGGGATGGCGTTCTGGTGCAGGACGGCCATCGCTGAAGCGATGAAGGTATCGGCCGGCACGATCACTTCGTCGCCTGCCTGGACGCCGACGCCGGCGACGGCGCAATGCAGCGCGGCGGTCCCGGAGTTCACCACGAGACAGTGACGCGTACCCACCCAGTCGGCAAACTCCCGGCCCAGGGCATCGGACTGGGGCATGCCCTTCGGCAGGGCGATGCTGAGATGGCCGCTGCGCAGGACCGCGGTGACCGCCTCGATCTCTTCGTCGCTGGCCGGACGGTAGCGCTCCCAGTCCCATTGCATCAGCGCGGGTGGGACGGCGGGGGTACCGCCATCCAGGGCGAGCTTCTCGGGCATGATTTCCTCTCTCCTTTCGCCTATGCACTCAGGTGGTCGAGAATGTTGCGGGTGATCTGCTCGACGATGGGGTCGTTGCCACGCAGACCCAGGGCCCAGTGGGTGCAGCCGCAGGTGAAGACGGTGCCGCCGCGGGTGTAGGTGCCCATCACGGCCTGTCC
>CAYWBJ010000432.1:0-5341 GCA_964456165.1 uncultured Gemmatimonadaceae bacterium | reverse complement strand
CGAAAAAGTCCGAGGCCAAGGGCGCGAGGAAGAGGCCGGGCGTGGCCGTGGACCTGCCCGACTCGGTGGAGGTGTTCCCGGACAGCCTCGCCTTTCCCGACGTGGAGTACTCCGGCTACCGGCCGCTGCTGTCGTCGCGGGCGGACGAGCGCGACGCGGCCTGGCTGGCCGACGGCAGCGGCTTCCTGTTCGCCTCCGACCAGAGCGGCATCTTCAACATCTACCGCTACCACCTCGAGTCGGGCGAGGTCGAGCGGCTCACCAACGTGATCGGCGGCGCCTTCGCCCCCACCGTGTCGCCGGAGGGCAAGGTGGTCTACGCCGGCTATCATTCGTCCGACTACAGCCTCTACGAGTTCAACCTCGGGGATTACGAGCGCGGCGCCCGCTTCCAGCCGCTGGCCCTGCGCGACTACCAGTCGGTGTTCCGCGGTCCGAAGCTGGCCGAGCGCTACGACATCGGTCGCTATGGCGGGCGTAAGGTGGTCAATCTCCTGCCCCTGCTCAACGTGGGCACCACCTTTGTGGGCGACGGGTACGGCCTTAATCAGCTCAGCGCCGGCCTGCAGCTGCAGACTGGCGAGCAGCTGGGTGGCAGTAGCATGACGGCATGGGGCCTGTTCGGCAAGAACTTTCGCGCTGACACCGACCTGAATACCGATCTGGGCATCTTCTTCGAGCGCAGCCTGCGACCGCTCGTGGGTAACAACCGCACCTTCAACCCCAGCTTCTACGTCGGTTACCGCCGGCGGGAGGTCGACAGCGTAACCAGCACCTCCGAGACGACTCGCGACAGCATAGACTGGCCCCGTCATGAGTTGGTGAGCGTCGACTCGTCCTTGATGCTGATGCCGAACGTCAGATTGTGGCGTCTCGAGGAAATCGGTCGCAAGGACAAATTCAAAAACATCTACCAGACGATCACCGCTGGTGTCGACGTGCCGATGAGCCGACGGCAGCGCCTGACGCTGCAGTATCAGCACCGCAACTACGACGGGGAGTGGCAGCTGCAGCAGTTCCGCAACCGAGTGGAGTTTCTGGCCCTCCAGGAAGTCAGTCCCGGAGACACCGTCGACATCACCGCACAGCTGGACGATTTCGCGCCGATCGACACACTGCTGATCTCGCCGGACGATCCGCTGCAGTTCTACAGCGACCTCGACTTCTACTCCTCCCACGACCTGACGGCACTGTGGGTCTATCAGCGGATCAAGCCGACTGCAGAGCGCCGCGTCAATCCGACCGGTCGCACCGTCGTGGCGCTGTACCGCTACATGCTGCCAACCCTGGCCGACTCGCTGGCAACCCAGACCTCACCAGACGGGGTGCCGCGGGACGCTTTGGGGCCGGCGAAACGACGGCTGCGCGTGAACGAGTACCTGGGCCTCTACGAGGAGCGCATCGGCCTGCCGTTCAATAACACCCTGTCGTTCCGCGTGATGGGGGGGTATCGCAACCTGGCGGTCAAGACGTTCGACGGAGAGGGCGGGCGGTTCGAGGGCCTCTTCTACTGGCCGCTGCGCTACAACCTGGGTGGTCTCAATCAGCTCAGCGGCTACCCCTACTTCACCCGTCGCGGGTCCAAGTTCCTCTACGGCCGCGTCGGCTACACCTTCCCGCTGGTGCAGCGGCTCAACGCCAGCTTCCTCAACTTCCACTTCGTCAACATCTACGCCGAGCTCTTCGGTGAAGCCGGTGCGATGGGTAACTTTACCAAGGTCGAGTTCAATCCCGGGTCGACCGACCACATCCTCTTCAAGGGGTTGACCAAAAGGGACTTCCTCACCGACGTTGGTTTGGAGTTGAGAATGCGCCTGTTTACGTTTTACCGGATTCCAATGTATTCTTTCTTTCAGATTGCCCATCCGCTCAACCGAGACCGGGAGCAGGCCAGGGCCAAGAAACAGGCTAACGAGGCGGCGCTGCGGCGCGGTCAGCAGCCCGACGAGGTCCCGCCGGAGAAGATCGACAAGTACCGCCTCTATTTCGGACTCGGTTTCTGATTTGGTATGAAGCAAGTCGACTTGCACAAGCTTGCCCTGCGGTTGAAGGTGATCGAGATGCTGCAGATCCATCTGCGCCGGAAGCGGCTGAACTCGGCCACCGCCTACTGGCGGCGTCTTATCAGGCCCAACTGACATGGCGACGATGCTCAAGCTGATGCGGTTTCCGCGCGGCACCAACCGCAACCGCATGCTTAAGCGGCAGCGGCGACAGGACCTTGAAGAGGACGTTGAGGCCACGGCCGAGGTCGAACGGCTTTTCCGCCGTTTCTGGCACGAGCAAGCCGTGCTGACAAGTCGCCGTCAGGAGGCTCTGGCGGCGGCGAAGGGGGACGAGTAGACGTCGAAATGAGGAAGTCAGCAACCCGGCTGGTCCTGCTGGCCACGGCGGTGCTGGCGGCTGCCTGCGGTCAGAACTCCGGCGACACCGGTGCTGCCGCCGAGTTCGATCGGGTCTGGGCGGCGGCGGTCAACATCGACTCCGTCGGGGTAAGCAACATCGCCGAGGGGGACACGATCGTCAGCGAGTCGGGTTTGACGATGTACGAGACGACCGGCCCCATACGCTACGATCCCGACAATCTCACCGAGCTCTTCGCCTGGGAGTTCTACGCCGAGAGCCTGAACCCAGTGAAGCTGCTGGTGGCGCGATTCACCCACGATCGTGCCGAGTTCGAGCTGATCGGCGAGAGCGAGGTCGTCATTCCTCGGCAGCTCGGTCCCAACCGGCTCATACTGCGCGAACCGGTCCCGATCGGCCCGGACACCATGTATGGGTTGTTCCAGCCTGAGGGGCCGGTTGTGCCATTCAGGAAGATCCGCAACTGGAAGTCGATGCTCACCGTCAAGTCGTTCGAGCGACCGCTGATGCGGCGGGACTGGTTCGCGGTTTACGGGTGGCGATTCGCGATGAAGGTGTTCTGGCGCGACGCCCAGTTCTGATTCAGCGCATCATCTCTTCGGCGTGCCGGCGAGCGGTGTCGGACACCGTCTCACCGGCGAGCAGACGGGCAATCTGCTCGCGCCGCTGCGGTCCTTCGAGCATGCGCACGGCAGTCACGGTTCGATCTCCGACCACCTGCTTGCTGACATCGAAGTGGCGGTGGGCGAGACTGGCGATCTGCGGCAGGTGCGTGATCACGATCAGCTGGTGGGAGGCCGACAGCGCCTCCAGCTTCCGGCCCACGGCGGCGGCGATCCGTCCCGAGATGCCGCTGTCGATCTCGTCGAAGACCAGGGTCGCGATCTCGTCGCGTTCGGCGATCAGCTCCTTGAGCACCAGCATGATCCGGGAGATCTCGCCCCCGGAAGCAACGCGCTTGAGCGGCAGGGGTGTCTCGCCGGCGTTGGCGGCGAGAAGGAACTCCACACTCTCCATGCCGTCGCCGTCGGCGCGCCAGCGTCCCCCGTCTGCCTCGACCAACCCCGATTCTTCCTCATTCCGACGCAGGCGCACCTCGAACGTCGCAGCCGCCATGCCGATCTGGCCGAGGTTGGTTTCCACCTCGGCGGCGAGTGTCTCCGCGGCTCCCTGCCGTCCCGCTGACAGCTCCCGGCAGGCCTTGGCGTAGGCGCCGCGGCAGGCCTCCGCCGCCGTCGCCGCACGCTCCACATCCGCTTCGAGGTCGGCCGACCGGTCACTCTCTTCCTCCAGCCGTTGGCTGTGGGCGATCACTGCCTCCAGCGTTCCGCCGTACTTGGACTTGAGCCGGCGGAGGCTTTCGGCTCGATTGCGCAGCTCTTCCAGTCTGGTTGGCTCCGGTTCCAGCCGCTGCAGGTAGCTACGCACCGCGTCGGCCAGGTCCTGCGCTCCGTAGACCAGCGCGTCAATCGCCTCCTGCTCAGGGCCGAGGCTGGCGTCGGTCCCAACGAGGCGCTCGAACTGTCGGCGGGCCTGCGCCAGCTGGGAGACAACCGAGGCATCCGCCTGATACAGGATGTCGTAGAGGGCTCCGGCAGTGGCTGTCAGGTCCTCGATGTTCTCGAGTACCCGCACGTTATTCTCGAGCTCCTCCTCCTCATCGGGCTGCGGTGCGCAGGCGTTGATCTCCTCGAGCTGGAAGCGGCGCAACTCGGACTCCTGCTGCAGGGCATCCCGCTCGGCAACGAGGGTCTGGTGCGTTCTCAACTCGGCTGCGTGCTCCCCGTGGAGGTCGGCGACCCGTTCCGCGACCGCGGCGAGACCAGCGAAGGCATTTAGAAATGTGGCGTGGCGGCCGGCGTCGAGGAGGGACTGGTGTTCGTGCTGACCGTGGAGATCGAGCAGGGCAGCGCCGACCTGACGCAGAGTGCGGATCGGTACCAGCATGCCGTTGACGAAGGCGCGTGAGCGTCCCGCTGCCTGGATCTCCCGGCGCAACGCCACCTGGCCGTCTTCCACGGCCAGCTCCAGCTCGTCCAACCGCCGTACCAAGCGATCGGTATCTGGCTCGTCCAGGTCGAATTCGAACAGGCACTCGACGGTGGCGCGATCGCAGCCCTGCCTGACCAGGTCGGTATTGGCGGCGGCGCCGAGCACACTCCCGATGGCGCTGACGATGATCGACTTGCCGGCCCCGGTCTCTCCAGTGAGCACGTTGAGGCCGGGGCCGAATTCGATCTCCGCTGCCTCGATGAGGACGAAGTTCGCGATGTAGAGTCTGGTGAGCACGGGGTTAGCCCTATTCCCGATCGAGGGAATCGCTCTCTGCGGGGTGATCGAGCCCCTCATTGTCGAGGTCCTCGTCTTCATCGAGAAAAGAAAGATGCAGGTCGCCAGTATCATCGGCCAGCAGCACCTCGACGCGCTTCCGGGTCTGGTCGAGCCATCTGGTGCAGGTGCGGGAAGCGGCGATGCCTTCCTCGAACACGTCGAGCGCATCGGCCAGGCTCAGGTTGCCCGACTCGAGGCGATCGACGCTGTCTTCCAGGCGCTCGAGCGCCTCTTCGAACGAGCCTGCGGGCTCGGTGCGCTCATTCATCTGTCGTTTCCTCCACGTTGCAACGGGCGCTGCCCCGGCCGAAGCGAAGACTTACCTGGTCGCCGGCGCGGAGCTGGCGTACGTCGGTCACGACCTGGCCCGTGTCGTCGCGCTGACACACCGCGTAGCCACGAGCTAGGCTGCGCAGCGGGCTGAGCACCTCGAGCTGGGCCATGCTGGTGTGTAGCCTTCTGGTGTGGGCCTGCAGATACCAGTCCAGGGCGCTGGCCAGGGCGTTGCGCCGTTCGTCGACGTACTGGGTTCGCTGCACGAGGCGGCTGTCGAACTGTCGATAGACGCGGGCCGGACTGAGCAGCTCCAGCTCATGGGCATGGCGACGCAGGCGAGAGGTTATCTCGCCCTGCAGGCGTCGGCGCA
>CAYWBJ010000431.1:0-2946 GCA_964456165.1 uncultured Gemmatimonadaceae bacterium | reverse complement strand
CGAGGTGCGTGGATCCGGCACCAGGGCGGCGGTCGAGGTGCTCAGCTTCTCCTGCCTCGAGTTCGAGGAGGACCTTCGCCGCCGCCTGTTCGGGTTGTTCGAGGAGGATGCGTTGGTGGATGAGGTCTGCCGGCTCAACGTCGCCGTCGGCGAGGCATTTGCGGCCGGGGCGCTCTTGGCCATCGAGGTGGCGGGGCTGGCGCCAGAGCAGGTCGATCTCATCGGCTCCCACGGCCAGACCATACGCCACCTGCCGGGTGGCACCGAGTCGTCTACCCTGCAGATAGGCGACCCGGCGTTGATCGCCCGGCGCACCGGGGTTACCACGGTCGCCGACTTCCGCGCCGCCGACATGGCGGTGGGCGGCCAGGGCGCTCCCCTGGTTCCCCTGGTCGACCACCTGCTGTTCGCATCCGGGAGCGCGGGAAGAGTAATGCTCAACCTGGGGGGGATCGCCAACGTCACGGTGCTGCCGTCGGCGGCAGGGGCCGAGGCGGTAGAAGCTTTTGATCTGGGTCCGGCCAACGTGCTGATCGACGCGGCCGTCGCCCATGCAACCGCCGGTGCGGAAACCTTCGACCGGGACGGCCGCCGCGCTGCGACTGGTCGCGTCGATGAGGAGCTGGTAGGTCGCTTGATGCGGCACGAGTTCCTGCAGCGCGACCCGCCCAAGTCGACCGGGCGGGAAGAGTTTGGCCGGGTCCTCCTGCATCGGGCGGTGACTGAGAGTGGCCTGGATGGCGACGATCTGGTCGCCACGATGGCGAGCTTCAGCGTGGCGGCGGTAGCCGACGGAATCCGCCGCCACGTCCAGTCGCGCCACCGCGTAGGTGAAGTCTGGGTCAGCGGCGGTGGCGCCCACAATCCGTTTATCATGGACGGCTTGCGGCGCGAGCTGCCCGACCTGGCTGTCGGACGGCTGGATGATCTGGGTGTTTCCGTCGACGCCAAGGAGGCGGTCGCGTTCGCCGTGCTGGCGAACGAAACGCTGATGGGGAACGCCGGAAACTTGCCGGCGGCCACCGGCGCAGATGCGCCGGCCGTGCTCGGCATGATTTGTCCCGGAGTGACGTCGACGTGACCGACGGCAACGCAGCGCCGGCGACGTCCCCTCCGCCACATTCACCTTGAGAAAATGGAGAATTCCTCAATGATAATCGACACCCACGTCCACGTCTGGGAGATCGACCCGCCGAGATACCCGGTGGGACCGACGGCCCCCGGCTGGAACTCACGCCCGGACGAGCCGGCCACCGCGGCCGAGCTGATCGCCGATATGGATGCCAACGGCGTTGACCGCACCGTGATCGTTCAGACGAGCTGGTCGACCTGGGACAACGGCTACATCGCCGACATGGCCGTGCGTTATCAGGAGCGGCTGATCGGCCACGGGATGATCGATCCCCAGGATCCGGACAACGCCGAACGGGTGCGCTACTGGATGGACAACCGGGGCCTGGTCGGCTTCCGGTTCCACCCGATGTACTATCCGGACGAAAGGGTGCTGACTACGCCCGGGAACCGGGCCATGTGGGAGGAGCTCGTCGCCCGGGGCGCGATCATCCAGTTCCACTTCAACCCCGCTTTCGCCGACCAGGTGGACGAGATCGCCCGGCGTCACCCGGAGCTTAAGCTGCTGATCGACCACATGGGGTACCCGCAGCCGGACGACCCGGACGGCTTCCAGCCGGTTGTGGACCTGGCAGTTAACAGCAACGTCTTCGTCAAGATCTCCGACGTGCATGGGCGGTCGAACGAGGACTTCCCGTACGCCGACATGCACCCGTTCATCCGCCAGCTGGTCGAAGCCTTCGGCGTGGAGCGCTGCATGTGGGGGACAGGCTACCCGGGCCACCACCGGACCAAACACAACTGGCCGACACTGGACCGGGAGATCGCCTTGATTCGCGAGGGGCTGCCGTTCCTCTCCGACACCGATAAGGACCGCATCCTCGGAGGGACCGCGGCGGAGGTCTGGGGCGGCGGCGGGTGACTCCCGAAACGGGCGTTGCTCGGGCCTCTGGTTCTAACGAAATTGGACGAGTCCGGAGACAGCTGAGGAACTGATGAGACAGCTGAGGAACTGATGGCCAACCACCGCTTCGAACTGCTGCGCGACCAATACATCAAAGAGTACGATGCCGGGGCCAGGCTCTACAGGCACCGGACCGGTGCCGAGTTGCTCTCCCTGAGCAACGACGACGAGAACAAGGTGTTCGGCGTGACGCTGCGCACCATCCCTTCCGACTCGACCGGGATTGCCCACATCCTCGAGCACTCGGTGTTGTGCGGGTCGCGCAAATACCCGGTCAAGGAGCCGTTCGTCGAGCTCATCAAGGGTTCGCTGAACACTTTCCTGAACGCCTTTACCTACCCGGACAAGACCTGCTACCCGGTGGCCAGCCAGAATCTGCAGGACTTCTACAACCTCATCGACGTGTACCTCGATGCGGTGTTCCATCCGCGCATCACCCCGCAGGTCCTGCAGCAGGAGGGCTGGCACTACGAGCTGGAGAATGTCGACAATCCACTGGCCTATAAGGGGGTGGTGTTCAACGAGATGAAGGGCGCCTACTCCTCGCCCGAGCGGGCCCTCTACGACTACTCGCAACATTCGCTCTTTCCCGACAATACCTACGGCGTTGAGTCGGGCGGCCATCCCCGCAACATACCCGACCTGACCTTCGCCCAGTTCGAGGCCTTCTACGCCAGCCACTATCACCCGTCCAACGCCCGCATCTTCTTCTACGGTGACGACGATCCGGAACGCCGCCTCGACATCCTGGAGGAGTACCTGGACGAATTCGAGGCGGGCGTCGCCGGACCCGGGGTCGGGTTGCAGCCCACGCTGGACCAACCGCGCCGAATCACCCATCCGTACGCGGTCAGCGCAGAAGGGGAAGGGCTGGACAAGTGCATGGTGACGGTGAACTGGATGCTGCCGGG
>CAYWBJ010000430.1:0-2787 GCA_964456165.1 uncultured Gemmatimonadaceae bacterium | reverse complement strand
CCTCACCTCCCGGAGACCTGCCATGACGATTTCCAGCCGCTTTGCCGCAACCCGCTTCCCCTCCAGCGTCGTCGGCAGCCTGCCCCGCCCCCTCATGGTCAAGGACATGCTGCCCGACGTGCCCGGCCCCGAGTCGGCGGCCGCCGCCCGCTCCCCGCAGATGGACGCCGCCGTGCGCTACGCCATCGCCGTCCAGGAGCTCGCCGGCCTCGACGTGATCAGCGACGGGGAGTGGCGCCGCCACGCCTACACCCACATCGTCGCCGACATCACTACCGGCTTCACCGCCGATCTGCGCACCGACCGAGAGCGCTGGGGGATCTCGATCACCGAGCCGATGGAGGTGGTCAAGCCCGGGCTGATCGCCGAGGAGGCCCGCTTCCTGGTCGACGCCACCGACCGCATGACCAAGGTCTGCATCCCTTCGCCCTACCTGCTGGGCGTCCGGCTCTGGGAAGAAGAGGTATCTAAGAAGGCCTATCCGACGCGCAATCAATTCATCGATGCTCTCGTGCCGATCCTGCGCGAGGAGCTGCGGCTGCTGCAAGACACCGACGTGACGATCGTCCAGATCGACGAGCCCCACCTCTGCGTGCTGGTGGACCCCGCTTACCGGGACTCGTTCGCCGACGCCCAGTACGAGATGGACCTGGCCGCCGACAAGATCAACGAGGTCGTCGACGGGCTGGACAGCATCCAGACCGCCCTGCACCTGTGCCGCCGCAACTGGGGCCGGCGTGGCTGGGGTGCGGAGGGCGGCTACGACCCGATCATCGAGACGATGAAGAAGATCCGCGTCGACCAGTACGTGATGGAGTTCAGCATCCCGGTGGCCGGCGACATCGCCATCCTCCAGCAGCTACCGGAGGACAAGCTCATCGGCCTGGGCGCCGTGGAATGCCGCTTCGAGAAGATCGATACCACCGAGGAGATCATCGCCCGCGCCGAGAAGGCGATGGAGCACGTCGACGGCAGCCGCCTGAGCCTGAACCCGGACTGCGGCTTCGCCCCCGGACTGGCCGTCGACATGCAGCTGGAGGAACCCTATCAGAAGCTCAGCAACGAGGCGGAAGCCTGCCGGCTGCTGCGCGAGCAGTACGGGTAGGCTGCAGACGCTGATCGTCTGGCCGCCACCGGTGGCGGCCAGACCCCGCGCGGTGCTGATTGTTGTCCGCCCAAACTACCCGCGCCTGCTCGGTGCCCACGCCTACGAGTCCACCCGCATCTACCAGCCCAGCCGCACCCGCGTCCAGCGGATGCCGCAGACGCCGTCTTCGGCGCACCAGTGCACGGTGAGCAAGGTCTGCTCGTTGAGGTACACCCCCATCGGGTAGCCGAACTGGATCAGCCCGATCTGCTCCTGGCTGCTCACCTCGTCGGTCAGCTCCAGCCGTGCCTGCCCGTCGAACAGCATCCCCTCGAACTCGATCTCCCAGCTACCGCTGGTCGCCCGCACCAGGCACATCTGCACGCTCTGGTCGCCGAAGCGCTTGTTGTAGAGCACGACGAAGCGGTCGTCGCCCAGCCAGATCGGCGTCATCGTCTGGCCCTGGATGCCCGTCGGGTGCGGACCACCCCAGGTACGACCGCCATCCTCTGAGAAAGCGTACTCGTTCTTCAGGTCCGTGTCGTTGGCGAAGTCCTGCACCCAGGCGATCGCCATGACACGTCCGGGCTGGCACTGAATCAGCTTCTGCTCCAGGTAGCCGATACCGGTTCCCGAGTCCTGGAATACGGTGTGCATGTGCGGCCAGCTCTTCCCCTCGTCGGCCGACTCGTGGACCACCACGTATTCGCCGTAGCGGCCGTCATGCAGGGTCGCCGTCGGCGCCAGCCAGCGGCCGTCGTCGGTGACGACGATCGCGTTCGAGATCTCGTAGGGCCCTTCGATCTGGAACGGGATGACCTCCGGTGACGACCAGGTCCGACCGCCGTCGCGCGAGCGGCAGAGAATCGGCTCGCTCGCGCGGCCGGCCGGCGCGTCCCGCCGATCGCGCTGCCCGTAGGCCAGCAGGGTGCCGTCAGCGGTGCGGCTGAGCCGCAGGCTGTTGGTCCGCCGCGGATTCTCATCGACCGGGTGCACCACCCCCAAGTACTCCCAGGTCCTGCCCCCGTCGCCGGAGCGGGAGCAATGGGTATCGCCGTTGGAGTGGGCGCCGCCGCCGCGGCTGTAAATGCAGACGACGCTGCCGTCGTCCAGCTGCACCACCGTGGGAAAGGCACTGTCCTCGCGATCGACGTGACCGCTTTCTACTACTTCGAGCGTTGGCATGGCTGCATTCCTCCTGGGTCGGGACGGTGTGAAGGAAGCCCGGCGGCAATAGCAACGCAAACCGGGACCCGCTAGCCCTCCCCGTAGTTTGTCCCAAGCGGGAAGGGCGCACCAGCCTGCTGATGGCGCGAAATCGCCCGTTCGCCCAAATTAACACGCCGACCATCCCTGGACTGGCAGTTCAGTGACCTCAGCGAGCCAAGCCGGCCGCATCCACCGCGACGCCATTGTAGCCGTCGAACACGACCACCGCCCCATCGATCCGGACCTGCCCCTGATGGCCGGCGGCGGGGTCACCGCCAAAGTCTACATCGTCACCCTCGACGTGGACGCCGCGGCCAGCTTCGACGTCTCACGCGATCGCGAGGAAGGCCGGCTGGCGCCGTCGACGCCATGGCCGCTACGCTCGCCGACATCGACCGCCACGCCGATACCTGCTCGCTGGCCAAGACCGCAGCGGACGTGCGCCGCGCCAAGGAGCAGGGCCGCATCGGCATCCTGCTCGGCGCCGAGGG
>CAYWBJ010000429.1:0-13183 GCA_964456165.1 uncultured Gemmatimonadaceae bacterium | reverse complement strand
GACCGATGGCCGGCTCGACGATGAGATCCACTTCGTCTCGGTCGAAGAAGTACAGATTCCCGAACCGTGCCGGCGTCTCCTCGCGCACGACCGCGACATGACTCCGACCCTGGCAGCGTACTTCGGCCAGCAGATCGTTCTCGACTGCCTCAGCGTCCGACGGGAGGCCGACGACCTCTACCGACAGGTCGTGCTGCGGACCGAGGGCGACGGAACCGCCGCTGAGTGGGGTGCCATCAGAATCGCTCTCGGACGTCTCCCGGCGGCAGCCCGTGATCAGGTTCTCCACAGCGCCGTCCCCCTCGGGGGCATCCTGCAGCTCGAGGAGGTCCGGCACACCTGTCGTCCGGAAGCCTACTTGCGTATGGACGGCAATGCGACAATCCGGGAGCTTTTCGGGGCAGATCCGGACGATCGCCTACACGGGCGGCACAGCATCCTGTACGATGCAACGGGTGCGCTCCTAGCCGAGGCGGTAGAGGTCCTGCCGCCGCTGCGCTAGCGGAGGATCTGCAGCACCCCTGTCTCCTCCTTCCGGCGGCCGTGCCCCCCGTCGCCGCTCTCCACCTCCAGCGAGTAGAGGTAGGCGCCGTTGGCCAGCTCCGTCGGCGACCATAGGAGCTGATTGTAGCCGGCGCCGGGGACTATCTCGAACTGATCGATCAGCCGCCCGCTGAGGGAGAAGACCTTCACGCGTGCGACTGCTGCCGGGTTGAAGAGATTGAAGGTGAAATGTCCGCTCTCGCCGTGCAGCGGGTTGGGGTGGAAGAGCAGGTCGGAGAATGCGGGCGCGGCGGGATCGCCTACGCGGATCGACGCTGCGGCCGTGGCCGAGTTGTTGAAGTTGTCCCAGGCCTTTATCGAAATCTCGTAATCTCCCGGCTCGAGTTCGGGGATCTGGTAGGACAGCCGGCCGCGGCGGTAGGTGCCGAGATCGCTGACGAAGGCGTGGGTCACGGCGGTGGCAGCATCGCCCACGCTCAGCGTGACGTGGTGACCGGTCTCTCCGGTCACGTTGATCCCGCTTGAATCGGCGATTGCGGCCGTGATGACCGGGCTCACGGGCACCAGGTCGCCGCTGGCGAAGTCGGCCTGACCGCGGACGCCGATCGTGATCTCGGGACCGGTTGCATCGAATTCGACAGCGGCATTGGTCCCGGCGAGCGCGATGCCTTCGACGTAGCCGGAGCCGGCCGGCTCCGCCGCAGAGGATACGAAGGCGCTGATCCGCGCCCGGGTGCCCTTGTAGGTGATGTCGCGGGGCAGGCGGAAGGTCGCCTCGAAGTGGCCGTCGACGATCGGGGCGCGACCACGAAAGAGCGCGCTGCCGGGCTGTATGATCGCGATCGAGTCGACAGAGCTGCCTGCGGTCGAGTCGAAGGCCTGGAGCAGGGCTTCTCCCCGATAGCCGGATGCCGGGTCGCCCGCCGTCCCGAGCACCTGCCCGGAGACGCGCACCTCCTGCAGGGCCCGGAGCGTGTCGGGGACCAGCAACTTCACCCCGTACCGGGGAACAGCAAGCCGGGTCGCCGGGTCGCCGAACAGGGAGTAGCGCTGGGTGTTGCGCAGACCCTGGTCGTCGTCGGTGTTGACCAGGATTTTTGCCTGCATCAGCACGATGCCGACCGGTCGATGCGGCTCCTTGACAAGCTGGCGATGGAAAGCGCGCGCCAGCTCCATGTTGCTGAGGTGAAAGCCGACCCGGGTCGCGGAGATCATGCCGATGACCCCGCCATCGGGCTTCTTCAGCAGGGCTTCCGGTATGGAGTCGTGGACCGGATCATCGAAGACACCCACTTGGCTGGCGGCGGTGTACATGAACGGCAGCCGGCCCTTGTTGCGCAGCTCGGCGAGATCGCGCGACAGCACGAACATCTGCTCGTGCGCCAGCACATCGGTGTTGCCGTGTCCCACGTAGGTGAGCAGGACCGCGCCCTGGTTGAACAGGCGGACGAACTCGTCGCGGGCCCGGGGCTTGGTCAGGCCCTCCAGCGCGAAGCGGCCGAGGTAGTGCTTGACCTGATCGAGCCGGGGTGAGAGCATAAGGCGGGCGATCATCTCGGCATCAATGAGGAAGAAGGACTCGGACACGTCTCTTGCGCCTGGATTGACCAGATCGTCGGCTACCACCAGCGCCCGACTCTGCCAGGGGCCGGCTTCCGGCTCGCGGTCGTAGCCGATCAGCTTGTCGGCCACCGCCTCGGCTTCGGCGGGGCTGTTGACGGTCAGCCGGCCGATGGCCATGTCGGGCAGATCGTCGTCGTCCGACAGGCGGACGAACCATTCGTCGAAGGTGCTGTCCCGATCCTGGACCGGAGGGATCCAGTTCCCCGTGGTGGCGCCCGAGTTGCCCTTGTAGTCGTAGGTGCCGTCGCCGAAGAGGGTCACGTATAACGGCTGGATCTGCCAATTTCCGGCTGCGTAGTGCAGGAAGCCGCGAATCGCCATCGGATCCAGCCGCCCGCCGGAGAACTCGTCGTAGATGTCCTGAACGTCGATCGCCCGCGTGACCAGCGGTTCGCCGAAGCGATCGTCGGTGCCCCGCCAGGCGGCCAAGCGGCGGGCAGCTGGCATGAAGTCGGCATGGGCGATGACCAGGTAGTCGGCCCCGTTCTCCCGCGACCTGAGCAGGTCGGGACCATCCAGCTCGAGTTTTACGGGCCGGCGCCAGCGCGACTTTCCGGTGACCAGATAGCGGTGGGGAATGGTGCCAGCGCGATCCTGGAAGCGCACCTGTCCGGCGGCTGGATTGTGCTCGATGTCGACGATCTCGGAAAAGCCCGATGAGACCTCGAAGACGCGCGGACTCTCGCCGTGGAAGCCAGTCAGCCTGAATTCGGCGGTGCCGCCAAAGGAGGGGGCGTCGAAGAAGAGCTGGTCATCGCTGGCCTGCAGCCGGCGGCCGAACTCGATCTCGAACCAGTCGAAGCGGGTGTGGTCGTCGGTCCGATGCACGAGCGTGAGGACGTTCTCGCCCGCGACCGCGCCGTCGGCGCTGCCGGCCTCGAGCACCGCGGGTGAGTTTCCGTCGTAGGACAGACTCGAGACGAAGTCTCCGTTCCAGCGCACGTCGAAGCGATGGGTGGCCCGGGTCCAGCCGAAGAAGGCGAGCCGGATCGATACCGGTTCGTCGATCGCGTCCGGGATGTCGATGGCGTAGTCGCGCGTGCCGCCGAGGAAATCCTCCCAGTACCACCGGTATCCGGACGGGATGCCGAAGTTTCTCAGGTAGATCAGGTTCTCCTGTTCGCCGTGTAGGCGATCGCGATAGGCGTCGATCACGGCGGCATTCGTCAACAGGGCGCCGCTGCGGGTCTCCGGGCGCGGCCCGGTCCGGTTGCCTCCGACATACAGCCAGTAGACGTTGTCGCGGGTGTAGAGGTTGGCTCGGAAGCGGTACGCTTGCCTCGAGTAGTCCCAGCGGGAAACCGCCTTGCCGGCGAACAGCAGCACGTCATCCGGATCGAGGATGCCGTCCCCGCCGTCGGCGACGAGCAGTGGCTGCTCCTGCAGGCCGGCCGGCCGGCTCGGAAGGGTCTGGGGCAGGATGTCGGTGTCGTCGTGGAGCAGGCGCAGGCGGGTCGGGTCGAGCTGCTCGATGGGTATGCCGGCAGCGGCGAGATCGGCTCCGCTGATCCGGTAGATACCTTCCTCCTGCAGGGTGATGCGTAGGCGCTGATCGGCCGTCGGCGGGGTGACGCGAGCGGCGGAAGGCGAGCGCTGTCGGCGCCATTTTCGTGCCTGCTCGTAGTTGAGGATTGCGCCGCGGTAGAATTCCTCGTCCGGTCGGCCACCATCCGGTTGACCATGGGTGGCGTGCGTTCCGGTGAAGTGGAGATCGACGACGATCCGCTCGTAAGTCTGCAGGTCGCCTGCATGGGGCAGACGCGGTGCAAACAGCAACTGGGCAACCCGCTGGTCGCGCATGAAGCCGGGCTTGCCGAGATGCGCAGGCCCCCCGAGATCGCAGCCGGTCTGTAGCATCTCGATCCGGGTCAGGTCGTCGAGTGGAGAGGCCGGCTCGACGTCGACCACTTCCATGGCAACGTCTCCGGCGGCTGGCAAGCCGACGAGGGTACGCTCTGAATAGCAGAGTAAAGCCGGGTCGGATCGAAATGCGATGCGTAGGTGATCGTCACCCTGCTCGATGATCTCGACGACGGCGGCAGCGGGCCGCGCGGTAGGGCCGAAAACAACGAGGGCGAGCAACAGCGCCGCTCGGGATGCTCGACTGGAGAGGCGCAGCGTGGCGTGGCGCGCCGGTGATCCGGGAGTGGCCTCGAACACGGTCAGGTCGGCAGCGGACGCCGGAAGACCGCTTGTGGCAACTCCCCTTCGACGTGGTCCCGCAGGTCCTCTCCGCGTGCCACGAGATCCGCCGTCAGCTCCATCACCTCATCGTAGACGGCGAGCAGCCGATCGACGATCTCCGCGGTGTGGGCGAGGCAGAGGTTGTGGCAGTTCACCGTCATGATCCCGCGGCGCATGTACTCCTGCTGGAACAAGGTCTTGAGCGCAACGTCCTCGCCGCCCTCCGGGGCGGCGAACTGCAGCACGCTGCGTGGCCCGTACCCCGCACACCGCAGGCGTGAGGAGAGGCCGTGCCGGGCGGCGCCGGCGTTGAAGGCGTCGATGATTCGATTGCCCTGCTGCCAGAGATGATCGTGGGCCCGCAGGCGCCGCAGCTTGTTGATGGTGGCGATCGAGGCGGCCAGTCCGATCGCCTCGCCCGCGAAGGTGTAGGAGAAGAAAGCCTCCTCGAACAACCCCATGACATCGGCGCGTCCGGCGACAACCGAAATCGGGAAGCCGTTGGCCATCGCTTTGCCGAAGCAGCCCAGGTCGGGAGTGACGCCGAAGTGGGCCTGGGCACCGCCCATTGCCAGCCGGAAGCCGGTGACGATCTCGTCGAAAATCAGGAGTGCGCCGTGCCGGGCGCAGAGCTCCTTGACCCCTTCCAGGTACCCGGCCGCGGGTGGCGCGATGGTGGTGGGCTCCATGATGACGCAGGCGAACTCGCCCGGACGGCTGTCCAGCAGGCGCGACAGCGCCTCCAGGTCGTCGTAGGGAAATGAGTGGGTCAGCTCGGCTACCTGGCGAGGCACACCGCGGTCGCGGGTGGTCGAACCGATGTACCAGTCGTGCCAGCCGTGGTACCCGCAGCAGGCCACCCGGTCGCGGCCGGTGAAAGCCCGGGCCAGGCGCACGGCGCCGGTGGTGGCGTCGGAGCCGTTCTTGCCGTAACGCACCATCTCGGCACAGGGCAGAATCTCGACCAGCAGCTCCGCCAGCTCCAGCTCCAGCGGATGGGAGAGGGTGAAGATCGTGCCGTCGGCGAGCTGACGGGCAACGGCCTCGTTCACGTCCGGGTCGGCGTAGCCGAGGATGACAGGGCACAGAGCCATGGTGAAATCGAGGAAGCGGTTGCCGTCCACATCCTCGACCTCGGCCCCAGCGCCGCGTGCCAGGTAGTGGGGACAGACCGACTGCGGGAATTGGTCGAGGCCCTTGCTGAAAGCCTGGGAGCAGCCTGGAATGACCTTGCGGGCCCGGGCGAGCAACCCCTCTTTACTGGCGAACTCGGGTGTGCTGGAGACTGGCATGTTCCGACCTTACCGATTCCGATCTGTCGCGCCATAGCATAGCCAATTCGGGCGGGGCACCAAACAGGTCGAGTAGAAAGCGATCGATGAATCTAAAACGCATGTTTTCGCAGCTTCCCCCCGGTCAGATCACGGGTATCGCGGGGGTGCCGCACGGCGAAGGGCAGCCCGCGGCCGAAGCCCACGTCGGCTGGCCGATCGGAGTCGTGCGCCGGGCGGACGGCGCCCTCATCGTCGCCGACTGGCACGCCAATCGCCTCTGGCGCATCGACGGCGACGGGATTCTGCGCGCCTTCGCCGGCGATGGGGTGCCGGGCGACCGGGGCGACGGGGGGCTGGCGAGCGAGGCGCGCCTGCGTGGACCCCACAGCCTGGTCCTTGATCGCCACGGCAACATCTTCACCGCCGACCTGGCAAACTGCACCATACGCCGCATTGACGCTGAGACCGGCATCATTACCCGGGTCGCCGGCTCCGGACGGGCGGGCCGCGGCGGCGACGGCGGACCGGCTCTGGAGTGCGAGCTCGACGTGCACTGCGGCATGGCGGTGGACGCGGAAGACAACGTCTACTTGTCGAGCGAGTGGCAGAACACCATCCGGAAGATCGATGCGAAGACCGGCATCATCGAGCTCTTCGCCGGCCACGATGCCCGCCACTACGCGTCAGAGCGGGGGGGCAGCCATCCGTACCTGGGCCGGGGTCTGGAGGACTGGGGCGGGCTGAGCTGGGGCGGCTACCATGGCGACGGCGGGCCGGCCAAAGATGCCGCTTTCTTCCATCCCGAGCACCTGGCCTTCGACTCGAAGGGCGACCTCTACGTCTGCGACAACTCGAACCATCGCATTCGCAGGATCGACATGGCCAGCGGGATCATTACCACGGTGCTGGGCAACGGCATCCCGGCTTCCAACGGCGACGGCGGGCCGGCCACGGGGGCGAGCACTCTGATGCCGGACGCGATCTGCCTGGACGCTTACGACAACCTGTTCGTCGGCGAGAAGTACGGCTACCGGGTGCGCCGGGTCGACGCGTCCTCCGGGATCGTGACGACGCTGGTGGGCACCGGGGTCCCCGGCTGGGGCCAGGAGGGCAGACAGGGTTCCGACACCGACTGCAACTCGGTCGAAGCCGGCATCCTCGCCGATCCGGACGGCACTGTGTTCTGGTGCGATTGCTCAGGCCGGATGCGGCGTTACGACGGCGCCACCGGCACCGTGACGACGGCACTGGGCGGCACCTCGATCCATGACGGCGAACCGGCGACAGAGGCGTTTCTGGCAGCGCCGACCGGAATCTGCGCCGGTCCGGACGGTCACATCTATTTCGCCGATTTCTTCAACCAGCGGGTGCGGGCGATCGACCCGCTCAGCGGCGTCATCCGCACCGTCGCCGGCAATGGCTCTAGGGCCTACGGTGGCGACGGCGGTCCCGGTCCGGAAGCCTATCTGAGCAACCCGCACGACGTCTCGGTCGACCGTCTCGGTCGCGTGGTAATCGCCGACACCCGGCACGGCTACGTCCGGCGCGTCGGCGCGGATGGCGTTATCCAGACGATCGCCGGCACCGGCTTCCAGTGGGACAAGGGGGACGGGGGGCCGGCGACCAGCGCCTGCATGCTGGCGGTCAACGCGGTGGCCCACGGACCGGGCGACGATATCTACCTGGCCGACGGGACGATCGGCAGGGTGCGGAAGATCGACGCCGGGACCGGCATCATCACGACGGTCGCCGGCATCGGCGAGACCGGCTTCAGCGGCGACGGCGGCCCGGCGACCGCGGCCCGTATCGGCAGCGTCAACGCGATCCGCTTCGACGGGCGCGGCAACATGTACCTGGCCGACACCACCAACCATGCGGTGCGGATGGTCGACACGGCCGGCGTGATCACGACTGTGACGGGAACGGGCGAGCCGGGTTGCTCGGCACCGGGCACGCGGGCTGACCAGGCGCAGGTCAACACCCCCAATGGCATCGAGGTCAGCGTCGACGGCACCCTGTTCATCTGCGACACCATGAACAATCGGATCCTGCGCGTTGGCGACGGCGGACTGCTGGAGGTGAGCGCCGGCGGCGACCGGCAGGGGCATGCCGGCGACGGCGGTCCGGCGACGGCTGCCAGTCTCAACGAGCCCTACGGCATCTGCCTGTACGGGGAGGATGTGCTGCTGGTCACCGACTACTTCAATAACCGCATCCGCGCGGTCAAGCTGTAGCGGGCGACGGCAATGTCGAGCGGGGCGCAGCCCGAGCTCAGGATGGCGGGGGCGGAGGACGCCGACTTCCTCGTCTCGGTGCTCTTCCGCGCCGACGAGGGGCTGCTGCGGCAGCAGGGCGACTGGGACGAGGAGGCCTTTAGGCAGCAATCGCGACAGCGCACGGCCGAGGAAGTCGCCGGCAGGGTCGAGGACAGCACCACCTACGTCATCCACGTCGACGGCGCCGCTGTCGGGCGGCTGCGCTTGGTCCGCCCGGGTCACGAGGTCTACCTAGCCGGAATCCAGATTCTCCCCCAGTACCAGAAGCAGGGAATCGGCACCCGGGTGCTGGGGATGGTGGCGGCGGAGGCAGTCGGAGGGCAGGTGCCGGTAACGCTGCATGTCGGTAAACGCAACCCGGACGCCAGGCGGCTCTACGAACGTCTCGGATTCAGGGTGGTGGCGGAGGAGGGCACGCGGGAGCGCATGGCTATGAATTCGCCCGTTGGATGAGCAACATGACCTCGACCTTGCCGCAGATCCAGGCGATGGACCTAGAGGGCATCGTCGCCAAGCGGATGCAGTAAGGCATGCCGGCATGGCAGCGGGGCGGGGAGAGGAGTTGCGCCTCCAAAGCCTTGACAGTGGGCGGTGATATCAGTCGTTTTCTCACCGGCGGCCGCCACACATGACAACGCCCAGACAACCCATGGGGAACTGATTTTGCCCAGCGACCTGAGCTTCAAGGCCCAGGTGCCCGTCATCGACGCCAACGTCGGCGTCGGGCACACCAACGTCCGTCCGGCGCCGATCGACAGCCCGGATGAGCTGCTGGCGGAGATGCACCGCCACGGTGTCGAGCGCGCCCTCATCTACCACCAGCAGGGCAACATCCTCAGTCCGATCAGTGCCAACGAGTTCCTGCGGGAGTGGCTGGAAGGCCACGAGGATGTCTTCATCCCGCAGTGGATGGCCGGGCCGGAGCCGGACTCGCTGGCCCAGCTCAGAGAGCTGCGCGCCGCCGGCGAGGTGAGCAACGTGCGCTTCCACGAATCGGGCGCCTCCGGCGTGCCGTTCGTCGACTGGGTCTACTGCGACATCCTCGACTGGCTGCAGGAGGAGCAGATCCCGGTCTGGATTTCGCTGCACGACCACTGGGACTCGACCTGGACGCAGCGCTCCAACACGCCGGTGACCGAAATCATGGACATCCTGGCTGCCTATCCGGACCTGATCGCAGTGCTCGTCGGCGCCCACTACAACCACTCCCACTACGTCCGGCCGTTCCTGAAGCGGCCCAACACGTACGTCGACCTGAGCCGCTACGAGGTGCTGCGGGCGATCGAGGAGCTGGTGGACGAGTTCGGGCCGGACCGGCTGCTCTACGGCTCGTTCTACCCGCGCCTGGCGATGGGGCCGATGTTGTACTACATCCACACCCTGGGGTTCGAGGAGGCGACGCTCGAGGCGATTTGCGCCGGCAACTTGCTGCGGCTGCTGAAAGGAGGTCGGAAATGATCGGCGGTTGCGAGGTGATCGACTTCCACGGCCATCCGGGACGCTGGTACAACGCCCACATGACTCCCGAGAAGCTGTTCCCGGCACTGGACGCGTCCGGCATCGACCGCTCGGTGATTTTCGACATCTGGCAGCCGGAGGGCCGTCGCAGCAACGACATTGTCGCGGAACTGGTGAAGGCCCACCCCGACCGCTTCATCGGCTTCGCCTACGTCTCTCCGTTGCTGCCGGAGACTATGGTTCCGGAACTCGAGCGGGCGATCGATGGGCTCGGCCTGCGCGCGATCAAGCTCTACCCGCCCTTCGTTTGCGTGCCGTTCGACGACGAGATCTGGTTTCCGATCTACGAGTTCGCCGACGACCGCGAGCTGGCCGTGCTCTGGCACACCGGGATCGAGCCCGGTTCGGCGCCGAAGCACATGGCCGGGGTGGCGAAGCGCTTTTCGAAGATGTCCCTGGTGGCCGGGCACTCGGGCAACTGCCCGCCAATGCGGCGCCAGGCCCTCGACGTGGCCGTGGACTATCCGAACGTCTTCCTGGAGACCTGCTCGACCTTCCGGACCCCGGGGGTGATCGAGCAGCTGGTGGAGGAGGCGGGCGCGGACCGGGTTCTGTTCGGGTCGGACGTCCCCCTGATGGACCCGCGGTCCCAGCTGGGTAAGATCATCACCGCCGACATCTCCGACGAGGACTAGCGGCTCGTGCTCGGGGGGAACGCGCGGCGGCTGCTGCGGCTGTAGCGGATTGCGCTTCAGCGCACCAGGCTGCGTTGTCGCGCCAGGGCCGGTTTCGCATGCGTTGGCCTCTAGCGTCGTGTTATACCGGCAGGTGGCCGTTCCCGCCGACTTCCTCGCAACCCGCGATGGCGACGCGTTCGGGGGGGACATCCGCATCGGCGACCTGACGGGCGACGGCCGCTGCGACTTTCTCGTCTATCGCTGCAACCACGGGGCTCCCAGTGGTCCACACATGGGTGGCATCAAGCCCTGCTATCTGGCGGCGTTCGACATCGACGGCGAGCCGCTCTGGCGTCAGGGGGAAGGGGGCGATCAGCCGTCACGCCCGATGTCGGTGGCGGTGCACGACTTCGATGGCGACGGAGCCGCCGAGGTCGCCTGCTTCTGGCACCGGCCGCAGCCCGGGGCTCGGACCGACTGGCAGGAGCTGGCCGACGTGGTGGTGCAGATCCGCGACGGCAGGACCGGCGAAGTGCTCCGCGAGGCGGCACCGGCGGCGATCACCGAACGCCGCCGCCGCGACCCGGCGGGCGCCAACTGGGTGCATCAGCGCCTGCTGATCGCCAACTTCCGCGGTCTGGACCGGCCCCGCGACATTCTCGTCAAGCTGGGCGACACCTATGTGGCCCTGAGCGACGACCTGGAGGTTCTGTGGACCTACCGGTCGCGCTGGATCGAATACGGGAACTGCCCTGCCTACATCCCGGCCGTCGGCGACCTGAACGGGGACGGTCGCGACGAGGTGAACGGCGGGTACTTCGCGCTCGATCCCGCTGGACGGCCGCTGTGGGAAAGAGAGCTCGCCCGCAACATGGACTCGGTCTGCATAGCCCCCTGGGACGGCGGGAGGATGCGGGCGATCTGCTCCGGGGGCGGACACGTGCTCGACGTCCAGGGTAATGCGGTCATGGTTCTGGGCGAGGAGCTCGTCCCCCATGGCCAGGAGGTGCGGGCGGCCGACTTCCTCTCCGCGTACCCGGGTCCCGAGATGGTCATTCGCTGGAACGGCCACAGCGAGGACCTGATCGTAGTGAGCAGCGCCACCGGCGACATCGTGTCGCGCCTGCAGGTTAATGCCTCGCCGACCAATGTCGGGATGGAGGTGGTCTTCTGGGACGGCCCTGACCGGCCTGCACTGCTCTATAATGGCGGTATGCTCTGGGACCTGGGTGCCGGCCGGGGTGCGGCTCTGCCCGGCCTGCCGCCGGCTAACGGCCGCAACGTCCATCGCATGGCCTTCTACCACTGCATCGTTGCCGATGTGTGTGGTGACGAACGGGAGGAACTGGTGCTCTGGGATCCGACCGCGGCGCACGTCTATGTCTTCACGTCGGGTCCAGTGGAGGAGTCTGCTTACCGCGGATATGGTGCTGGACCACGCCAGTACAACCCGCGGTTGATGGACTGAGCGTCGCGGCCGCCGCGCCAGGGCGAAGTGAAACCGGGTCTGGTGGCAGCGGCACCAGGCCCCGAGCCGCCGGCTCGACTGCATGACGCTGGACAACCCGGACGACGTGGTCATGGGCAAGGAGCCGGTGCAGGATGGGGAACGCGTCCTAGGCTAGGTCACCAGCGCCGGCATGGGCTTTGCCGTCGGCCGCTTCATCCTGTACGCTTATCTGCCAAGCGATTATGCCCGGTCCGGTACCCCGGGTCCAGGTGCACTACTTCGACCGGGTGCTGCCGGCGACGGTGGCTCAGGAGCCGCTGGATGATCCGGTCAGGGAGAAAATCAGTTGAGCCGGCCGGAGCTCGACTGCGTTACCAAGGAGGATTTCCAATGAAGATCGCTGTCATAGGTACGGGCGCCATGGGCTCCATCTACGCCGGTCTGCTGGCCTCGGTCGGCAACGAGGTCTGGGCCGTGGACGTCTGGCGCGAGCACATCGATGCGATCAACACCAACGGTCTGCGGATCGAGGGCGCCAGCGGCGACCGTACGGTGAAGGTCAACGCCACCACCGATACGGCCGACATCGGCACGTGTGACCTGGTGATCATCGCTACGAAGGGCGCCTATGTGGGAGAGGCGGCGCGGTCGGCGACTAGCTTGCTGGACGAAGATACGCCCGTGCTGACGATCCAGAACGGCCTCGGTGCCGCCGAGCGCATCTGCGAGCATTTGCCGGGTGAGAGAGTCCTGATCGGGGTCGCGGGGGGATTCGGTGCCTCGATGAAGGGACCGGGACATGCCCATCACAACGGCATGGAGCTGATTCGCCTCGGCGAGATGAACGGCGACATCAGTCCGCGTCTCGAGAAGGTTGCCGCAGCCTGGAAGGAGGCGGGGTTCAACATCGGGACCTACGACGACATCCAGCAGCTGGTGTGGGAGAAGTTCATCTGCAACGTCTCCCTGAGCGGGCCCACGACGGTGCTGGAGAAGACGATTGGCGAGACGATGGCCGACGAGAACGCCTGGGGCATTGCGCTCAGCTGCGGCCTCGAGGCCTACGAGGCCGGCGTGGCCAAAGGAGTGCAGTTCTCGTTCGACGATGCTACCGCCTACATCACCGCCTTCGCCGAGAAGATGCCCGACGCGCGCCCCTCCATGCTCCAGGATTACCTGGCCGGCCGGCGCACCGAGATCGACGCCATCAACGGCATGGTGCCGGTGGTGGCCCGCGAAGTCGGCACCGCGGCGCCCACCAACGAGGTCATCACCGCACTGGTGAAGGCGAAGGAAGCCTCCTTTTCGTAACTCCCGCGAATGTGGGGGCGATAGCCCCTGTGCGGGCAGCGCCGTCGCCGGTCGTATCGATCACGACCTTGCTGCGCCCGCCGGCCTGCCGCAGTATCTCGTCCGCCAGGACCTATACCCAGGCCGGCTTGACTGCCACGAACGAGGGGACTCTGGCGTCGAGGAATGCGTCCGTCGCGGCCCCCGCCTGCTTGAGGCGCCGCAGGAGCTCGCCGGGAATGCCGGCGGTGGCCCGCTTGCCGGTGATGGTGTGCGTCCCCAGCACCTGCAGTCCCATCGCCGCGTTGCCGCCGACGAAGTTCTTGCGCTCCACCAGCAGTACCGAGGCACCCAGTCGTCCGGCCGCTACCGCCGCCGCGAGTCCGGTGACGCCGCCGCCGGCGACGACGACGTCGAAAGCCTCTGCGACGCGGACGATCGACCGCT
>CAYWBJ010000428.1:0-16147 GCA_964456165.1 uncultured Gemmatimonadaceae bacterium | reverse complement strand
CTCGCTCACAGAACCGGGCTCATGGTCTTCGATACGTTCTTCCTTCCCGAGGACTACGAACCCGACTGGGGTCACAGCAGACCGGATGACGCACTCCAGGTTGGCCGCGATGCCGAAGCAGAGATCATCGCGCTCTTTCATCACAAGCCGCATCGCACCGACGCCGACGTCGACGCCCTGCTCGATCGCTACCGCAACGGCGCTGGCGACGCCAGCCTGATCGCCGCCCGTGAACGGCTGCAGCTGACTCTCTGACAAGGGTCCGAAACTTGCGCGTAAAGCTTTGGGGCACTCGCGGAACGATTCCAACTCCGGATTCAGCCACAAACCGATACGGTGGCAACACGCCCTGCGTAGAGGTGCTTGCAGCCAGTGGCGACCGCCTCATCCTCGACGGCGGCCTGGGCCTGCACTGGCTGGGACTGGGGCTGATCGAGGACGGCTTCGGAAGCGGCAAGGGCACCGCTCACCTGCTCCTTACCCATACCCATTTCGCCCATATTCAGGGGGTCCCGTTCTGCTCGCCGGCGATGATTCCCGGCAACCAATTCGTCGTCTACGGCCGCGGCCTTGGTGACGACTCGCTGGATGACGTCCTGCGCAAGCAGATGGACACCACCTACTGCCCGGTGCCCAATTTCCTGAGCGGCAGCATAGGTGCCCACATCAACGTGCGGGAGATCCAAGCGGGCGAGTTCGCCATCGGCGCAGCCAAGGTATCGGCCGGCTCCTTGAGCCACGTGCCCGGCACGCCGGCTTTCGGGTTCAGGATCGAGGCGGACGGGGCAGCCCTGGCCTACATTCCCGACGTCGAGTACGTCGCCAACACCGCCCGCGGTACAGCGCTGGCGCTGGCAGCACAAGTCGACCTGCTGATTCACGACGCCCATTTCACCGCGGACGAGTACACCCGCATGTCCGGACGCGGTCACTGCAGCGCCGACGATGCCGTCTCCTTAGCCGCGGCGGCGGGAGCCCGGCGCCTACTGCTATTCCACCACCACCCGGACCGCAGCGACGCCGACATCGACGCGATGGTGGCCTCATACGCCGACGCATCGGTCCTTACGGAAGGGGCCTGTGAGGGAGCCGAGTACGAGCTCGGCTGAGGAGCTAAGCCCCGGTCAGCCCGAGCCTCAGCTCAACTCAGCCGTAACGCTCTTCCAGCCAGGGATTTCCCCGGTTGTGGTATCCCCGGGTTTCCCAGTATCCGGGGTCGTCAGTGGCCGAGAACACCAGCCGCCTTAGGAACTTGGCCGACTTCCAGGCATACAGGCGCGGCACCACCAGCCGGACCGGCCCGCCGTGCTCGAGCGACAGGGACTCGCCGAAGAGTTCGTAGGCCAGCATTACGTCATCCCTCAGACACTCTTCCAGCGGCAGATTGGTCGTGTAGCCGTCTGCCCCATGCGCTATGACGTAGCCTGCATTGGCGGTGGGGCAGACCGTGGCGGCCAGGTCCAGGAACTTCACGCCACCCCATTGGACATCGTACTTCGACCAGGTAGTGACGCAGTGAAAATCAGCAAGTTCCTGCCGCTTCTGCAGCGTCAGGAACTTTTGCCAGTCGAGGGTGACCGGGCTCGCCACTTCACCCTCGACCACCAGGCGCCAGCGGCTGGTGTCCATCGGCGGCCGCACGCCCAGGTCCAGCACGGGGAACTTCCGGGTCAGATGCTGGCCCGGCGGCATTCGTGCGCTGGCAGGATCGACGGTGGGTCCGCTCTCCTTGAAACGCTCGAGCTGGCGGCGCTTGGCCTCGATCAGCTTGCGGTCGGACTCGGCCATCTTCAGTCGGCCGGAGGCGGCAACTGGACCTCCAACTGAGAAGCGAGCGCCGCGATCTCGACCCAGGCCTTGTCGTCCACTTCCAGTCCTTCGCGACTGCGCTCAAGGTAGATGCGGTGGGAATTCTCTCCCGGCAGCACCACCTCGTCGAACCCATCAGCCGGCGGCGACGACTTGATCCAGTCGATCAAGGCATCGGCGTGGCGGCGGAACCCCTCGAGGGGAAGGAAGGAGGCGACGTCGAGAACCCCGATAAACAGGGCGTTGCCGGTCTCCGGTGAGTCTTCCTGCGAGCACCCGGCCCGGGAGAGAGCACCGGAGAGAATGTCGACCACGATGCTCAGTCCGTAGCCCTTGTGGCCGGAGTCGGGAAAGCCGAGCGGCAGGATCGCCCCCGCGGGCGGACCGTAGTAGGCCTCCACGTCCCGCGTCGGCTCGCCGGCGTGATCGATGGTGTTGCCAGGCGGCAGCGGCAGGCCGCGATTGCGGTACCAACGCATGTCGCCACCCGACATGGCACTGGTGGTCATGTCGAGGAGGATCGGCCAGTCCCGTCCGGTGGGAATGCCGATCGCCAGCGGATTGGTCGGCAGCCGTCGCGCGATGCCACCCAACGGCGCTACCGCCAGGTCGCTGCCGTGCCCGTTGCTGGTGATGATGGCAATCCGGTCGTGGGCTGTGGCCGCGGCGGCGAAGTGCCCGAGCCGCGCGACGTGGTTGCATTCCTTCACGGTCACCACCGCGAAGCCCGCGTTCGCAGCCTTCTTCGTGGCCAGCTCGACGGCGGCGTTCATCGTCACCTGGCCGTAGTTCCAGCCCCCGCTGACCTGGGCGATGAAATTCGTCTCGTGCAGGATCTGGAACTCGGCCGACGAGTCGATCTTGCCGCTCCTAGCCGCCTCCACGTACTGCGGGAAGCGCAGTACGCTGTGGGTGTCGTGGCCCCGCAGTCCCGATTCGACCAGATGGTCGGCGACGATCGTGGCCACCGGCTGAGGCACGCCGACCGCCTCCATCATCTCGCGGCCCAGTTTCCTGAGATCGACATGAGCGAAGACCGGCACGGCTACGACCTCCCCTCGCCGTCGACGACGAGCAGCGCATTGCCGACCGAGCGCTCGCCGATGGGATCAGATGGGCGATTGACCACCTCCCCAGCGATCACCATCGTCGACGAGCCGCCGCCGTCCATATTCATCACCTGATAGGCATTACTGCCGCTGACGGCGAACTTGTCCAACGCCGACATCATGTACCGTCCCAGCTCTTCGAGTCTCATGCCAACGCTGTAGCCGGGCTGACCACCGTCGACCGTGAGCATGAAAAGGGTGCGGGTATCGCGCGAGTAGCCGATGGCGGTCCGGGAATTGCGGTCGGTGGCAAAACCATAGTCCAGGTGTTCCTCCTCGTACTCCACCGAGACCCGACCGTCGCGGACGATGCGGGGACCGCCGCCCACTCCCTCGACGATGGTGCCGGCAGCCGGCGGCAGATTGAGATAGACGGCGACCGTGTCGCCCGGGGCGATCGACTCGTCGACGGCAGCGGCGGAAAAAGCGGCCAGCCATTGGCCGTCCTCCACCCGCAGTGGCCAGCTGCGGCGGCGCACCTGGAGAACCCTGCAGGCCACGGTGTCGTTGAGTCCCACACCACCGACCAGCGGCTGCAGGACGAAGCCGACGTCAGCACGGATCGAATCCCGGGTCCCGGTCGCGAACGAATTGTAGAAACTGGACCCGCTCCCGAGCGACGTGCGGTTGAGGCCCTGAACCGCCAGATCCCGACCCGAGCTGGCCACCAGGCCGCCGCGCAGGTTGAAGACGGCGATCAGTGGAGTGCCATCGGCCGCGATCGCCAGGGCGGATCGCGAATTGGGGGCCTGCCGCAGGACGCCGTCACCAATCTGCATGCCGAGCGGCCGACCGGAAGCGAAGAAGAAGTCGCCATTAATCCCCGCTATGACATCGCGGGCGAGCGCGCTCGTCTTCTCTCCCGCGCTGCCAGGACCGGACGTAGCCGTTCGCAGTCGGATCCCGGCCGCCCACGCCCTCGGCAGATCGATCTCGAGCACGTGGATCGACCAGGGGCCCTCCACCAGGTATACCTCGTGGTGCACTACCCCGTCGGCGAGCACCACGGAGGTGGCCGAGGAGGAAGCGGATCGGCACGAGGAAAGAAGGGTGCACCAGGATGCAACGGCGACCGCCAGCGCCACCCACGCCAGGGTGGGAGCCGGCCGCGCGGCTGGTTGTGCCAACCAGGCCGGGCAACGGCTGTCCGGCCGTGAGAACGCAACGGGCATGCAGGTCGTAGGTGCGGAATCGGGGCGAAGAGTGGTCCAATCTAGAGCACACCTCTTGGAAGTGTCAACCTTCGAACCTGGGCGCCGCGGAGGCAACGCCGGGGCGTTTGCCACGATCGCGGCAGGTGGCATACTATATTCTGCATCCGTCATCCAAGAGAGGAAGAGCCATGACCAGGACCTACCGGGCCGGCATTATCGGCCTCGGCTACATCGGTGGCGCAGACCAGGTTTCCGGGGATGCCCTGGGCCAGCGCGTGGAGGATCTCGATGGCACACACATAGGTGCACTGTCCAGCCATCCGCGGGTCGAGGTGGTCGCCGGCAGTAGCCGTGACACCGGTCGCCGCGATCGGTTCGCCGAGCGCACCGGCATCCCGACATTCGCCGACTGGCAGGAACTGATCCGCCAACCGGAACTCGACATCGTCAGCGTCGCAACGTACACCCCGGCACACCACGAGATCACCATCGCCTGCGTCGAGGCCGGTGCGAAGGTCGTCTACTGCGAAAAGCCGATAGCACGAACCCTCGCCGAAGCCGAGGATATGGCGGATGCATGCGACCGGGCGGGCACGCTCCTGGTCATCAACCACAACAGGCGCTTCCACGCCAGCGCGCGCCGCCTGCGCGACTTCGCCGCCGGGGGCGGTCTGGGAGACCTCACCTCCGCCGCCGTGCAGTGGCCGAGCGGCCGCCTCGGCAACGTCGGCACGCACATGTTCGACACGCTGAGGATGATCACCAACCGCGAGGTAATCGCGGTCTCGGGCACGCTCGACCTGGCCGGGAAGCCGGACTGCCGCGGACCGGAGTTCACCGATCCAGGCGGCTGGGGCACGGTGGAATTGGAGGGGAATCTGATCTGCACGGTCGACGCCCGCGACTGGGCCAAAGTGCCCGGTACGATCACCCTCAACGGCACCGAGGGACGCGCCCGGACGGTCAACCAGGACGTGGTCGTCGAATACTGGGGCGGCCGCTCCGAGTACTGGAAGAACGAGGACCCGCGCGGCAACGGAATGGATGTGGCCGTTCACGAGATCGTCGACCACCTCGACGGAACGGCCGCCTTCCCGTGTACCGCTATCCAGAGTGTGAAGACGCTAGAAGTGATCATCGGCTTCCACGCATCCCACGCCCGCCAGGCCGCGCGCACAGTCCTGCCGCTGACCGGCAGAGACCGCGAAATCCGGCTGGAATCCGGCTGATGCTGTTCACCGACATGGAGTTGCAGGGATGAAACACCGTTACGCCGAAATGTTGTGGAACGAATGCCGCGACGCCGCCGCTGCCGGCAAGGTCGCGGTGCTGCCGGTGGCCACCTACGAAGACCACGGACCCCACCTGCCGATCGACGTCGACGTCGTCCTCACCAACGAGATCTGCGACCGCGCCGTCGCCCGCATTCCCGGCGAGGCGGTGCTGGCGCCGCCGGTGAACCACGGCTACAGCCCGCATCACATGGACTTCCACGGTACCCTGACGATCGGCTGGGATACGTTCATCCGCTACGTCCGCGACGTCTGCTGCAGTCTCGCCCACCACGGTTTCGAGCGCATCCTCGTCGTCAACGGCCACGGCAGCAACACCTCGCCCGTGGACATGTCGACCCGTCTCGCCAACATGGAGTACAACGGCCAGATCCTCTGCGGCTGCGTCAACCACTGGGACCTGCGTATCGTCAAGGAGGTGGCCGAGCAAATCCGCGAGTCCGACCACGGCGGCGCCGCCCACGCCGGCGAGTTCGAGACCTCCCTCTACCTCGCCCTGCGTCCGGAGCTGGCCGAGATGGACAAAGCGGTCGATACCCGCACCCCGTTGCCCCCGAGCTTCTCAATCGACCTGCTGTCCGGCCGCCACCCGGAGGGCTCCGCCGCCAAGCTCATTCCCTACTGGAGTTCGCAGACGGCGACCGGGGTCCTCGGCGACGCGACCAAGGCCACGTTGGAGAAGGGAGAGAAGTTTCTTGAGGCCGGTATCGAGGGACTGATCGAGCTGATCCGCGAACTGCGCGACACACCCGTGCCACCGCGCCACGACCAGCACGGGTAGGAACAGCGCAACCTGCTGCCCATCACCCAAGGAGGGTAAAATCAGACAGGTAACAGTCTATCGGGATTAGGCCCTTGAGCGCCGACGTCATAGCCTAACCGCGCGCCGCTCAGCGGCGCGTTCCGTCCCTCCAACCCCTCGATTGCCCCCCCTCGCAGACACGGCTATTATCAGACCATGTCCGCACCAGCCGCTTCCCGCCCCAAGGCGCATGAGGCTCACCCCATCTGCTTTTCGCCAGGCGCGAATCCGGCGGCCGTCCGCCCGCGACCGAGCTGAGCTCTCGCACCGATGCCCGCCGACAGCAGGGGAATCCTGATCATCGATAGCGCGATGATCAACCGCAAGACGATACGGGGGATACTCGAGTATTACGAGTTCGCCGTCTTTGAGGCAGTCGACGCACGCGCCGGTCTGGAGACGTTGAACTCGCACCGGAAGCAGATCGGGCTAGTGCTGCTCGATGCGGCACTTCCGGGCGTCACCCCAGACAAAATGCTCGCAGCCGTGCGCTCGGTCGGCGGCGAAATACCCGTCGCCATCTGCACCGACGATTCGGTTTCAGAGGCCAAGTCGAAGTTCACCGCGGTCACCGGCGTCCTGCGCAAACCGATCCGCACCGACCGCCTGCTCGCCGTCGTGCGCAAGGCGATGGGGATCGAGTAGAAACGCTCCACTCTTCGCCCCCGTCAGGCGCGCGCTCCCGACTGCAACTGATATTCAGGGAAGGAAGTTGTTGGTATCCGCCAGCTTTTCCGGCAGGTAGGTGCTGATGACGTGGTTGAGGTTGCACACCGCAAAGGCCTGCTGCGCGGCTCAGCAACCCGATTCCTTCAGCTTTTCCAGCGGCTCCTGCCAGCGTTTGTAGTGCCGCACGAACGGGTCGTTGCCCAGCACGTCGTCGATGCGCTTGACGTCCACCTCGGTTAGTTTGTGAGGCGGCAGGCCGTAGTCGAGGATATCGTCCGGCATTGCCCCGAGGAAACGGGCCCGCGGCATGCAGAAAATTCGTTGATGTGGGCGGCGTTGCCAGAGCCACCTTCAGCATCTGATAGATGTTCCAGATGCCATACGGATCGCCGTCGACGAAGGCGTAGACCCACGCGCTCGACCTCCTCGTCGCGCACGATCTCTGGCTTGCCCCTGGCGGTGTTGATCTAGAACTGATAGCAGTGTGCGGGCCGCCCCTTGCCGGTTCGGGAGATGACCCGGCTGGGCTTGCCAGTGGTCAGCTGTCCGTACAGGCTGGGCGCCGAGATGCCGATGCCCTGCTGGCCGCAGGGCATCTTCAGACGGTGGAACTTGGAGCCGTAGACCAGCTTACCGAAGTTGTTGGGCATCTGGGTCTTGACAATCCCAAGACCGTTATCTTCAGCCCGCATGGCGTAACGGCCCTCCCCCACCGAATCAATCTCGAGCCGCAACTAGAGCAGGATGCCGGCCTCTTCACAGGCGCCGATGCCGGCGCCAACGGGAAACCGCGACGGCGGCCGGCGGGCGTCTCAGCTATGGGGCTGAATGATCACCTTGAGCGATTCGGCGCCGGCACAGGCCAACCGGAAACCCTCGCCGATCTCGTCGAGGGGCAGCCGGTGGGTGATCATGTCGTCGACGCGCACCCGGCCGGAGCGGATGAGCTCAAGCGCCTGCAGATTGTCGATCGGCGCGGCGGCGTAGCTGACCTTGATACTGATCGAGTCGCGCCAGTAGGCGTTGATGTCGACGGCGATCCGCTCGTCCGGCTTCGGCACCGCGAAGAACAGTACAGTGCCCCCCTTCTCCACCGCGGCCAGAGCGGTTTCGGCCGCCGGCATCGCTCCACTGCAGAGGATAACCTTGTCCACGAGGCGGCCGTCATTCACCTCGCGCACGAAAGCAGGCACGTCGGCGGCGGCGAGCACGGTGTGATCGGCACCGAACCGGGAGGCGGCCTCCAACCGGCTCTCGTGCACGTCCGTGGCGACGATCCGGCCGGCGCCCAAAGCGCGGGCCAGCTTGACGTGCAGCAGTCCGATCAGGCCGCTCCCAATCACCAGGACGCTGTCGCCGGGACGGATCTCCGCCTCGCGCAGGCCGCGCACGACGGTGCCCAACGGCTCGATGAAGGACCCATCCTCGTAGGAAACGTCGTCCGGAAGCGCGATCGTGCCCTTAGAGATGCTGCGCCCCCCGACGCGCAGGTATTCGGCGAACCCGCCTGGAGTGAAGTTGTTCTCGCCATGGAAGACCTTGCAGGCGGTCTGGTTACCGTTGAGGCAGTCGGCGCACTCATCGCATGGCACGTGGTGCGTCGAGAAGACGCGATCCCCGACCGCGAAGCCCTGGACGTTGCTGCCCACCTCGACCACCTCACCGGTAATCTCGTGGCCCAGCACCAGCGGCGCCTTGGCGATCCGGTACCACTCCATGATGTCGCTGCCGCAGATGCCACTGGCCATGATCTTGATCAGCAGGTCGCCGGCGCCGACCGCCGGGGTGTCCTGCCCTTCTACGCGGACATCCCGGTTGTTGTAGTACATCCCGACCTTCATCAGCCGGCCGCCCCCTGCAGCTCGTTGAACAGGACGAAGGCATCGTCGGCGCTCCTGCCTTCGTGAACGACCGAGCGCACGGCCTGGATCATCGCCACCGGATCTTCTGACTGGAAGATGTTGCGCCCCATGTCGCCGCCCTCAGCGCCGGCCGCGATTGCCTGTGCAGTGAACTCCAGCGCCTCCCGCTCGGGGATCTTCTTGCCGCCGGCGATGACGATGGGGACCTGAATGCCGTCGCGCACCTGTTCCCAGTTGTCGACGAAGTAGGTCTTGACAATGTTGGCGCCATTCTCCTGGATAATCCGCCCGGCGTGAGCGAAGTATTTGGCGGCGTCGAAGTCGGCGCTGCCCTCCCCCTCCCCCTTGACCATCGGCTCGAGCTTGGCCCCAACCGCGGTGATGCCGAGTACCAGCAGGCCGCACTGGCTACACTCGTTGGCCAGCTTGCCGAGACTGCGGATCGTCTGCGCCTGATGCTCGGTATCAATGTAAACCGACACCGAGACCCCGACGGCGTTCAGGCGCACCGCCTCCTCGACCGAGGTGATGATATGCTCGTCGGAGAGCTCCTCGCGCCGGGTCATGCTGTTGCCTCCGGTAACGCGCAGGATCACCGGGGTTGGCACCAGCGGATCGAGGCAGTACTCCAGCGTCCCCTTTGCCGGGCTGATGGCGTCGGCGTAGGGCACCAGCGGTGTGATCGTGCGGCGCGGATCTTCAAGTCCTGTGGTCGGTCCGTAAAAGTAGGGATGGTCCATCGCCAGCATGACCGTGTGGGCATTCCCCGCGCTGTCCGGTCTGAAGATCTGGGCGAGTCGATTCAGCTTGCCCCAGCCCAGTTGTCCGTAGTTCATATCTCCACTCTCCCTTTCGTCTCCTGTTGCGCTTCGTCCTGCAGCTTGGGATTCGCGGCGTGACGCCCGGCGTCGCGCCGTGTCTTCTTTTCCATTGCGGCGGCCATCGCCGCCTCCAGATCAACTCCGGTCTGATTGGCGAGACAAATCAGCACGAAGAGAACGTCCGCCATCTCCATGCTCAGATCCTCAGCCTCCTCGCCTTCCTTGAAGCTCTGTTCCCCATACTGGCGAGCCATGAGCCGCGCGACCTCGCCGACCTCCTCCATGAGAATAGCGGTGTTCGTCAGTTCGGAGAAATAGCGCACGCCAACGGTGCGAATCCAGTCATCGACCTGCCGTTGGTAGTCTGACAGAGTCTGTCCCATAGCGATCCGAGCGAGAGAGGAAGGCGAGATCGGAAAATACGACCAATAGGCAGCCGGGGGAATCCTCGACTGCCTATTGGTTAACCCGAAACTGTGACCGATGATCAGATGCGCTCTATGTGGGCCCCGATCCCGTTGAAGCGCTCTTCGAGCCTGCAGTGACCGCGATCGAGCTGGTAGAGGCTGCGGATGCCGGTACGCCCCTCGGCCGCAAGGCCGGCGCGCACGCAGGCCGCACCGGCGCGGATGTCGAGCGCCTTTACCTGGGCACCCTTGAGCTGCGCCGACCCCTTGACGACGATCAGCCGGTCCTTCTCCGGAGTCAGAGTGGCACCGAAGGCGCGCAGATTCTTGACGTGGCCGAAGCGATCCTCGAAGACCGTCTCGCGTATGTAGCTCTCGCCCTGGGCGACGCAGGCTAGTGCCATGATGCTGGGCTGCAGGTCGGTCGGGAAGCCCGGGTAGAAGGTCGTTATGACGTTGATCGGCGAGAGCTCCTGCGGACCACGCACGCGGGTCATCTGTCCCTTAGTGCCCGTCCGCACCCCCATCTGGTGCAACTTCGACTCAAACACGCGCAGGTGGTCCGGACAGACACCCTCGATGTGGATGTCGCCGCCGGTGATGGCGCCGGCCATCATGAACAGGCCCGCATCAAGCCGGTCGTACATCACCGTGTGCTCGGCGCCGCGCAGCTTCTTCACGCCCTCGATCGTGACGGTCCGCGTTCCGGCGCCCTCGACGCGGGCCCCCATCTTCTTCAGGAGTTCCACGAAATCTACGATCTCGGGATCGGACGCGGCGTTCTCGATCATCGACGTGCCGGAAGCCAGGCTGGCAGCCATGATCAGATTCTCGGTGCCGGTATGGGTGGGGACGTCACAGTAGGTAAACGCGCCCTTTAGGCAGTCGGCGCTCAGAACGATGCCGCCCCCCTTCCTGCTCTCCACGGCCGCTCCCAAGCGGGCGAACCCCCGGTGGTGAATGTCCATCGGACGCTGGCCGATGCTGCAGCCGCCAACCTCAACGATCTGGGCATTGCGGAAGCGGGCGAGCAGCGGCCCCATGAACAGCAGCGCCGCGCGCAAGCGGTCAGTCAAGTCGGAGGGCAGGCTAGTCTGGTCAACCCCTCTCGCGTCGATCACGGCGACCCCTGCAGCCGCGTCGAAGTCAACCTTCGCCCCCAGCCGGCGCAACACCTCCAGGGCCACCAGCACATCCTTCACCGGCGGCACGCGATGCAAAACGGTCTCTCCCTCCGTCGCCAGCAGCGAGGCAGCGATCATCGGCAGGGCGGCGTTTTTCGATCCCTGCAGCCACGTCTCACCTTTGAGGCGACAGCCTCCGTCGATGTAAAGCACTTCCTCAGACGCCATAAATCCTTTACTGGAAGCTACTTGGGAAATCGGGAGGAGGTGCGGGCCGCATCGGAAAGATCGGAACGGCCGCCCTCGGGAGAATCCGCGGCAATCTACCACTCCCAATCCCATACGTCAAACGTAAACGTAGGTCGGTTGCTTGACAGACTTCAGGCCGTTTCTATATTCGCGAATATTGGACTGGCCCGACGACCCTACCCTCAGAAAGGAAATTCGAATGGCCGACAATCCCGAAATCGTCGCTTATCTCAAGCCGGTATGCGGCTGGAGCAGTGGCGTGCGCGAGGTGTTTCGCAAGTACAACCTGCAGTACGAGGACAAGGACATCATCAACAACCCGGACATCTACGCCGAAATGGTGCAGAAGAGCGGGCAGCCCCTGTCGCCGTGCGTAGTCGTCAACGGTGAGATGCTGGCCGACGTGAGCGGCGAAGAGGTCGAGGCCTGGTTGTTGCAGAACGACGTTGTGAGTCCGGCGACCGCCTGAGAGGGCGATCGCCTACTGCGGACTCGATTCCAGAACTTCGCATAGGACCTGGCGCACCCGCTCGGTGATATTGGGCTGTTCGTGGTTGAGCGGTCCCGCAGCCGGTGGGCGAATCAGGGTCAGCACACCAAGGTCGCTAGTGTCTTTCGCCGCCAGCGGCAGGACGTACAGAAAACCGATATCCCCTTCATTCCCCCCTGCCAGCAGGTAGCTTTCGAGCCCTGCCGGCAGGGTTTTTTCGTTCCCGTCCACCTGGCCCATCACCAACAGCGCCGAACGCTGTTCCTGGGCGCTCTCGGCCAGACCGGGACCGCCGCCTTGACGGAGCAGCTGTTCCAACCGCGCTTTCCTGTCGCCGTCGGCGGCTATGACCGCTGCGAGCGCGAGGTAGCCGTCGGTGTCATTGCGCTCGAAGACCATGGCTTCGGCCACATCGATCTCCAGCAACAGCTCCATCGCCTTCTCCACCGCCTGATCGGGTGGCATCTGGCGGAGCATGTCAACGATGTGATCGGGAATCTCCATCGGCTCCGGCATGCTGAACGGGATCACGGATACGGGCATCTTACTCTCTTGACAAGGGTTATGGGCCGGGTTAGTTTCTGACCCGCTTTTTGGTGGCTCTTTAGCTCAGTAGGTAGAGCAGGGGACTGAAAATCCCTGTGTCCGCGGTTCGATTCCGCGAGGAGCCACCACTTTTATGTACCTCCCCTCGACTGCCCCGCAAACCTTCTACCGATCTCACCCCAGGAGGGGTTATCCCCATGGCAAAACGAATCTCGCTGAAGCCGCCTGGATGGACCTGGGCAGACAACGTCAGCCACGACATCGGCGTTCAGGTCGACGACACGATATGGGTTTCCGGACAGGTTTCCTTCGACCCGCAGGGCAACATCATCGGGCTTGGCGACATGCGAAAGCAGTGCAACCAAACGTTCAGGAACGTCGCCGAAGTACTAGCCGTCGCCGGCGCCACGATGAACGATGTGGTCAAGATCACGGCCTGGCTCACTGACATGCGCAACTACGCCGACTACAACGAAGCCCGCGCCGCCGCCTTCACGAACAGGCTGCCGGCCAGCGCCGCCGTCCACTCGCCACAGCTGGTGCGGCCGGGACTGCTCGTGGAGATCGAGGCGATCGCGGTACTCGGCGCGGAGTAGAACTCAGCCGGCGCGGACCGAGGCGCCGAACGTGGTACGGGTCAGCAACGTCTGGTTCTCGTAGATCGATCCGGCACGAGGCGCCGCCGGCAGCGGCACCCTGAAGGGGAGCTCCACCATTCTCGGCTCCGTAGTCGTCTCGCCGCGTAGCATATTGGCGTTGTAGGCATCCCAGTCGGGGACCGGCTGACAGAGCGGCCAGGCGTCGGCCGCACACATCTGCAGTAGCAACAGCCGCCGCGGCTCGCTGGTGTCGTTGGGCAGCGACCCGTGCAGCGCCCGAACGTGGTGCAGGCTGATGCCCCCCGCCTCGACCTCGACCATGGCGGCCTCGCTGTCGTCGAATTCCTCCTCGGTCACCGCCCCCACGAAGTAGCCTTTGTCCGGGTCGTGGTGGTCGTAGATCTTCCCCCGGTGCGACCCGGGGATAACCATCAGACAGCCGTTTTCCCTGGTCATGTCGTCGATGGCAACCCCGACCGCCAGCATGTCGTCGTTGGTGTGGGGGTAGAAGGCCCAATCCTGGTGCCACTCAACCGGGCTGCCGAATTCTTCCGATTTCATGTTGAGCTTGTCGCCGTTGGTGCGGAAGTGCGGCCCGATGAGCTCGGAAACGATGTCACCGATGCGCTCGTGGCGGAGTGTGCTCTCGTAGACCGGATGCTGTGCGGACGGCCCCTTGAGCCGGCGCAGCTTCGGGCTCTCCGGAGTATGGCCCGGCTCGAGGTCGAAGACGTTGTCGCTCTCGGTCACCGCCCCCGACCTAGCCACGAACTCGTCGCTCACCCGCCGCAGGTCTTCGACCTCCGCATCGCTCAACACGCCTTCGACGGCCAGATAACCGTGCTCGTTGTAGAAGTCTATCTGATCCTGCTTGAGCATCACGAACTCCTGAGACTGCAGTTTCGACAGGAATGGAGACTGGGGAAGATAGGGAGAGCGCCGGTTTGGTGCCATGCCGCCGCGGGTTCAGCAATCGCGTATCTGGCGGATCTCGCGGACCAGGGCGCCCACCCGGAACGACTTCTCGAAGATCACTTAAAGCAAGTCCACCATTTCCAGCTCGGGGCTTCCGCTCTTCAAGGATTCCGCTCCACCCATGACCACGACCTGTCCATGGGTAGCGAGCACGTCGGCGAACTCCGCGAAGACGCGAAAGTCGTCCACGCTCGTCGCCAGGACTTCGTCGCGAAAGCGCTGCCGATAGGCGTCGCCGACACCGGTCAGATAACGCACCATCGAGTTGAACCCCTTCGCATCGGGAAGCTGGTGGGCATCGAGATCGCCGATTGCGCCGATGATCGCCTTTTCCAGTTCTTCGCCGTTCAGATCCACTTCGCGTAGGAATTGGCCCGTCGCGTCGTAGGTGGCCAGTGATTCCCGCAGATTGGGATCCCGGTACGAGACGCATGAGAGCACGCTGGTGAATGGATCGAAAGAGCAGAACGCGCCGTAGGCTCCACCTTGGACGCGGATGCGATCCCACAGCCAGGTAGTGCTGAGATAACGCGAAATGACCGTGGTCGACCCCTGCACCCGATAGCCGTGTCCGGAGAGGTCGATGCCTTTCCCCACGTAATTGACCTGGGCCGGCAGCGCCAGCCCCTCGCAGCGGGACCGCAGGTCGGCCTGCCAGGGCGCCGCCGACACCTCGGAAATGGGGATTGCTCCAAGCAGGTCCGCCAGCCCGGTCGCGATTGCGGCGCGGTCCCGGTCGGACGTGGTGACATTGCACAACATGGCTGAACGATTCACCAGCAGCCGGCGTACCTCTTCCAACCTGGCGAGCACTGCCGGCCAGTCCCGCTCGATCTGCTCCACCAGCTCTCGAAGGAAGAACAGGTAGCTGATGCCGCCCATCGATTCCGAGATCCAGGCCGACTCCTCGAACTGCGAGCGCAGGCGCAGACTCACCACGCGATGGCCGGCCGGGACCAGGCCGGCCTCCTCTCCCGCCTTTTCCTCCAGGGCCATCTGCAGAAAGCGCTCCCGGTCGTCCAGCCGGGCGGTCAGCAGCATGTCGCCCACGATGTCTAAGAGCTCCCCGCACTGGTCCGTCATCGCCTTGCCCCGCAGGAAAAACCAGGCCGCCGCCGGCCCGCCGTCGAGGCTCGCGCTCACCAGGTTGTGCGACCAAATGCCACCGGTTTCCGACCCGACGCGCTGCGCCAGCCGCACGAAATCGTCCTTGGCAGTGCCCATCTCGGTTATCGCACGGCCGAAAAGATTGACGTAGGGCAGGTAGTCCGCCGGCAGGCTGCGCAGGTCAAAACCCACGTCGACATAGGCGATGCCGTTGGTGAACAGGTCGTGGTGCAATACGGTCACGCCGTCGACCTGCTCCTCATCGAGCGGTATGCGACGGATGGCGGGCTCCAGATCCGAAAGTCGGAGTCGCGGCAGCTTGGCCACCTCCTCCGGAGGATCAGGTGCTTCCTGGCGCTCCTTGAGGTCACGGGTAGCCGCCACGAGCGCCTCCAGGTCGTCGCGGGACATGGACGATCGCACCACTGCCAGCCGGCTTCGCTCCTCCTCCTCCTCGCGTTGCTGCAGCTCCGGGTCCGGTTCCAACACCACCACGGTCTTGTGGGTGTTCTCGAGCAGTTCCTCCCGGATGACCTGCTCCAGGTAGCCGCCTTCGGCGAGGGCCTCCTTTACTTGGGTCAGCGAGCGCTCAAAGGCCAGCGGTGCGAACGGATCACCGTCGTGCAGCCAGGTACACAGGGCCCGCAGCATCAGCGAAAGACCGCGTGGGTAGGAGCCGGTATTGTTCTCGCGCAGACGGAACTCGGTGGTGTTGACCGCCGCCCGGATAGCACCGCTGTCGATCCCGACCTGCGCCAGATCGGCGAGGGTATCGTGGATCAGCTGCTCGACCCTATCGACGTCACCGCGGGCAACCCCCTTCAGCCCGGTGGACAGGTAATACTGGCGCAGCTCGTCCTCCACGCCGACGCCAGCCAGGTCCTCGCCAAGCCCGGACTCCAGCAAGGTCTTCCGCAGGGGCGAACCCGGGGTGCCCATCAGGACGTGCTCGAGGATAGCCAGCTTCATCTCGCTGACTGCGTCCACCTCACCCGGCAGCATCCAGTTCACCGTCACCATGCACTTGTCCAGCCCTTCCCCTTCTGCGCTGACCGCGTACGGATGGGTGATTCGGCGCGGTTGGTCCAGCGTGGGCTGCAACCCGACCCCGGGTCCGGCGACGCCCGCCTCG
>CAYWBJ010000427.1:0-1719 GCA_964456165.1 uncultured Gemmatimonadaceae bacterium | reverse complement strand
CGTCGCCTTTCACACCCGCGACCACCTCGAAGAGAACGAGTTCCGCTTCGAGAGTGGCAGCTTCTCGACCTCCAGCTACACGATGCTCTACCAGCTGCCGATGGCGGATCCCGGTCAGACCGTTTACTTCGCCGGCAATTTCTACCTGAGCGACGGTCCCTTCGACCGGCCGCAGGACTTTCACCGCTTCAACGTGTTTTCGAAGGTCCACACTCATCTGTCGCAGCGTTCGACGCTGACGCTGGATCTGGGCGCCTTCGGATCAGCCTGGGACGCTTCGGGTCAGATTCCAGAGCGGGCCCTCAGCAGTGGGCTGATCGATCGCTGGGGTGCCATCGATGATTTCGAAGGGGGTATCACCGGCCGGCGCAACGTCAACCTCACGTTCCGCTCGATCGGCCGGAACAACAGCGATTTCACCTCGCAGCTCTATGTCAGCCAGTACGACTTCAAGCTGTTCTCCAACTTTACCTTCTTCCTCGTCGATCCGGTCAACGGGGACATGATCGAGCAGACCGACGATCGCGTTCTGTTCGGCATCAACAACACCTACTCCTTCTACCACAATCTCGGCGACATAACCGCACACGCGACGCTGGGTGGCGGGTTGCGCGCCGACGACACCGACGTGGCACTGTGGAAGAACAGGACGAGGGAACGCGACCGGATCCTCGTCGATGCGCATGTACTCGAACGCAACTTCTATCTGTGGGCCCGAGAGGAGGTCTTCCTCACCTCGGACCTGCGGTTGATGCTGGGACTCAGGACCGACTATTTCACCTTCAATGTCGAGGATCATCTGGAGGGAGAAGCGACGCCACTGCCGCACGCGTCCGGCTATAGTCACGACCGGATCTTCAGTCCGAAGGTCGCCCTGGTCTACTCTCCGCGCAGTAACGTGGATCTGTTCGTCAACGCCGGCACCGGTTTTCACTCGAACGATGCCCGCAACGTCGTCATCGATGCCCGCGTCGAGGAGCTGGCGCGGCAACACGATGCGGCTGGAGACAGCGCGGACGAAATCAAGGCCAAGCTGGAAGAGCGCGGTTTCGACCCCGGCCATCTCGAGGCCAAAACTCTGCCGCGCGCCACGGGTGGGGAGGTGGGCGCGCGTCTGCGTCTCCTGGAACGCATCAACGCAGGTGTCGCTTTCTGGCTTCTCGACCTCGACCGTGAGTTCGTCTACGTCGGGGATGCTGGCACGACGGAAGAGAGCGGCCGTACCCGCCGCACCGGGATGGATCTGGAAGCCCGCGTGCAGTTACGGCCGTGGTTGTGGGCCGACGCAGACGTCAATCTGTCCCGCGGTAAGCTACGCGACTCGCCAGCCGGAGCCGACGACATACCGCTGGCTCCGAGCCGAACCTCCAGTGGCGGTCTCACTGCCAGGCACGGGCAGGGTTGGGAGGGGGCGTTGCGCTACCGGCATATAGGTGAGCGCCCCGCCAACGAGGATGACAACGCGCGCGCTCGCGGTTCCACCGTGTTCGACCTGAACGCGTCCTACCGCTTCGATCAGTACAAACTCCACCTGATGGTGGAGAACCTACTGGACACCAAGTGGAATGAAGCGCAGTTCGATACCGAATCAAGACTCGAGAACGAGGTCAATCCCGTGGCGGAGCTTCATTTCACACCGGGTAATCCCTTCGGTGTGCGGGTCGGATTGAGCTACTTCTTTTAAGAGGGAAGTGTGTCGTATACACCCAGGTGCATTGC
>CAYWBJ010000426.1:0-2347 GCA_964456165.1 uncultured Gemmatimonadaceae bacterium | reverse complement strand
GCCGCCGGCTGCACTGTTTCCGGCGGACAGTGCCTGGCTCACAGTCTGCCCGAGGGCCATGCGAAAGGACGCTGGCCGTCGTGCCCGTAAGTGAAAAGCGCGGTGCGCCTCGGCGCCTCGGCCTCCCAGCGGAAGGCCCCGAGACAGACAGTCCCGGCCAGGAAGAATAGAACCGACCCGCGGCGCATGGAAACGTGGCGGATCGGGGCGCGCTCGTTGCAGGTCCGCACCGAGTGTGGCAGTGGGTAACAGGCCTTGTGACTCCCCGGCACCACGACGAACCCGCCATCTTCGGGCCCGACGTCGCTGAGCTGCCAGGCGACGTTGATGCTCGACCTCGTGTGGACGCGCCCGTTCACCATCTCGTAATGCTTGCCGATGCCGGTGGGGTTCGCGTTCCCGGAGTGCAGCATCTGCCCGCTCGAACCTTTCACGTGGCACAGAGCCGTGTTCTGGGTGACGCGGTAGCCTGCTCCGATCATCCAGTTCAAGCGCTTGATGACCGCCGGATGCGCGAGCATGCGCAGGAAAGGCTCATTCTGCGGCGCCGGCAGCTGGAACAGGTCCTTCAGGTCCGGCCTCCCCGAGCCGGAGATCGTCGGCGCCCCGGGGATCTGGCCTAGCGTGACATCCCCGTCGAGCTCGGCGCCCACCCCTCGGCCCTCGACGCTGCCGACGTTGGCATCGATGCCGGCCAGGGCAGCATCGACCCAGTCGTTGTCCATGACATCCTCGATCACCAGGTAGCCGTTGGTGTCGAAGGCCCAGCGTTCGGCCGCCTCTTCTCCGCATCCCAGCTCGAGTGCTGAGGAAGGCCTCTGCGCCACTTCGGTATCGTCGGCAGGAGAAAGCCAGGTGGCGGTGCCGTCCGAAAGTAGCAGGTCAGGCGCATCGCTCCCCGCGAGCAGGGTCTTCTCGGCCTCCCCGAGCCCTTCCGCCCATGCCGGCAGAGAGGGCTTCTCCTGCTCGTCGGGGAGCGCCTGTGGCCGCGCCGCTCGCGAGATGAAGCTCACCACGATCAGCTCGCCCCCATCACCCTGCGGGCAGACCGCATGCAGGGTGCTGGCGGCACAGAGCAGAACGTCCCCCGCCCTCAGTGCCGGGCGCTCGACAAACGGGCTGGAGGAAGTCAGCGGCGGGGCCGGAAGCCCGCTCTTGTGCGAGGCGGGCACCAGGACCACCGGGCAGCTGCCCGGTGGGGAGTCCGTGAGCGCGATGACCGCGCACAGGCCCTGGCACTGCCGGATACGGATTTCTTCCCAGGCGCCGCCGGCCCGCGAGAGCGAAGCCCCATCGGCATTGCGACCATTCCACCCCGACAAATTGATGTACGCCCGGTCCAGGGTGTCCACACCACCGTCCAGCGGCAGCGAGGCCTCGGCCTGTTCCATCGCGGCGCCGGCGGGGACATGGGTCGGATGGCCGTCCTGGCGAAAGCCGTCGCCGCACAGCTCGCGCAGGTAGCGCCCGAGGGCGCCCCCGTCGCTGCAGAGCTCGCCCAGCGCTTCGCTGTCGCTGCCGGCGCTCTGGCGGCACGCCGACAGCTCGTCCGGGCAAAGAACCTGCGGCAGCGTCACGAACCCGAGCGCATCGAAGGTGAATTCCTGCTCCGCTGTGAGAATAGAGCGTTCCTGCTGGCGCGCCCCCTCGTTCCAGTGGCGCACGACGTAGGTATCTTTGCTCATGGTCAAGCCTCGATGGATTCTTGAGGTTGTTGATTGCCCGGCCCTGCCAAGCGCTGCCGCTTCCAGGCCGGTCCGCTCTGCGCATCTGCCAAGCTCCGCCGCTCCGCTTCACCAGAGGCACAGCCTGACGTCACCAAGCCGGCCCACCGACGCTCACCAATGCCTCAGCCACCTGACCAAACGGCCGACCATCTACCTCCAGCTCCATCGCGAAGGGCTGGCGCTGGCACGGCTTGTCCGGCCTGATCTGCATAACCTGCTCGACTTCGGCGCGTGCTCCGGCCGTCACGGTCGCGGCGCTTCCTTCCCAGCCCTCGGGTCCGACCAGGCGCAGCGCCAGGGTCGCTTCGCGGGGCAGCGGATTCCGCACCGTCACCCGGACCGTGGCAGGCCCTGGAGCGGCCAGGTGCAGCCGATAGGGCCAGATCCATCCGCACCAGCTGTCCATGTCGAAATGGGTTCCGGCATCCGCCAGCGGCATTGCCTGCTGGTGACTCTGGCGGTATTCCCGCGCCCAGTCGTCCGCCATTGCCAGGAATCGATCGTCGACCGGCGTCGGCTGAATGTGGCCGCCGATGAGGATGTCCGGACGCCACTCGGCGAGCCAGCTCGAGCTCTGCTCGTAACCGTCGAGCAGCGCGCCATTGCGATAGACGAAACTG
>CAYWBJ010000425.1:0-11150 GCA_964456165.1 uncultured Gemmatimonadaceae bacterium | reverse complement strand
CCGATGATTGCGACGCGATACTTCGCGCTCATGGATCCTCTCCTTCCATCTACTCCGGTCGCGTCCTCAGCAGGGGTGCCGGCGAAGGCCGGCGGGCAGGCCCTGCTGGTCGTGGTCGTGCTTGCGCTGGGCCGGGCAGGGCCAGGACTGGCCGCCCAGGTGTTCCCACTCCTCGTTGCAGAGCCAGGTCAGCAACTCGGCACCGCGCAGGTTGAGGATGGGCGTCTCGAACAACCGCCAGGAGAAATCGAAATCCGGGTCGGTTTTCCAGTCGCGGCAGGGCGGGACGGTGCGCCAGTAATTGTACTTCAGGTTGTTGCGGATGCCGGTGGCGCTACTGGCGCTGCGGCGATGCCAGATCGAGTAGAACGTCACGAAGATGGTGCCGGCCGGCGAGGTGGTCAGGACTGAGTCGCGGACGCTGCGGAGCCGGCTGAGAAATCCCCCGAAGCCGCGATAGAGATGACTGCCCGGCAGGATCTCGGTCGGTCCCATCTCCCGCGGCGTCTCTTCCGGGTAGTAGAAGACCTGCAGGTAGTCGCACTGTGGCCGCGGGACCGAGCCGCCGTCGGCGTGCCAGTTCAGGGCGGGGGCCGGACACTCAACTCGGTGATTGGCCATCAGCTTCGGCAGCACGAAGTCCCTGCCCAAGAGCGAGCGCACGGCGCCGGCGCCGGCAGGATTCTTGATGACGCCGTCGACGAACCACTGCTCGTCGAGGATGGCGCTGGGCTCCTCTTCGTCGTGGCTGTCCAGGAATTCGACCGCGCGACGGTTGACCTCTTCCGACACGACGCCCGGAAGCATCAGGAAACCGTTGCGGCAGAAGTCGATCACCTGCTGGTCGTCGAGGGTGGGTTGGCAGTCGTACTGCTCGCCGGCGACGACCGCCTTGTTCACTTCTCGAGTACGAACTCCCATTTCATACCGCCGTAGTCGGGGTCTAGGTAGACCATCGTCAGCTCGGGAAACTTGATGATGTGCCAGCCGTCGGCCATGGCTTCGAGCACGGTCTGGTAGGGCCAGTCGTCCGGGTCGTCGGGGCCGTCGAAGACCTGGGCGCCCTCGACGAGGGCCATGCCGATGACCGGGGATTCGAGGTCGGTGGTGTGGGTCTGCAGGTAGAGGAGGCGCTGGACGGATTCAGCGGGCTGCTTCTTGAGGTTCTGCAGAGCCTGTTCGAGGTCGGCGGGGGAGAGTCTGCCTTGCTTCAGCTTGGCGAGCCAAAGGGCGATGTGGGTGGCGTCGATCATGTCTGCGAAGCATTGCCTGATTTCGCTCAGATCTTAGTCCGTAGAGGAGCTGTGGGCAACTCTGGTGGCGGAACCTTGTATTTCGCCGCCGTCTCGGGCGCGCCGGCTACCGGGCCTGCAGCGACCGTTGATACAGCGCCGTCGCCGACAGTTCGTAACTCGCTTCTGAGTCCGGCAACTCTTCCAGATAGACTGTGAACCGTGCTGGCATGCCGTTTTCCGGCATGTTCTCTTCCCAATACGCGGCGTAGGCCTCGGCATAAGCCTGGCGGATCCGCTTTTTCTCGGCAGCGAAGCCCTCTGGGTCCGCCAGCGGATGGGGCGTCTTTGGCGCGGCGCCGAAGGAATGGACCTCGAGGAAATCCAGGTCGGCGAGGGAATCGCAGATGCCGGCGTCGCGGACGTAGCGCTCCCAGGTGTCGAAGACGCGGGGGATCTCGCGGGCCGGATCCATGCTGGCGACGTCGTCGAGATTCAGCTCGTTGGTGGCAGCCAGGGCTCCGGTCATGCCGACGAAGCAGAGGCGCAGATCGCCGTTGTCCAGTTCCTCGACGACCAGGTCCGAGAACCTGGGGTTGTCGGGCTTGCGGAAGTAGGTGACTCTTCCTCTCCTGGTGATTTTCCAGTCCATATCCTGTTCCTCGTGGTCGGGGTGGCGGTGGGGCGCGTACAAGGCTAATCTCGCAGGTCAGCTCAGGAGCGACCAACAGGAGTTCATCCATGATCCGTATCGAAGCCAACACCCCCTACGTCGAGCCTCCTCAGTGGGCGATCCTCGAACGCAGCCTGATCGACCTGATGGACGCGGCAGTGGAACCGGTAATGCGGAAGTACGTGCGCCCGGACGGCTCGGTGCTGTGGCCGACGCGCGAGGACTTCCAGAGCATCGACGGTCTCGACGACGCCTACGAGAGCTTCCACAACTGGCCCCTGTTCTACCTGATGGGGGGCGGCGATCAGATCTTGAAATACTCCCATCTGACCTGGGAGGGGATCACGGCGCAGTTCGCCAGATACGACAGCGGCCATGGACACCCGATGGTGGTAAAGGAGTACGAGCAGGGTTATGACTGGATGCACCAGGGCGAGGGCTACCTCTTCTTCTACCTGCTCTGCCTTGCCGATCCAGCGAACGAGAAGAACGTCGAGCGGGCGCAGCGCTACGCCGGCTTCTACCTCAACGAAGACCCGGAGGCGCTGAACTTCGACCCGGACCGGCGCTTGGTGAAGTGCGCCCACAACGGCAGCATGGGACCCGGTTTCCGCAACTTCGAGAAGTACTTCGGTCGGTACAGCTATGCCGGTTGGAAGCCGTGGCCGCTTCCCTTCCACGACATCGCGGGTATCGAGACGGTCGAAGACCTGCAGAAGCCGGGCATGGAAGAGGCGATGGGTCGAGCCGTCGTCGAGCGCATGGGGCGTGGCGACGTCGCCGCCAACCTGGCGATTACGAGCATGGTGACCAACGCCTTTCTGTGCAGCGGCGATGAGCGGTACCGGCGGTGGGTAGTGGAGTACGTCGAGGCCTGGATGGAGCGCACCATGGAGAACGGCGGCGTCATCCCGGACAACATTGGCCTGTCCGGGGAGATTGGCGAATACATCGATGGGAAGTGGTACGGCGGCTATTACGGGTGGACCTGGCCTCACGGCTGGCACCATATCGGCGATTCGCTGATCGCGGCCGCGCAGAACGCGGCGCTGCTTACCGGCGACGTCGGCTACATGGAGTTCGCCCAGTCCCAGGTGGATGTGCTGATGGATCAGGGCGAAGTCAGGGGCGGGACGCTGCACGTCCCCCACTTCTATAACGACAAGGGCTGGGACGGCTTCAGCCCGATGCAGCCGCGGCATGTGGCAACCATCTGGTCGGTGACGATGGCAGAAGGGGATCTGGAGCGGCTGCGCCGGCAGCATGCGCACGGGTCGGACGACGTGCGCACCGTCCAGTCGCACTTCTCCAAGCACGGGGGCAACCACGAGGGAGCGTGGATGGCATACCTGCAGGGCGAATACCCCGACTACCCGATCGACATTCTGCGGCACAACCACGCGCAGGTGCACCAGCGTCTGGCCTTCATGCGGGACGATCGGCAGGATCCGTCCACCTACGGCGACTGGTACCTGCAGGTCCGCAACCCGGTCTTCCACGAGGGGCTGGTGCAGCTGACGATGGGGGGGCCGCTGTTTACCTACAACGGCGGTCTGCTACAGGTGGCGCTGCGCTACTTCGACGCCGAGCGGCGGCGGCCGGGTCTGCCGCGCGATGTCGGTGCCCTCGTGGAGAGCGTAACGGAAACGGGGTTGGTGGTACGCCTGGTGAACTTGAGCGGCACCGAGCCGCGCGAGCTGGTGGTGCAGGGCGGGGCGTTCGGCGAGCACGATTTCACCCGCGTCGACTACATCGCTCGCCGAGAGCCGACACAAAAGGAGGTCGGGCTCGGTCACACCCACGAAGCGGCCTTCCGGCAGGCGGTTGAGGAGCAGTTGGAGGAGAGGATGGTGGAGGTGAACGACTCCCGGTTTGCCGTGCAACTGGAGCCCGGGGCAGAGATACGGCTGCAGCTGGGCATGGACCGGTTCGCAAACCAGCCGAGCTACGGCGGTCCATGGGACTGATCGGGGGCGATGGTTTGATCCGGTGGTGAGATTCCACCTGCTGTTCGCCGCGTCCCGGGGGGATGGAACGACGCTCGTAGTTCAGTCTTCGGCCGGTGGCTGTCTGCCGCCGCTGTGGTAGTCCGGCTGGTCGGTGTCCCCGATCCAGAACTCCGTCGCGCGGTCCTCTACCCACTCCTGGCCGCAAAGGTTGGACAGCACTCGCCACTCCGCGGTATTGATCTTCGGGTCGGGGTGGAAGAGGAAGTGCCGGCCGCCGGCGCGCTGTGATGCGGTCAGGATGCCGTGCAGGTCGCGCGCCGACATTGGGTCGCCGGCATGTGGTGCGCGTCCGGTCGAGACCCAGAAGACCACCCGATCCGGATCGCCCACCGCTTCCAGGGCACGTACGCTCTCGCCGTAAACGAACTCGTCGAAGAACTCGGGCGGGAAGCCCATCTCCATGTCGAGCAGATTCCCGACACCGGGCAGCTGGATCCCGAACAGGCTGGCGACGACCTGCAGGCAGTCGTTCTCGGTCAGCGCCGGGCTCCACTTGCGCAGGCGCTGGACCCAGCGGGCGACGGTGCCGTAGAGGCCGTCGAAGCCGCGGTGCCAGTAGTAGTGCTTGGGGAAGATCAGGTCGAAGTACCGGGGCATCTGCTGGTAGTTCTGACCGGTGAGCGACGAGAAGGCGGCGGTGCGCGGGATGCCGCCGAGCAGAAATTTTCGATCGACCGCGTCGACGGCTTCGCGGAGACCCTGCCAGGTCTGCCGCGCCATCTCCTGGCGCGCCCGCAGCCAATGCAGCACGTCCTCGTCGATGTCGAACAGCTGCAGCCCGCCCAGCGCCCCGCCCGGCGCCTGGTAGCGGACTATGTCGGGGGTCAGGCCGTGCAGCCGGTCGCGCAGGTGCCGGATGCCGCGTTCGACGCGGGCGAGGTCGGCGCCGGCCGCCTCGAACCGGGAGCGATCGCCGTCGCGGATCTCCAGCAGCTCGCCGCCGTGATGAAAGGCGAGCTCGTAGTGGTTCTCGCCGGGACCGTCGCATATAACACCCTGGACCTGGGGCAGAGCGCTGGCCAGATCCTGCAGGGAGGCCGGGGTCATCGAGCCGCCGAAGGTCAGGATGCGCCAGCCGCGGCCGGCGGCATCGTCGAGCATGGCCTGCAGCTTCGCCTCCTTCTCGGGACTGCGGTGCGGCTTATCGGGGGGTGTCTCGCCCCTGTCTCGGTAGATCTGCGGGTCGCTGGCAAAGACCGGCTCGCCGCCGCTGAAGCGGAGGTAACCGACGACGATTCCGGTGACCCCGCCGTCCTGCCAGGTATCGAAACGCTCGCGGTAGCGCTCGAGCCAGTATTCGAGCGGGCCGTTGCTGTGGGTGAAAACCCAGAAGTCCATGGAGCTCACGTCATCCAGCCTTCTGCAGGGTGGAGGCGATGCGGTTCTCCGGCATGTTCTCCACCCGCGTCAACCAGTAGTGGACATCGTAGCTCTCGTCGCCGGTGAGGAAGCGCCACAGTTTGATGCGGTTGACAATCTCGAGGCGTCCGTCGGCGGCTTCGTGCCATGGCTCCGGGCGGCCGAGAATCGTGGCGATGCTCTCAGCATCGGGATCGGCGGCGCCGTAGATGACCTCGGGTTCAGTGCTCCCGTCGAGGTCGTGGGTGTTCCAGAGTCGGAACTGCCGCACCGTCGGGTTGAGGCGGATCTTGAACATGTAGCGCACCTGGTCGGTCTGGTTCTGGCGGCCGGCGTGCCAGATGCCGTGGTGCACCGCGACCATGGATCCGGCCTTGCACTCGATGGGCATCTGCCCGACAAAGTTCTGGTAGCGGGCGACATCCATCTCGTTGACGCGGCGGAAATGGCTGCCGGGCAGCAGCAGGGTGCCACCCATCTCCAGCGGCACGTCGTGGGGGAAGTACATGATCTGGATGTCGAAGTGCATGCGCGTGTCGATGATGGCGTCGCCATGCAGCCCCTGGGCGGCGACATCGTTGGCGCTGCGGGTATGCACTGCCTGATGGTCGAAAAGCGGGTCGGGCCCGACCAGGCTCTGGATTATGCCATGGATCTGGGGCAGCCGCAGCATGCGGCCGATGGGTGACGGTTCGGGGTAACACTGCGAGAGTGGGGTGCCGGCCGGCTGGCTGGCGATGCCGTCGCCGTCGATAGCGGCGATCACCTCCCGGTTGATCTCGTCAGGCACGATCTCGTCGAAGCGGAGGACACCGCGGGCGACGAACTCGGCCATCTGGCGCGAGTCGAGCAGGTACTGCTTGTCGACCATCATCAATCGATCTCCTCGAGTTTCTCGAAAATGAACTCGTTCTTCTGGAACGAGGTGGTGTACTCGGTGCCCGGGTAGGGTGGGTTGAGCTGGGGAAACTGGATCACCCGCCAGCCGTCGAGCAGGGCGTCCATGCCGGTGGCGTAGGGGGGCTCGGTGGTGTCGCCGGTGGTGTGGTGATCGCGGCCGGTGCCGTCGTAGAGGGTCCAGCCCTTCACCCCGGCGTCGAGTGCCGAATAGGCCAGGTAGAGGATCATCACCTTCTGTCGTTGCCTTGGCATCTTCTGTCGCTCTCCAGGCCTAACGGGGCGAAGCCGGCGGCGTCCGCCAGGCAATCACGCTAGTGTCACAGTTCCGTGCAGAACTCCCGGTGCCGGGATGTGTTTTGAGCGGGCCTGATGTTGATCAGGGCTGTGCACCCCGCGCACCCTTCGGGCCCGGCTCCCGGGAAATAGTCGGTGTCCCAAAGGTCCGACTGCTCGCTGCCCTCGGCAAGCAAGAGCTGCCGGGCCTCCGCGCCCCTACCTGCTGCCAAGTGACTCCACCAGCTCAATCGACTTGCCGACCAGCAGGTCCTCCGACCCATCGCTGAAGGGGGCCGGCAGGTCGAAGTAGTAGTGCGAGCCGTCGACCTCGTAGCCCCCCAGGGGATGGGCGTTCTTCGACGGGATGTAGCCGATCAGCCCGTTGCTGTAGGCTACGGTCACGGTCGTCGCCGGCTGTAGCTCGTGCTTGATGCGCATGCCGATTTCGCTGAGTACCTCGCCACCGAGGAAGAGGATGCGGAAATCGGGGTTGAGCTGCAGAACCTGCACTTGGTGCGGAGTCGCGGCGGGAAGTGGGCCGCGCGCCATCCGGGCCGTGACGCGATCGGCCCAGCGCCCGATCAGGCCCGGTTTTCCGGCGGTGCGCTCCAGTTCGGCTGCCGTGGGCAGGTCGCCGAAGGGCAGCAGGTGGAAATCGTCGGCCACGCACAGCCGGTCGGCGGCAACCGCCGTCGCCCGCGGGCGTTCCGCGAGCGCTTCAGCCGCCACGGCGCGCCCCGCCTTCTCCACGCCGGCGACGTCGGGACGGGCGAAGCCCACTTCGGGAGCGCCGTACCAGGGACGGACATCGCCGGCGCAGCCAGTGCTGAACAGGGCAGGGGCGCCGGTCTCCTGCTCGATGGCGCGGGTGAGGAAGCCGGGGTAGTCGCCGCCGATCATGTAGCCATGCAGGCTGGTGGCGTGGCAGCCGTAGACCGTCAGGCTTGCAACCGTCTCGCCGCTGTCGCTCTCGAACCAAAGGGTGTCGAGATCCCGGTCGATCGGACCTTCCGGGTTGGGGGCCATGTCGACGCCGCCGTGTCGCAGGAGCCGGCGGTTGACGCCCAGGGCGCTGCGGCTGCGGCTGAACGCGATGCGGCCCGACCTGGGCCGGGTGCGGGCGTCGAGGGCGAGGTCGACCAGCCGGGTGCTGAGGGCGGCGGCGTAGTCCAGCTCCGGCGTGCCCGGCATCACCATAGGATAGAAGAGGGGGGCGCAGTGGGTGTGGCTGACGGTGAGGATGACGTTCTGCGGACGCAGTCCCAGGGCGCCGGCGATCAGCTGCTTCTGCTGCGCGGCGAAGGCCAGGTCGAAGCCGATCAGGTCGGCAGTGACGATGAGCACCTCCTCGCTGCCGCCGAGGTAGAGGGCACCCGCGCGCAGCGGCTGGTAGACACCCTCGGATCGCCGATCGCGGGCGCCGTAGCCGGCCAGCCAGACGGGTTTATCAGGGGTAATGTCGGCTTGGGCAACGCCAATGGACACGGACACGGCATCCTCCTCGCAGGTGGGGTTCGACGCTCTGGTAGCGGTCGAGGGGCAAATCGCGCCGCGACGGAAGCGGCGGTCTCGGCGGGTCCCTACAAGAATAAGAAAGAGGACGCGGCGGTGCTGCGCGTTAAGGCTGGCGCTTTACTCGCCATCGCCGCGGGGGCCGGCTAGCAGCTCTGTCGGCGGCCGTGACCTCCACCAGGCAGCCGAATGTCTGACGATCGCCCTCCCTTACCCTGGTAGGAGGTTGCGTTCGTTGACGTTCATGCATCTGCAGATGCTCCCGGGGGCGTTATATTCCATTCGGGGGCAGCATATTTTCCGCAATCGGAACGAAGGCCGGGCTATCCCCTTCCTCAACGCCGCGAGGGGGCCGATGGTGACAGCTTTCTTCGAGATCTACTGCCTCTGCAACCAGGAGGAACGCCAGGCCTTCTTCGCGCAGCTGCCGCAGGAGGAATCGCCTGAGCAACTGAGGATCCTCAAGCCGGCCGATCTGTCGATGGGCCGTGGCGATGGCGGCAGCGAGGCTCCCTGGGCCGCCTCGACAGCGCAAGCCGGTTCGAATGGATCGCCAACGAGGCCGCGCATGCATAGTTTTCCGGATTGGGACTTCAAGGGAATCGAGGGAGTTGGCAATGACGCAGGCAAAGCAGGATGGGCGACGCGTAGATGACCGTGACTGGTCCGTCCTGACGCCGGGCGAGCGGATCCGCCACGTCGAGATGGAGGGTTACCTGGTGATCCCGGACTTGCTGTCTTCCGAGCAGATCGCCAGCCTGAAGTTGCAGACCGAAGCTCTCGAGACCGCGGGCCGCGACTACAGCCCGCGCCAGCGCAGCCGTGCCGCGGTGGAGTTCGAAGGGGGCGCGATCACCGAACTGATCGCCCATCCGCCGACGATCGACTTCCTCAAGCAGGTCTTCGGGGACGAGGTGCTGTTTCTCAGTTACGTCTACGATCGCTCGGAGCCGGGGACGCCCGGCATAAGCCTCCACACCGACGGGCAGCCCTACGGCTCGAAGATTTTCGGCATGAACGGCAGCTGCCCCTTTACGATCCGGGTGCTGTACTACCTCGACGACCTGACGCTGGACGTCTCACCCTTCCGCGTGATCCCGCGCTCCCATCTGTGCATGCACGCCGACGCCAATCCGTACAAGCGTTACGACGCCCATCCGGAAGAGGTGATCGTGCCGTGCAAAGCCGGCTCGGCCGTGTTCCTCAACCACAGGACCTTCCACGGCACCTGTCCGAACGTCGGCAACTACACCCGGTCGCTACTGGCCATAGCCTACCGGCCCGGCTGGGCCGGACCGATAGCGGACGTCGAAGAGTGGGATGAGGTGGAGCTGGCCAGGCTGCCGGATGCGGTGCGGCCGCTATTCGGTGACCCGAACACCCGCCACTGGGATTTCGGCGTCGCCAACAAGCCCGTGCAGATGGCCAGCGCGGCCCCGGGAGTCAATCCAAGCCGCTGGGACCTGGTCTGAAGTCGGACCGGCCTGGCCTATCTGCGCCTTCACCCTTCCTTCGCGGATTCCGAACTGACATATGGCTGAATCGCTCGCAGTCGAGCTGGCGCGGCAGATGATCCGGATGCCGACCACCAATCCCCCAGGTGACGAGGGAGAGTTGGCCGAACACCTGGAGCGGGTGATGGCCGACGCCGGGCTGGCCACGAGGCTGTACCCGCTGTCGCCGAAGCGGGCGAGCGTGGTGGGAACGCTCGCCGGCGCCGGCAGCCGTCCCCCGTTCGCCATGGTCGGCCACATCGACACGGTCACTCCCGGCCAAATGCCCTGGAGCTTCGATCCGTTTGCCGCCGACATCGTTGCAGGAAGGCTTCGCGGCCGGGGGGCGTCGGACATGAAGGGCGGGACGGCGGCCATGGTCGCCGCCGCCTGTACCATCGCTCGCTCGGAGGTGCGTCTGGATGGGGATCTGCTCGTCGCGTGCCCCGCCGGGGAAGAGGTGGACTGCGTCGGAGCTCTTGATCTGCTGCGGCAGGGCGTCTTCGCGGGCGCCTCGGCCATGCTGATTCCCGAACCAACCGACTTGGCCGTGTGGCATGTCGAGAAAGGGGCCCTATGGCTGGAGATCCTGATGCGGGGCAAGACCGCGCACGGCTCCATGGCCGAGGAAGGACATAACGCCGTCGGCCAGACGCTGGCCTTCCTGGAGAGACTCGTGGCCTTCCCCTTCCAGCAGCGATATCATCCGGTGCTCGGCACGCCGTCGGTGAGCCTTGGAACCATCTCCGGAGGCATCAAGGTCAACGTGGTGCCCGACCGGTGCGAAGCCAGGGTCGACGTGCGAACGTTGCCCGGCGAAGACCACGACCGCATTGTCGCGGAGGCACAGCGCTATGCCGAGGAGGGCAGCCCGCCGCAGGTGCCGGCTCCGCAGGTGTCGGCGCTGGCGGATCGGCCGGCGGTGGAGAGCGATCGGGAAGATCCCTTCGTCATCGCCGCCCTGGAAGCCGTCCGCGCAGCCACCGGCCGCGAGCCCGCGCTCGGCGGGGCCTCCTACTTCTCCGATGCGGCCGTCCTGATTCCGGAGCTCGAGGTCCCGATGGTCCTCTGTGGTCCCGGTCGCCCGGACCTGGCGCACCAGCCTGACGAGTACGTGGAGGCAGTGCGGGTAGAGGAAGCGGAGGAAGCCTACGTGGCCCTGATCCGCCGGATGCTCGAAGTTGCGGACGGCGCGGGCGCTGACCCGGCCGGCCGGTCCGGGCCTGCCGGCCACGCGGACAGACCTTCATGAGCCCCCTCGACGCCGATCAGATATCCAGCTTTAAGCAGCATGGCTTCCTCATCCTGCCGGGTTTAGTCGGCGAGGACGTGGTGCAGGCCTGGCGCGATCAGTTCTGGGGGCACGTGGGTGCGGCTGCCGACGACGCTTCCAGCTGGCCGGAGGACTACGTGGTCGAAAGTTTCGGCGTCGATCCGCCGTTCGGGCAGCTGCCGCAGATGCGGGCGATCGTCAGCCAGCTCGGGGGCCAACAGTTCGCCGGTGGTGGCGGCTCGATGCTGGTGCAGTGGCCGAAGCCAGCAGTCGACTGGCGAGCGCCTGCCGAGGGGCACATCGACGGCTACGGCCCGGGTGGCTGGAGCGGCGGCTTCATTAGGGGGGCCACCTCCTACCTCGAGGAGGGCGGGCCCCGGGGCGGCGGCTTCTACTACAGGCCTGACAGTCATCTTCCGGTCC
>CAYWBJ010000424.1:0-85580 GCA_964456165.1 uncultured Gemmatimonadaceae bacterium | reverse complement strand
GATCGACCCTCGCATGGAGACGGGCGAGCGCGTGATCGAGCGCAAGATGGGTGGATTGCTGGGCGGCGGCGATCCGACCTGGATGTACGGCTGGGGGACGATGTGCTGCAATGCCACCGCCGCCTACGCCCTCTACGTCGTATGGGATTCCATCGTCAGCTGCGAGAATGGGGCGGCCCAGGTGAACCTGCTGCTGAACCGCGCCTCACCCTGGCTGGACGTGGACAGCTACCTGCCCTACGAAGGCAAGGTCGTGCTCAGGAACAAGACAGCCTCTACCGTCAACGTGCGGGTGCCGCTATGGGCGGATAAAGCCGCCGTTCGCTGCCAGGTAAACGGGCGGGACTTCACCCCGCAATGGATGGGCAACTACCTGGTGGTCAACGGAGTAGCCGGCGCGGACGTCATCACCGTTGAGTTTCCCATGGTCGAAACCGCCGAAACCTACACGCTGCCGAGCTATCCGGACCGCTATACGTTGAGCATGAAGGGCAACACGCTGGTCGACATCTCGCAGCGACCCGAGAAGCCCATACACCTCAAGCATGGCTCGGACGACGGCGCGATCTTCCCGATCGGCACGGGTTAGCCCATCTACCTGCGGGATCACTACAGGGATGGGAGGAAAGCGCCGATGACGGAGACCACACGCTACGTGTTCAGTAGACGACGCTGATGACGCCGCTCTCAGCGGAATTACGGGAATCGGCGTTCACTGACACTGCCACCCGGAAGACGTAGGCGCCGGGGGCCAGGCTGCCGGCTTCTCCACGGCCATCCCAGGGCACCTCGTGACGACCGCTGGAGTCGACTCCCTCGTACAGGCGTTGCACCCGACGTCCGGACAGGTCGTAAATGTCTATGGTTACTCTGGCTTCCGTCAGCTTCATCAGCACGTAGCGGAACCCCACCTCGTCGTTGACGCCGTCGCCGTTCGGGGTAACGACCGGGCTTGTCACGCCAACCTCCTGCAGCAGGTCCGCCGCCAGATCCACCCCCACCGACAGCCGATTGCTGTCCAGGCGGAAGGTTGCGTCACCATCCGTTACCAGCTGACCGACCTCTCCCGGACGGTCGCTGTCGAAGAGCCTGCCTTCGAACCGGGTGCCGAAGTGGAACACCCGGGCCCGGAAAAATACCTCCACCACTTTGCCGCTGTCCTCAGCCTCCATGCGCGGCAATCGCACCCCGACTCGCGACCCGGGCAGTGGGCCATCTGACACCTCGTAGGCCACGACGTCTTCGTTCACCCGCACCGAGTCCACCGCAATCATTTCCCCCGGCGTGCTGAGAGCGATCTGGTCGAAGCCCGACTCTACCGGGTCGGAAATCGGCGTGAATCTGGGCTTGAACGCGTAGACGAACGCCGTCTCCTCTCCCGCCTTCGTCTCCACCGGCCACACTTCACCCACCGCTTGCTGCACCACCGGAGGCGAGGTCATCTCGAACTCCAGCCAGGACAGCTCGCCGCCGTCGCGGCCAGCGTTTTCGAACAGCACGTCGAGCTGCAGGTAACGATTCGGACTCGGCGAGACGATAGCAGTGCCGGCGCTGTCGCCGAATACATAGGGCGACGACCAGAAACTCCAGCTGTCCACGTCGTGGGTGGTGCCGCCCTGCTCTATCACCGTCATGCCCTCGTAGTCGGAACGCGTCAGGGGACCCCCCGCGTCGTTGCGGAAAGTGATCTCGTCGCTCCGTCCCGTGCGTCGCCAGTAGCGGGTGGGGTCGTCGTCCGACCCGCTGCGTGTCCGGATCCGCACCCGGGCGCCGGCGTCCTGCGACCCCACCCAGCGAAGGTCACCGAGAATGGCGGTCGATCCCAGATCCAGGATTTGCGAAGTGTACCGGGCCTCTTGCGTGTATCCGTCGCCGTAGATCTCGAACTCGGCGATCTCCCACGGCTGCAGGCCGCTGCGCGAATGCCTGTCGATGAAGAACTGCCCGTCCTTGAAAGAGGCGCCCGGGTCGCCGATATCGAGGATGAGGTGGGTCGACTGGCGCAGCGGCAGGGTCACGTCGACGCGTGGACTTCGATTCCGCTCCGCCTCGTGCACGAGCTCGACCTCGGGTATCTCGGGCACGGTCTGGTTCCACTGGACGAGGAAGTTCCCACCGTCGAGCAACCTGGGATCGCCGTCGAAGACGTACACCCTGAAGTTCTCCACGAACCGGTCCTGATGCTCGGGGCGCGGGTAGAACACGACGCGGTTGATCGGAAAGCGGCCACCCAGGTCGAACAGAAAGCGGGGGAACTGACGCTCTGCGATCAGGTAATCCTCAGCGAAACCGGTGGTCTTGTCCCCGTCTACCGTGGAGTTGACGATCGGGTCGGACACCCATGCCAGGAAGTTGATCGTCTGTTTGCGCACCAGCGGTGGACGTCCGCCGTCGAGGGCTTCTAGGGCGAAGTTGCGATCCGGTTTCAGGAAGATGGGCTCGATGCGCTCATCCATGTTGAGAGACTTCCAGTCACCGCCGAAGCCCGTGGCCAACTCCGTCCAGGAAAGGTGGATGTCGGATGAGCCCGCATTACCGCCTACCCGGTACACGGTGGCACCGTGGCCTGTCTGTGGCATCAGGAACAACAGGAGAACGAGGCAGTGCGCAGACATGCTTGTTGGCCAGTTCGAGAGCGAGACGGATACGGGCATAAAGAACGTTAATGACATTCGGGTCAAGGCAAGGTTTGTCCGCCCCGGCGGCCGCAGTACATTGATGCCACCTCCGAGCCAACAGGGTTGCGATTCCCCGCCGCGACCAGGTCATCCACTTGAGCTTCAATCTCGCTGCCCGCCTGCCGTTCTTCTACGGCTGGATCATGCTGCCCGTCGTCATGCTCACGGGCATTGCGACTATGCCCGGCCAGACTTACGGCATTTCTATCTTCTACCCGTACCTGCGGGAATCCCTCGGGCTCAGCGCCAGCCAGATCAGCGGCGCCTACATGATCGGCACCTTGCTCGCCTCGATACCGATGACGCTGGTGGGCGCGTCGATGGACCGGTTCGGAGCCCGTCGCGCCCTCACCGTGGTCGTGGTTCTCTTCGGCATCGCCTGCGTCGGCATGTCGCAGACCACGGGCCTGGTGACCTTGCTGTGTGCCTTCCTCTTCCTGCGCCTGCTTGGGAATGCGGCGATGGGGCTGCTCGCCGGCGGCACCCTGGCGATGTGGTTTCACCGCCGGCTGGGTACGGTCGGAGGCATCAACAACCTGGGGATGACCCTGTCGATGGGCCTGGGTCCAGCGCTGAATCTCTGGCTCATCCACCAGTATGGCTGGCGCTGGACCTACGCGATTCTGGGAATCGGCGTGTGGGCGGTGCTGTTGCCGGTACTGGCCCTGTTCTTCAGGAACCGACCGGAGGATGTGGACCAGCAGCGCGACGGCGGCGGGCCTGCTGACGGCGGCGCGACCGCGGCCGAGCCTGACGACCGGTCCTTTACCTTGCCGCAGGTGCTGCGCACCCGGGCCTACTGGATCTACGTCACCGTCACCTGCTCCTGGTCAGTGATCGGTACCGGCGTCCACTTCCACGCGGTGGCGCTGTTCGCCAGCCACGGCCTGCCGGAGGGTGCAGCCGCCACCATGTTCTCGCTCTTCGCCATATCGGCCGCGGCGGCGCGACTGGCAGCCGGCATTCTCGCCGACCGAGCACCCCTGAACCTACTGCTCTGCCTCTCCGCTGGCCTGCTTTGCGTTTCCATGATCGTTCTGCACCAGGCAGAGGCGGAATCGCTGCCCCACCTCATCGGGGTGCTGATGGGAGCTGGTGCCGGGGTCAGCATCGCCGTGAACCAGCCGCTGGTGGTGCGCTACTTCGGCCGCCGACATCTCGGCAAGATCCTCGGTGCCGGCGCCACGATAATGGTGGCCGCTTCGAGCTTCGGTCCGTTTCTGCTGGGCCTGACTTACGACCTCGCAGGGAGTTACCAGCCTGCGGTCCGGGCTTTCGCTATCGTGGCAGGGGTGATGACGCCCCTGGGGTTGCTGGGAACTCCGCCACATCGCAGCAGACAGGGGACTGAGGGCTGATCAGATCCACTCCTCCGGCCCAGTTACTCCAAGATCGTCAGCAGCGCTTCGGTTACCTGGCCCAACGGCTTGCCGTTCGCCCGAACGTCGACGGTCAGTAGCTGCCGGCGCTGTCCCGGGACCTCGGACCCGGCCGGCAATCTCACCTCGAACACCAGCTCCGTGGCCTTTTCCGGCGCCAGCGTTGCTGTCGCCGTCGCTGGCTCGCAGGTCAACGGCAACGTCGCCCCCAGCGAGATCTCGAAGGTAGTCTCCGCTTCGTACGCGTTGCGAAGCTCAAGCGTGTATGCGGCGGATTTTCCCGGCTGCAGCCACGCCTGGTAGGGCAGCAGTCTCGCCCAGAACAGGTCGACCCCCAAATCGGTCGGCTCGGGAACCAGGCCGCGCCAGATGCGCTCCTTCTTGTCCACGAAGTCGCGGTGGCGGGAGAAGTCTTCCTCCGTGATATCCCAGACTGGACCGTGGCCGCCGCAGAGGAAGTCGGGACGGAGGCGGTCGAAGACGTCGGCGCACCGCCGGTGCATGGCCAGGTTGACCGAGTTGCGCATCACCGTGTTGACCATCCACTCCTCCTTGCGCGTGGGCAGGTAGCGGCGCAGCGGGAAGGAGCTGTCGCCGCTGAAGAAGACGCGGCGACCGTCGATTTCGGCGAGGATGGCGGCGTGGAACTCGGTCTGCCCCGGGTAGAAGACGATCTCGAAATCGAACCCTTCCCAGCTGAACCGGTCGCCGTCCGCGAGTCGTCGGTCGATGCGGATCGGCTCCTCCAGGAGGCAGGGCGTGTTCCAGCGCTCGGGAGCCTCCAGGACCTTGGCCACCTCTTCGAGCGACCAGCACTGGGTGCCGTAGTGGCGCTGCAGATGGGGGATGCCGCAGACGTGATCATCGTGGATGTGGGTGGGAATTACGACCTCGAACTCGGTAACCCCCCACTTTTCGCGCAGCTCGTCGAGGTGGTGCTCGACGAAGCGCAGTGTCGCGTACGGCTCCGGGCTGTGCAGGGCGGAGTGGAACAGGGCCATGGAGGCGTAGGGGTAGTCGATGATCATTGCCTTGCCGCTGTCGGCGCGGATGACGTAGAAGTTGGAGCAGGTGGCAGCGGTACCCCACAGCAGGTGGGTGCTGAGCTGCTCCATCTCGATCTCGTGGGCGAACTTGCCGTCCGGCGTGGCCCCGAGCCGATCGGGCTGCAGCTGCAGGTACTCGCGAAGCTTGGTCTGCAGTGCGTCGATGCAGGGGGCCGGATCGCGGATCGCGGGGCCGTGCGACGGCAGTGCCAGGTCCACCGCCTGCCTTGAGAGCGCGTCGATCGACTGCGCCGTCCAGTTGCAGCCGATCAGGTCGCCGTAGTCGTATTCCATGGCGTGCAACTGGTAGAGCTTGCCACCGTCGTGCATCAGGTCCCCGGTGAAGGCGACGCGGGTGCCGGCGATCTCGCCGATGAGCACGATGCTGCCCTGGGTGTGGCCGGGGGCGGGCAGCACGTCGAACGTATAGGCCCCCCACTCGAAGGTCTCGTAGTCGTCGAGGGTCCGGGTCACCGGAACGCTCGCGCCCAGGGCGAAAAAGGTGTTACGGTCGTTGTAGTTGTCGTAGATCCGCTTCTGCTGCCAGTACTCCTCGACCCGGTCGAACAGGAAACGCTCGTGCCTGGGCACGGCGAGTCGAACACCGGCCGAAGCCAGCTTTCCGGCGCCGGAGCACTGGTCGCGGTGATGGTGAGTGAACAGCACCCATTCCACCTCCGGCGCGCCGATTCGGGACAGGCTCTCGGCGGCCCGGCCACCGCCGCAGTCGATCATCAGCGCTTTGTCCTCGTGCACCAGCAGGTAGGTGTTGCAGGTGTCGGTAAAACAGTACAGGGCGGGAAGAACCTCTTCGAACTCGTTCATCGCTCAGATCCCATCGTTGCTCATTGCATCAGGTAGTTGCCGACCATTCCGGTAAACAGGTCGACGATCCAGAACACGCCGTAGATCGCGAACTGCCCGATGATCAGCCCGAGGAAGAAGGGGCGCACCTTCCGGAACAGGCGCGGCCCGCCGTACTTCAGCACGATGCTCTTGACCAGCCACGCGAGGAAGGCGTTGAAGGCCATCCAGGAGAACACGGAGCTGATCGGGTAGCCGATCGGATGCAGCGGCCACCAGAGCCAGACTCGCTGCGCCACCATCAGCAGGCCCATCGCCAGGCCGCCGAGGCCGGTGTGCAGCCACCCCGCCCAGTTCGGCCCGACCGGCTCGACGATGCGGGCGGCGGCGTATTCGTAGATGTACTGCGCCAGCCAGACAAAGTGGCGGTCGCTCAGGTTCACCGCGCCGTAGCGATAGCCCATGAATAGGGTGGTGAAAGAGGCGGCGTAGAGACCGAGTATCATCGCCGCCAGCATGAACCAGAACAACGGCCGACGGTTGCCGCGGATCTGCTCTCCGAGCTTGAGGCCGTTGGCGCAGTGGGGCATGGCGAAGTTGAAGATGTCGTTGGCCCAGACGCGGGCGAAGGTGAGGCCGAGGATGCCGGTCGGCCCGTAGAAGCCGGTGCCGAAGGCCGACAGGGCTGCGTCGGGGGGGACGAGGGGGGTGTACAGCATGGCCACGCCGCCCTCGACGACCACGCGGGTGAGGGCGACGAAGATGATGAAGACGAAGAACAGGAAGGCGGCCACGCCGAGGATGGGCACGCCGGACAGATTCATCCAGACCGCCATTACGGCGCCGCAGAGGATCAGCCCAACGGTGGCGCCGCGGTAGGAGAGGACCTCGTCCCGGTCTTCGACATTGCCATCCCCCGCGAATGCCTTGCGGAAGACGTTGATCAGGTGCTCCCGGCCTACCCACAGCCCGCCGATCACCAGCACCGTCATGGCGCCGACGCTCTGGTGCACCAGGCTCGGCAGGTCGTAGCTCCAGAGGCTGAGGGCCGGCTCCGGCTTGTCGGCCACGCCGATGGTGTTGTAGATCCCCTTCTGCACCAGGTTGAACAGAGCGAACATCCAGAGGCTGAAGCCGACCTCGAGCTTGATCAGGAAAAAGAAGCCGGTGGCGACGAAGCTCATGATGATCGGCATCGAGGTCTGCCCGGGCAGCGACAGGGAGGCGCGCAGCTGCGGTTCGGGGATGTAGGGGAAGTAGGCGTTGAGTCCCTGCACGACGCCGACCAGGAAGGGCAGGGCGAAACCGATCCACATGACCGGGTTGCGGAAGAAGGGTTTGATCAGCGACTGCCGCTCGTCGTCGCGGACCATGTCGCCGGCGACCTGGATGAGCGGGTAAATGATGCGCTCCCGCTCCGACCACTGACGGCGGACGATGACCATCATGCAGAGGGTGCCGGCGTGGATGGCGATCAGCATGGGGGTCCAGGCCAGCGCCGGCTCGATCCAGACCTTCCACAGGCCTTCGCCGGCCGTCTGGCCGTAGGTGCCCTCGAAGAAGGCCCGCAGCCCTTCGAGCCGGTACGGCATGATCCACTGGGGCAGGTAAGGGTGGAGAATGCGGGCCCAGTCGTTGGTCTCGGAAGCGAAGTAGTAAGGACCGCAGAGCATGGGCGTCCAGTAGTGGGACATGGAGAGCGACTGGTTGCCCAGGGTCATGAGGATGTAGACGGTGACCAACTCGCCGCGGCTGAACGCCCACGGCCGACGCAGCAGGCCGACGAGCACATTGATCAGTCCCACGAGGACGAACAGGAAAAAGTGGGACATGGGGTTGGTGTAGAAGCCGCCCCCGGTGTTGGAGCCGCGCATGAAGAGGGTGAAATAGGGGCCAATGAGGCCGATCGCGACCCCGAGAAAGAGTCCGACCAGCAGGGCGCGGTAGGAAAGCAGGGAGGGGCGCGGTTGCGGCGCCTGCATCGAGGCGGCTTCAGCCGGCGGACCGGGGCTGCGCCGGTGCGCCGATTGCCGCAGTTCCGACCGCTCGCTGCGCAGCTGTGCTCTGGATTTGTCCGCGTCGTTCATCTGTCGATCCGGTGCTCTGGCGCCGCGGGAGCAGGCGCCCGGCGCCGTAAAGGCGAGCAGCGCTAGCTTCGCAGTCAATCCTATGAAAGATGACCGGGCGCCGCAAAACTGCCGCCGGCAGGCGGTTGCCCGCCGCCGGTCCCTACGTATCTTCTTCTCGCCCAGTAGAAAACGGCGGTGCGGCGAATCTCGTGAACCGCTTTCGCTCGCGGCGCGTCCAAGACGAAAGGCACAGCTTGAACCTGCACTGCGAAACAGGAGTACGCGATGAGATGGATTCTGCCCTTTGCTGCGGGCGTGATGGTGCTGGCCGTCATGCCTGATGACAGCAAGGCCGGTGAGCAGGAGACGGCGATTTTCGCCGGCGGCTGCTTCTGGTGCAGCGAGGCGCCCTTCGACAAGGTGCCAGGCGTCTCCAGCGCGGTATCCGGATACACCGGTGGGCTGGAAGTGGACCCCAGCTACAAGCAGGTTGCGTCTGGGGCAACCGGCCACCGTGAAGCGGTGCGCGTCATCTTCGACCCGGACCAGGTCGGCTACGAGCAGCTGGTCGAGCACTTCTGGCGGCAGTTCGATCCCACCGACGCCGCCGGCTCGTTCTACGACCGCGGGCATCAGTACAGCTCGGCCGTCTACTACACCACCGAGACGCAGAAGGAGGTCGCCGAGCGGACGAAGGCGGCGCTGGAAGCCTCGGGTCGTTTCGACAAGCCGATCGTGACGCCGATCCTGGCGGCCGGTCCGTTCTACGAGGCCGAGGACTACCACCAGGACTACCACGTCAAGAGCGCCGCTGACTACAATGCCTACCGTACCGGATCGGGCCGGGACCGCTTCATCGACAGCGTCTGGGGCGCTGACGAGGGGATCCTCGCGAGCAAGCCGGCGGAGAAACACAGCAAGCCCGCCGCCGACGAGCTGCGGGCGCGGCTGACTCCGTTGCAGTGGGAAGTAACGCAGGAGGAAGGGACCGAGCCGCCGTTCCGCAACGAGTTCTGGGACAACAAGAAGCCGGGGGTCTACGTCGACATCGCCTCCGGCGAGCCGTTGTTCAGCTCGACGCACAAGTTCAAGTCGGGTACGGGGTGGCCGAGCTTCACGCAACCGCTGGTGACCGACCACGTAGTCGAGAAGATCGATCGCAGCCTGTTCATGACGCGGATCGAGGTGCGCAGCAGGCACGGGGATTCGCATCTGGGGCATCTGTTCGAGGATGGGCCGGCGCCGACGGGGCTGCGGTATTGCATCAATTCGGCGGCGTTGCGGTTTGTGGCTATGGAGGAGTTGGAGAAGGAGGGGTTGGGAGAGTATTTGGATCTTTTTGCCCAGGAGGCGCCCTAGTAACGACCACGGCAGACCTCCAGGAAGCTGACCTGCAGTTCTACTTGTGATGGTGGGGGCTCAACCGCTCGGTTGAGTCCCCATCTATCTTGGGAGGAAACCAGCTGGAAGTGGCGGTTGTCCGTCGCTGCTACGGGATGATCATGCCTCTTGCTACTTCGCCGTTCAGCATGTCGGTGAAAGCTTCGTTCACCTGGTCCAGGGTGTAGCGGCGGGTGATGAGCTCGTCGAGCTTGAGGATGCCGGACTGGTAGAGGGAGAGGAGTCTGGGCATGTCGTATCTGGGGCGGGCGGAGCCATAGTTGCTACCCATGACGGTCTTTTCGCCCCAGAAGATCAGGGAGGCGTCGAGCTCGAGTGGCTTCTGGGGTGGGGCGCCGATCCAGATGGCAGTTCCCTTGTTGCGGAGGGCCTGGAGGGCCTGGAGGTAGGTGGTGGCGGTGCCGATGGCTTCGAAGGCGTAGTCGGCGCCGAGGCCGCCGGTGAGGTCTTTGATGGCGGTGACGGGGTCGTCCTGGCTTGCGTCGATGGTGTGGGTGGCGCCGAACTGGCGGGCAAAATCGAGCTTGGACGGCTTGAGGTCGACGGCGATAATGGTCTCGGCGCCGGCGATGACGCACCCCTGGATGACGTTGAGTCCGATGCCGCCGGCGCCGAAGATTGCGCACCTGGCGCCTGGGTGGACTTTGGCGGTGTGGGTGGCGGCGCAGACGCCGGTGGTGACGCTGCAGCCGACAAGTGCGGCCTTGTCGAGGGCGACATCCTTCTCGATGGGGATGGCGCACTCCTGGGGGATGACGCAATACTCGGCGAAGGAGGCGACGGTGGCGCAGTGGTAGACGTCGGTGCCGTCGACGCGGTAGCGGGTGGTGCCGTCCTGCATGCGGCCGCGGCCGCCCTTCTCGGTGTTCAGACAGAGGTTGGAAAGGCCCTGGAGGCAGTAGGTGCACTGGCCGCAGGAGGCGACCCAGCAGAGGATGACGTGGTCGCCGGGTGCCACCAGGCTGACGCCGGGACCGACGTCCTCGATGACGCCGGCGCCTTCGTCGCCGAGCACCATCGGGAGGGGGAAGGGCAGGTTGCCGTTGACGAAGTGCCAGCAGCTGTGGCAGACGCCGGTGGCACCGATGCGGACGACGACTTCGCCTTCGCGTGGTCCTTCGACTTCGACATCGTCGATCACTACGGGGTGGTTGACCTCGTGCAGGACCGCGGCCCGCATCCGCTCCACGCTCATTGTACCGAGTAGCCTCCGTCCACGACAATGGTCTGACCGGTGATGAAATCGGAGGCGGAGCTGGCCAGGAACAGGGCGGCCCCCTCAAGGTCGTCCGGATCGAGTACGCGCCCCATCGGGATCGTGGCGGCGCGCTCGGTCAGCATCTGTTCGTAGTTGGGCAGGTCGCGGCCCAGGCCGGTGCGGGTGGCGAACGGGGCGATGGTGTTGACGTTGATTTTGTGCTCCGCCCACTCCAGTGCCATGCCCCGGCACATGTGGACGACTGCCGCTTTGCCGCTGCCGTAGACGCATTGCCCGGGCATCTGGACGAATCCCAGGGTCGAGCTGATGTGAATAACCTTGCCGCCTTCCCCCCGCTCGATCATAGCGTGGGCACAGGCCTGGGTGAGGAAGAAGAGCCCCTTCTGATTCACGTCGGTGACCCAGTCCCAGTCCTTCTCGGTCGTCTCCAGCACGGTCTTGCGCATCGGCACGCCGGCGTTGTTCACGAGGATGTCAATGCGGCCGAACTGGTCCAGCGCCGCGGCGGCGAAGGCGCGGACGCTGTCCAGGTCGCTCATGTCGAGGTGGCGGCTGGATACCCTGACGCCGCAGGCCTCGATCTCCGCCCCGACCTCGTCGAGTTCGGCCCGCGTGCGGGCGCCGATCACCAGGTGGGCCCCGGCCCGGGCGTAAGCGACGGCGATGTTGCGGCCGATGCCGCGCCCGGCGCCGGTAACCAGTGCAATCCTGCCGTCCAGAGAGAAATCGGTGGACATGAGAAGCTCCGTTTCCGCGAGTGGATGTGCGGCCCGATTGGCAAACACGATGGCATTCGTGCCCGCCGCATTTATGAACCGGGCGGCCAGGCCCTGGATATAGGGCGGCAGGAGAGCCGGCGTCAAGGTACGGGCGAGGGGCTAGCGCAAGAGGATCAGCCGTTGCGTCTTCGTCTGGTCTGGAGCGGTCAATCGGTAGAGGTAGATACCGGTCGCCAGACTCCGGCCACGGTCGTCGGTGCCGTCCCAGGCGATCCGGTAGGAGCCGCGCGCGCGGTGCCCTGAGGCCAGGGTCAGCAACCGCTGGCCCTGAACGTTGTAGAGGGCCAGGTCGATGGGGCCGGAACGGGCGAGGGCGAAGGGGATGACGGTGCCTCTGTTGAACGGGTTCGGGAAATTCTGATTCAGGGCAAATGCGCCGGGCAGATCGGCGACGGTGCTTTCCACGATCACCGACCGGTCGATGTCGCCTGGGAGGAAACCGGCGAGGGTGTTGTCGGTCATGTCGTCGTCGTCGAGGTACCACTTGAAACGCTGCAGCACGCTCTCGGGTGGCTTTTCGAACCAGGCCGACAGGTCGACGTTGGAGCCATCGATGACCGTCACCTCGCCCACCACGGCGAAGTCGCGGTGGACGTCGGCGTAGAACTCGTCGAACTCGACCGTGGCAGCGGTGAGGCCACCGAGGCCGGAGCCGGTTTCCGCTTCCATCTCCTCCATCAGCTCACGCATCCCGGAGACGGCATCGGTGAAGTCAGCCAGGCCGCGCTCGATGCGGTCGCCGGCGTCGATCAAGTCGTCGTGCCCCTGTTGGGTGACCGCGAGGAAGTTCTCGTTCGAGCGCTCCAGCGCCTGGACCATCTCGAGAGCGGAATCGGCATCGGAGAAGTCGAGCTCGTTTGGATCCAGATCCAGCTCGAAGATGTGGTCGGCGTTGCTGGCGGTCTCGTCGACTGTGGCCGCGAGTCCGGCCGCGGCGTTGTTGACGGCCTGGACGCGGTCGAGAATGGCGGCCAGGGGATCGTGGGTGAGGGGAAAGGGCATGATGTGATCGTCCTTCTCGACGGTGAGGGGAGCGCCGTCGTCGTCCAGCTTGTTGAGGATGAGAAAGACGATGTCGGGATCCTGCAGTGCCGCCTCGGTATCCTCGCGGGTGCTGTCGGCTGGGCTCTGCAGATCCAGGTCAGTGGTTTCCAGGCGATCGACGAAGCTGATGATGTCGCCGGCGGCCATGTCGCCGGCCAGGTCGGTCAGATCGTCCCGATTGCCAGCCAGGGTGAAGTAGGTGCGGATGAGGGCGAGGCCGGCCCGGGCCTCGGCGTCATCTGGAGCGACGTCGGCGCGCTGGCGGAAATGGCGGCGCAGTTCGGTCAGGTAGGCGTCGAACTCGTCCCGCGTGGCGTTGGCGTTGACGACCATGTCGGCGCCGATGAGCTCGAGCATGGCGCCGGAGAGGCCGTCGGGGAAATAGCCGCGGAAGGTATGGGCGCGGGGGTCGGAGGCGCTGTAGAACTCGAGCATGAGTGCATCCGGTGAGTCGGTCAGTCCCACAGCGCCGGCGGCGAGCATGACCCAGCGCCAGCCGCGCAGCCTCGCCTTCTCGCTCCGGTCCGTTTCCCGCTCTGCGGCCAGCCCGAACTCGGACTGGGCCAGGACCGAGAGCGCGACGGCAACGGCCACAAGCTCGTCTGCAGGTGCGGCCGCCGCGGTTCTGCTCTCGATCAGTGCAGCGGGCCGCACGGTCATGTCGCCGACGACGAATTCCCGCCCGCCCAGCATGTCGTCCAGGTCGGTCAGCAAATCACCGACCTCCCGCATGGACAGGGCCAGCGGCGAGTCGTCCAGGGCGTCTTCGAGATTGCCAAGGGCCAGGTCCAGGTCGGCGACGGCTTCCCGCAGGTCGCCGATGAGGATCTCGTTGTCCTCGGGAGAGGCGGCCTGCTCCAGAATGTCGAGAGCGGCGGTTAGGTTCTCGGCGACGGCATCGAGGTTATCAACCAGAGCTTCCAGGTCACCGCCGGCGATCCCCAGCAAGTCGGCCAGGTCCTGGCCGCCGGTGTCGCTCGGGTCGTAATCCGAGAGCGCGTCCACGTCCGCGCGGGTGATCTCGTAGGAGTAGAGGTCGGTTCCGTCATCGAGGTAGACGGTGAGGAGGAACTCGTCGGTAGACGCGCTGAGTTCGTGGAACAGCTGATCGATCTCGTCGACGCTATCGAAGGTGGCGACGCCGAGATCGGCGATAGCGCTGCTCATCTCGTCTCCGGCTTCCTCCATCCGAGAGGCGACTACTTCGACCTCTTCCTCGAAGCCCTTGCTGCGCTCCAGAAACATACGGTCTGCGATCGCTGCGGCTAGCGCTTCGGGTGTTTCGGGATCGGCATCCTGGATCTCGTCCAAGACCAGGGTGAGCAACTCGTCGAGATCGCTCTCGAGGTCGTAGCGGGCATCCTCGAGCCGCGCCGCGGCGGCGTCGGTCTCGAACTGGAGCTGGGCGAGCAATACCAAAGCCAGGCCGGTGCGCGCGGCATCGATGTCGAAGCCGTTGGCTATGGCGTCGCGAAGGATCTCCTCGATGGTCGAGAGGTAGAGCTCGTACTCGAAGGTCAGCTCGGTCTGCAAATCCAACTCGATCCCGCCCTCTTCCTGGGCGGCGGCCGGGACAGCGAGCAGGGTCGTGGCCAGCAGTAGCAACAGGCGCGCGGGCGCCTTAATCCAGCGATTCACCGGGGTATCCTTCTCTTCCGCCTGGAGATGGAGCAGGCGGCTAACGGGAGTAGGTCAGCAACAGACCGGCGATCCGGCCGCCGCGTACTTGCTCGTCCTTGCTCAACATGTCGGCGGCCGGTTTCTGTCCCCGGTCGTCGATCGCCAACAGATATTGTCGCAATTCGATCTCGAAGCGCAATGATCCGGCGCCCACCGGCTCCAGAGTCCAGGCGGGACGCAGCTCGAGCCGGTAGATATTGACGTCGAGGGAGCGCTGGTTGTGGTAAGGGGCGACGACCAGCCCGAACTGCATCTCGGTGTAGGCGCTGGATTCTATTTTCAGGTCGGACCAGGCGGTGTAAAGTCCGAGCCCGAGGTCGAAGGTCCCTCTCTGAACCTGGCCTGCTGCTCCGAGGATGGTCGAGCTCAGCCGTCCCTCACTGCGTCCCCGGGCGCCGTGGGAGATCGGCAGGGCGAGCAGCGTGAAGCCGAGCACCGGCGTCTCGCCGACGAAATCTCCCGCAAACTCGCCGGTAACACGCCCGGCCAGCAGCCGGGCACGGCGCCGGTCGGCACCGTGCCCGGCTGCAGCATCCAAGTCGGCCGTAAGGTAGAAGTGGCGGCCGTCGTAGCTGCCGCGCGCAGCTCCCAGAGCGACCAGGTCGAGCAGCACGCCGCGTTCGCTCAGAGGTACATCGAGCTGCATAGCACGCGCGTCGAGCCGGTGACTTCGGGCGCCGAGCTCGGCGCCGATGCGCAGGTGGGAGGCAAGGAGGCGGGCATACCGGGCGGAGATTCCGCGGCGGGTGCCGGACTGCCGTCCCTCGAGCGGACGTTCGCCGCGCAGCTCTTCGCGCTCGCCCCGGTTCTGATAGGTCGCGTTCAGCCGGCTGGACCGGCGCTCACGTAACAGCTCTACCTCCAGGCAGTCTCGCGATGTCAGGTGGTAGCCGTAGCCGAGGGCAACGGCGAGGCCGCTGGCGCTCCATTCGATGTGAATGCTGTCGCCCGTGGTCGGTTCGATCAGATCCCAGAAGAAGCGGTTTTTGCGCTCGTCGCTCTTCGATCGGTGAAAACGCTCCAGCTCCAGCACCCGTTCGTGTCCCTGGTGGCGTGACTGTGTCAAACTCAGTAACAGGCGATGGCGATCTGCCGTTGCGGTAAGGGTGATGTCGAAGCCGCGGCCGCGGCCGCTGACTCTGCTGTTCCAGCCCGGCCGCTTGCTGCGCCCGGCGTAGTCGACGCGGCCGCTGCTGGCAGTGATGGCGGCGGCGCCGTGTGCCCGCTGCCAGCGCCAGGGCAGGTCGACGCGGCTGGTGCCGGCGGCGGCGTTGAGGTCGGCAACCGCAATCGACTCGATCCGCCGGCGCAGGAGGTCCTCCTCCCGCCAGCCCAGTGAGAAGGCGGGCCCAGCCAAAGCTTCCCGCGGAATTTCGGACCGGCGCAGGTCCAGGTTGAGCAGTTCCCGACCTAGCTGCTGGAGGCGATCGTCGGCGTCGGACGTCGCCGGCAGCTCCAGCAGGAGAGACAGGAAGAGGAGAGACGTTGCTGCCCGGGGACAGCGCATCCGGGGCGTTGCGCGCTACGCCTTGCCGCCTAGCTCGAGGCGCAGGGCCGCAGTCTGAACTGCATCTACGGCAAAGGAGTCATCGGCGAGAACGACGCCGTACTGCTCGCTGGCTGCGGCGCGGCCGTAGTAGCCGCGTCGGACGTCCTCGGCAACCTGCTCGGGGGGGCGCTCCAGCGGTGATCCCCAGCCGCCGCCGCCCGGGGTCTGCAGGCGCAGGACATCGCCGGTGTCCATGTGGACTCCTTCATCTTTGGAGATGTGCTCGGGCACGTAGGCTTTGCCGCCGAGGTTGAACAGGTGCGAGGAGGTCTGGGCCGGAGTTCCACCACCGTAACCGAACGGACCGAACTTCCCGCGTTCGCCCAGCAGCGAGGCGGAGGCGGTGCCGCGCACGATCTGGAACTCGAAGACGACGCCGAGGCCGCCGCGTCGCCGGCCGGCCCCGCCCGAGCCGTCGCGGATGGCGTACTGGAGGAAGCGCACCGGGTAGCGGGCCTCGAAGATCTCCAGCGCCTGGGTGCGCGCCAGGGCCAGTGTCGGATTGCCGTTGATGAGCCCGTCGCTCTCCCAGTTGCCGCCGTAGCCGCCGCCGACAAACGAGTAGAGCACGTAGAGGCCGCGCTCCGGATCGTCGCCGCCGATCGACAGGTTGGTGACCGTGCCCATGGGGCCGGCGTAGGAGCGCTCGGGCAGGGCCTGGCCGAGCGCGCCGAGCACGGTGTCGATTACGCGCTGGCAGACCTCGGCGGCGCAGCCGGCCACCGGCCGCGGATGCTGGGCGTTGAGGAAGACAGTCTCGGGCAGGTCGAAGGCGAACGGGCGGAAGCAGCCCTCGTTAATCGGCACCTCCGGGAAGGTGTGCTTGAAGGCGATGAAGACGCCGGCCATGGTCGTGCTCAGCACGCTGTTGAGTGGTCCGCGGCAGGGCGCGCTGCTCTGAGAGAAGTCGACGTGCACGCCGTCACCCTCGACGGTGAGAGCCAGGTCGAGGAGGAGGGGCTCGTTGACCACGCCGTCGCTATCGAGGTGCTCCTGGAACCGGTAGAGGCCGTCGGGAATGGAGGCGATGTGGCCCCGCATCATCTCCTCGGAGCGGTCGTTGAGCTCGTCGACAGCGCGGAACACGGTGTCGCAGCCGTAGCGGTCGAGCAGGGCAGTCAGCCGGTCGTGGCCGACCTTGAGCGCGGTGACGTGGGCGATGATGTCGCCCTGACGCTCCCGCGACACCCGCACGTTCTGCAGGATGATGTCGAGAACGTCGCGGTTGAGCCGGCCGCGGTCGAACAGCCGCACCGGTGGCAGCCGCAGGCCCTCCTGATAGATCTCGGTCGCCCGGGTGGAAAACCCGCCCGGCACGCGGCCGCCGATGTCGGGCCAGTGACCGCTGTTGGCCAGCCAGGCGATCAGCTCTCCCTCGTAGAAGAAGGGCTTGACCATCTTCACATCCATCAGGTGGGTGCCCCCAAGGTAGGGATCGTTGACGATGTAGACGTCGCCCGGTGCCGGGTTGGAGATGCGCTCGATCACCGAGCGGACGGTGTGGCTCATCACGTAGATGAAGTTGGGCAGGCCCCGCGGCCCCTGGACGATGACGTCGCCGTTGGCGCGGTCGTAGATGCCGCTGGCGCGGTCGAAGCCGTCGGAGATCACCGGCGAGAACGCCATGCGCTCGATGGTGGCGTCCATCTCGTCGGCGATCTGCTCGAGGCTGCCGCGCACCACCGCCAGGGTGATGGGGTCGAGCGCGTCGTCGGGCGTCGACTGGCTCATGGCGCGGTTCTTCTCAGCAGCAGGGCGCCGCCTTCAAGGACCTCGGTTTCCACGCCGGGCTCGATCCAGACGGTGGTGTCGGTCTGCTCGATGACCGCCGGCCCGGCGATGGTGGTGCCCCATGGCAGCCGCGTGCGGTCGTAGGTCGGGCAGGGGCGGAAGCCGTCGTCGAAGTAGACCGCGCGTTCGCCGCCGCCGGCTTCGTCGATCGTCGTGGCCGGCGGCGCCAGGTTGTCCCTGAGGCTGAAGGTGGAGCGCCGTCCGATGACGCTGGTACGCAGGTTGAGGATGAGGACGTGCAGTTCGTCCAGCAGTTCGGCAAGTCCCTCGAAGTCGATCGCCTCCACGCCGTAGTGGCGGTCGTAGGCCTGCCGGAAATCGGCGTGGATGGCGGCCTCGTCGAGCCGATCGACGGAGATCGGCGTGCGGATTACGTGGGTCTGGCCCTCGAAGCCGGCGTCGGCCTCGACGATGATTTCGACACGGTCTACCGGCACGCCGCTGGAGCGGATGAACTGCTCGCCCGCTTCGGCGTGCTCGCGGATGGCGCCGGCAACCTGTTCCATATCCAGGTCGCTCAGGCGGCGGTTGAACATGCGGACGAAGTCGCGGCGCACGTCGGCCACGGCGCAGCCCCAGGCCGAGGCGATGCCGGGATAGGTGGGCACCAGCACCTGCGACACGCTCAGCTCGCACAGCAGCTGGCTGGCGAAGAGCGGACCGCCGCCGCCGAACGGGAACAGGGTGAAGTCGCGCGGGGCGTGGCCGCGGTCGATCGAGATGCGGCGCAGGCTGCCGGAGATGGTGTTGGTGGCGACGGCGACAATGGCGTCGGCTGCTGCTTCGGGGGCCAGACCCAGCGGCTCGCCGATTTGTCTCTGGATTACGTTCAACGCCGACTCGGCGTCCAGGTCGCGCCCGGTGATCGAACGCTGCGGGTTGATGCGGCCGAGCACCACCAGGGCATCGGTCAGGGTCGGCTGCCCGCCGCCCCTGCCGTAACAGACCGGTCCCGGATCGGCGCCGGCGCTGTGGGGTCCGATCTGCAGGATCCCGCCGGCGTCGAGGTGGGCGATGCTGCCGCCGCCGGCGCCGATGGTGCGGATGTCGATCATCGCGGCGCCGATCGGGATGCCGAACTCGATTTCGGTGACGTTGGCCGTCTGGGGGCGGCCGTCGACCACGAGCGCCACGTCCAGGCTCGTCCCACCCAGGTCGTAGGTGATGAGCCGGTCCATGCCGTACTCGCCGGCGAGCCGGGCGGCGCCCATCACGCCCGCCGCCGGACCGGACAACACGGTCTGCACGGGCATTTTCGCGACCGCGACCGAGTCGAGCATGCCGCCGTTGGACTGCATCACGAGCAGGTTGTTGTCGTAGCCGCAGGTTTTGCCGAGCTCGTCCCGTACCTGCCGCAGGTAGTGGCTTACGCGTGGCTGGACGTAGGTGTTGACCGCCGCGGTGCTGGTGCGCTCGAACTCTCGGTAGACCGGGAGCACCTCGGTGGAGCAGGTGACGAACAGATCGGGCCAGCGCTCGTTGAGCAGGGCGCGCGCCTCGAGCTCGTGGGTCGGGTTGGCGTAGGAGTTCATGAAGGCGACCACGATGCCCTCGACGTCGTCGGCGACCAGGGCTGCGCCGGCCGCGAGGAGCCCCTCGACGCTCAGCGGGCGCAGCACCTGGCCGTCGGCGGCGATGCGCTCGTCGACCTCCAGACGGCGATCGCGCGGGACCAGCGGCTCGAAGGAACCGGTCAGTCCGTAGGCGTGCGGGCGGTCGCGGCGCCTGAGTTCAAGGATGTCGCGGAAGCCGCGGGTGGCGATCAGGCCGCAGCGGGCGCCCTTGCGCTCGAGGATGGCGTTGGTGGCGACGGTGGTGCCGTGAATGACGGCGTCGATGGCCGCGGGCTCCATCTCCAGCAATCCGTCGACCAGGCCGCGCGTCGGGTCCGCCGGCGTGGAAGAGACCTTGTGAACGCGGATCTCGCTCCTGTCGGCGTCGATCAGGACGAAGTCGGTGAAGGTGCCGCCGATGTCGACGCCGACTAACTGCCCCATCGGCTCAGGCTAGCAGGTGGCCTTCGACGTGCACGGGCCGGAAGAGGGTGCGGCGCTTGGCAGGCAGTGCTTCGAGGAGCGCGGGCGGCGGCTCCCACTTGTGCCATTTGCTGTTGACGTAGTTGTAGCGGCTGAAGATGGCGATGCGGTCGCGCTCGGTGCTGGTCCAGGGACTGGCCGAGTGGGTGGTGCCCTCGCAGAAGATGATCAGCGACCCGGCCGGGCAGGCGTAGGTGGACCAAAGCGGCGAGTCGGGGGAATGCAGCGACTCGGGCGCCAGGAAGGCGGCCTTGTGGCTGCCGTCGACGAACAGCGTGCCGCCGCCACCGTGCTCTACCTCGTTGAACTCCCAGAGGACGCAGGTGAGCCCGCTGCGCGCCTGGCCCGGGACGCAGCGGTAGTGGTGGGAGTCGCCGGGCGGGCGGAGCAGGCCGCTGCCGTTGTGGGGCGCGAACGGTCCCTCGCCGGCGGTGCGCACGTGGACGCTGGCAGACTCCATGCGGAAGCCGTAACAGTCCTGGCTCGACATGTCCGGATGAGCGAGGAACTCGTTCATGAAGCCGACGACGACCGGGTGATCGGTCAGGGCCTCCAGGGGCCCGGCGATGCCGCAGCGCTGGTGCTCGGGCAGCGACTCGGGGTCGCGCTTCACTTGCACGCAGAAGTCGCGTATCTCCTCGGTCTGCGACGCGCTCAGGACGCCCGGGAAAAGCAGCCATCCCCGGGTGTCGAATAGGTAGCGCTGCTCCGGCGTGAGCCGGACGACGGGCTCGTTGGCGGCGTTGGTGCGCGGCATGTCGAGGGCGTCGTGGTCGACGTACTCGAGCGCGCTCTGGCGGAAGACGAGGGGGTTGTCGCTGGGGGCCATGGTCAGTTGTGCCGCAGCATCGGCGGCGCCTCGGGTTGGTAGGGCACCGCGCCGTTGCCGGACAGCGAGGGCGGCACCGCATAGTTGCGGAAGTGGGCTGGCCAGTTGCCGCGCGGCGCCGGCCAGGCGGTGCCGCCGACGTAGCGGAACTCCTCCTCGCGGCCGCAGAGCCACATGTACATGTGGGCAGCATCGTAGCTGTCGAGGAAGTTCCGGCGCATCAACAAGCCGCCGGCGTTCAGGTGATTGAAGTCGTCGGTGTGGTGGGCCGGGTCGAAACTGTCCTCGACGACCCAGTCCCGCCGCGGCGGGCTGTTGCGGTAGTAGTTGTACTTGAACAGATGACGGGTGCAGTCGGTGGCAGTCGCCCGGTAGCGGCGGTGCCAGATCGGATAACAGGTGATGTAAACGGTGCCGGCCGGGCCGGTGCACATCCGGGTGCCGCGGATGGCGCCGTAGCGGGAGACCAGGGCGCTTTGCCCGAGCAGGAAGTGGCTGCCGGGCAGGATCTCGGTCGGGCCCATCTCGACAGTGGTGTCCTGGGGCAGGCAGAAGACCTGCAGGTAGTTGAGGGCGAAGGTGTGCACGTTGCCGCCGTCCACGTGCCAGCCCAACGGATCGGGATCGGGGCACTCGCCGATGTGGTTGGCGACGAACGGCGAGAGGCCGAAGCCGGCCCCGAGGAGACTGCGAACGGCCCCGGCGACGGCCGGGGCCAGCAGAATTCCGTCGACGAACCAGTCCTCTTCGAGCAGGACCGAGAGCTCGCGATCCTCCGGGTGCGCATGGCAATACTCGATGGCGCGGTCGGTTACTCCTGCCTCCACTGCTCCTTCGAGCGTCAGGAAGCCCTCGCGACAGAACTCGATGACCTGGCGGTCTGTCAGGGTTGGCTCACAGTCGTGGGTATGCATCTAGCGCCACCTCTCCAGAATGAACTCGAAACCCAGGCCATACGTGCGATTCTCGTCCAGGCTAAGGGCCATGTTGGGGAAGCTGATCACCCGCCAGCCGTCTCTGATCGCGTCGATCACGGTCGCGTAGGGCCAGCCATCATCGGGAGTGGGCTTGGGACCGGCAGGCGCGGGGTCGGCGGCGTACTCACCGTTGACCAGCATCTTCATGCCGATCACCCCCGAATGCAGGGCGCTCTCGTTCGTCTGCAGGTAGAGCAAGTCCTGACGTCGGCCGTTTTCTGACAGCACCTGTTCGAACGCACCACTCAAGGCATCGACGGTGAGCGTCCCCTTCGCTAGGTGTTCCAAACAGTCGACGACGATCTGTTGCCGCTGATTTAGATTCATATCGTTGCCTTCAAGACCGTTGCGAAACGAGCGGAAGCCGGCGCGCAGGCAGGATGCCGTAACGGTAGAGGAATAAAGCGATCACCCGGATCCCCAACAAGCTGACAGGATTGGCAGGCCGATGGCGCGATCGGGACGCCGATCTCCCATGCTGCTGCCGCTGACCGGCACCCGTGCAGGGTGATGCCGGGAATTCAATCTGCTCCCGATTCTGCCGCCCCGTATCCAAGATACCATCGCCATGAGATCAGACATGGGAGCGCCGGCCCGGCCGCGCTTCAGCACTGGGTGCGCGGCAAGCGCCTGAGCAGGCGCTGCTCCTCTTCAGACAGCGACCGGTAGAACGATTCCAGCAACACGGGGTTGTCGTTGGCCTCGAGGCCCTCTTCCCAGCGCTCCTGGAAATAGAAATCGCGGTTGTAGACGATGACGGCGAAGGGCCGCGGCTCGTCCGTGTGGTTCGGTGTGCCGCGGTGCGGTGTCCGGGCATCGGAGACGATCACATCGCCCACGTCCAGCAGCAGCGGCTCGAGCGGGATCTCGCCGGCTTCCAGCTTGGCGATAGTCTCTTGCCGGGGCAGGTACTGGGTGCCTGGTGCCACCTCGAAGGGACCGTTCGCCATCGTCATGGCACCGAAGGTGAAGCGTACCGACAGAGTCAGGGGTGGGTGCCGGATGCCCGGCTCCTCCGGGAAGGGGAAGGGAATGTCGGCATGTACCTTCTGGAAATCGGAGCCCTTCACCGGCGTGTCGGTGCCGTAGTAGACCACGTGCATGCCGTCGCCGAGGATCCGGCGGCAGATCTCGTTTACCAGTGCGTCGGTGAAGAAGGCGGAATGATAGAAAGGGGGAGCGAAGGGCAGGCCGATCGCCCAGCGGCAAAGGCCGCGATTGCCCTCGGGAATTCGCTGGCCGACTTGTTCCAGCAGCGGCATGAAACCCTCGCGGCAGGACTCGACCGCCTGGGCGGGGAAGCGACCTTTCAGCAGGCAGTGGCCGCGGGTCAGGACCTGCTCAACACACTCGTCGATGTAGGAGGTCACGGGCGCTCCGATCGGTTTCTGCAAAGGCGGCGATTAGGAAAATAGCGCCCACCATGGCCGTCGCCAATTGACATCTCCGGGGTGCCAACTCAGGACTTGGCCGGACTCTGCGGAGGGTGACAAGAGGAGCCGCCTCCGGTGCGCCAACGCGCGTGGGTGTTGGCCCGAACCGAATAGAGCCGGGTCCATCGACCGGCGTCAGGGGAAGAGCCAGTTGCCGGTCACCCCGGTCAGCCCGTTGACGATCCAGAAAACCCCGTAGATCGCGAAGTGGCCGAGGATGAGCCCGAGGAAAAACGGGCGCACCGCTTTGTACATGGAGACGCCCCCGTATTTGAGGATCGGCCCCTTGATCATCCAGGCGAGAAAGGCGTTGAACGCCATCCAGCGAAAGGTGGAGCTGATGGGAAAGCCGATCGGGTGTAGCGGCCACCAGCCCCAGAACCGGCGGGCGAGCATGAGCAGTGCCATGACGGCGCCGCCGACGCCGGTATGGAACCATCCCAGGGCGTTGGGTCCGGTGGGCTGGGCGATGCGGGCGGCGGTGTAGTCGCCGAGGTAGTTGGGGAACCAGACGAAGTGGATGCGGCTCATGTTGATGGCGCCGTAGGTGGAGGCCAGGTGCAGGAGCATCCAGAGGGCGCCGAACATGCCCAGCAGCGTCGCCGCGAGCATGGCCCAGAACAGGGGGCGGCGGCGACGGTCGATCTCGCCGGCGAGCTTGAGCCCGTTGGCGGCGTGGGGCATGACGAAGTTGAGCAGGTCGTTGCCGAAAATACGGGTGAAGGTCAGACCCATTAGGCCGCTGGGTCCGAAGACCGAGGTGCCGACGGCCGACATGACCGCGTCCTCGGCCACCATCGGGGTGTAGATCACGGCGACCCCGCCCTCGACGATGACCCGGGTCAGGGCGAGGAAGATGACGGCGAGAAAGAACATCAGGGCGACGACCCCGATGGCCGGAATGCCCATGCGCCAGAGCCAGACTGCCATCACCACCGTGCCCAGCAGAAGTCCGAACACGGCTCCGCGGTACGAGAGGATCTCATCGTCGTCCCGGACGTTGTCGGCGCCGCGGAAAGCCTTGCGGAAGACGTTGGCCAGGTGTTCGCGCCCGACCCAGAGGCCGCCGAGGACGAGGACGATCATCGCACCCATCCCCTGATGTACGAGGCTGGGGGTGCCGTAGCTCCAGGCGCTGATCACCGGCTCGGCCTCGGTCGCCCAGCCTAGCTCGTCGTAGACGGCGTTCTGAAGGTGGTTGAGCAGGGTGAAGACCCACAGGCCGAAGGCTACCTCCCGCTGGATCAGGAAGAAGAATCCGAGGGTGGCGAAGCTGAGGTACATCCGCTTGAAGAGGGGGACGGCGTAGGTGACCTCGACCTTGGGGAGGAAGGGGAAGAAGGCGTGCAGGCCCACGATGGCGCCCGTGATCACGGGGACGGCGAATCCCAGCCACATGGCTCCCCGCCGCAGGAACGGGTGAACGAGCGAGCCGCGGTCGTCCCGCTGCACCATCGACAGGGAAAGCTGGACCACCGGATAGATCAGCCGCTCCTGCTCCACCCAACGCCGACGCAGGATCACCATCGCGCAGATGGTGATTACCGGGAGCGACAGGAAGAGGGGCATCCAGCCCAGGATGGGATCGATCCAGACGTGCCAGGCGATGCCGCCGCCCTGCTCGCTGCCCTCGAAAAATGCACGTATCCCCTCGACGTGATGGGGCACGAGCCAGGAGGGGATGTAGGGGACGATCTCGTGCAGCCAATTGTTCTCGGTGCGGGCGTAGTAGAATGGGCTCGCGACCAGAGGTACCCAGTGGTGGACGATGATGTGGGTGCCGTTGGCCAGGCTCATGAGGACGAACAGGACCACCAGCTCGGCTTTGCTGAACGCCCAGGAGCGCCGCAGGCGGCCGAGCGCGACGGTGACCACCGCCACCAGAAGGAACAGGATGAAGTGGGCTATCTGGCTGGTGAAATAGGCACTGGAGTTGGGTCCCTGGACGTAGAGGGAGAGGACGGGGCCCAGGGCGCCGACGATCAGGGCCAGGGGGAGGCCGATGACGAGGGCGCGAACGGTCACTTTCAGGCCCGGATCATGCCGTGGACTCCGAATCTGGTTCCGTCGTTCAGGCCCTCGAGCAGCTTTCGGAGCTCCGGCGGCGCCTGGCGCACGATTTCCTCCGGCCACTCGGGCACGGTGTCGAGCGGCGCCGCCCAGCCGACCCGGTAAGACTGGAAGACGCTGGGCCGCGGGTTGCCCGAGGCCATGGCACCCCCGGCATGCAGGGTCAGACAGTGGAACATCACCGCGTCTCCGGCGCGCGCCAGGACCATGCGGGCCTGGTCGCCGAATTCCTCGAACTCACGCTGGCCGGTCCAGGCCAGGCGGTGGCTGCCCGGCACGACCCAGAGGGGGCCCTCGTCGACGTCGAGGTCGATGAAGTAGTGGCCGACGTTGACCCAGCTGGCGCAGCTGTTGCGGTAGTCACCGTCGGTCGCCTCGGGGGTGTAGTCGCGGTGCAGGCGCTGCCGCCGGTTCTCCAGCTCGGTGGCAACCCGGTCGCGCCATTCGGTGTAGACCGACTTGAAGAAGCGCAGGTCGTCGCCGTAACAGAGGTGCAGCGGCTCTAGGAGCCGGGGATTGGCGATCAGGCTTTCGAGCTCCGGCCCCGGCCATTCATCCCAGTAGTCCCAGCGGCGCGGGATCTCCCTGGCGGAGAGCTCCTTGTCGATACGCTGCATCTGCCCGGCCGACACCGCCTCCGGAATGAGGAGGAAGCCGTTCTCGTTGTAGAAGTCCAGCTGCTGCCGTGGGGAGAGTCCCTCGAACCGGGCGCGATCCAGCACCTGGTCACCCGCGGAGGTTGCCTGTGTCATCACACGTGGTCATCCCGTCGGTTCCCTGAATTTCCCCATAATCGCAATTCGCGCTTTCCCGTCAAGTCTGGGGGTGGGCGGCCCGCCGATTGCCGGGCTTCGGCTAGGGGGCTAAGCTTGAGGCCATCGCTCACCGACGAGGCGGCATCAGACGGGGCAGGCGCATGAAAGAGCAGATTGCAAGGCAGGTCGACCGCTGCATACATGAGCTGCGACGCAACGAGCTTGCGGAAGAGAGCCTCCGGCGCATCGGCGAGCTGGCCGCGCAGCTGGGAGAAGGACGGCAGGACCTGCTCTACTTGCAGGCGGCGCAGACGTCGGTGACGAGCCAGGTGCTCGGCATGAGCATGTTCGTGGACGGCGAGTTCGCGGACGGGCCGGACGATGCGGACGACTGGCCCTATCAGACCGTGGCCGAGGCGCTGGCCGACGGGTGGCGCATCATCAAGTTCCCGGAGATGGCCATCCTCCTGGACGAGAAACGAACCTACGGCCTGGGATGCGAGTTCATTCTGGAGAAGTGGAGTTCGGCTTGATCAGGAGCCACGACTGCGAGCCGACGCTCGGTGACTCCGACGTCCTGGAATTCTGCAAGCAGGGATTCCTGATACTGCCGGGGGTCGTGCCGGACGAGATCAACGGCCGCACGCTCGATTTCCTGGAGAGCGGGCGGCCGCGCCGGGCGGGCGAGCCGGCTGAGCTGCTGGCTGAGGACTGGTTCGTCGACCGCGTCCTGCTCGCGCCCGCGGTTGCCGGAGCGGTACGTTCCCTTCTCGGCCGCGATTTCGGCTTACCAGTGCTGGTGAGTAACCACCGGCTGCAGGCGCCGGCGCCCAGACAGTACTGGCACCGCGACGGAGCCTCCCAGGTCGGTCCCGCATTGAACTATCTGCAGGTCTTCTACTATCCGCAGGATGTGCCGCGGGAGATGGGGCCCACCGAGCTGCTGCCGGGCTCCCATTTTCTCTACACGCTCGGCCAGCTCCCCCAGAACTACATGGGTCACTACGGCAGCATAAGGGGAACCCATTACACCTCGGCACCGGCCGGCAGCGTCATCCTGACAGTCTATTCGATCTGGCACCGGCGCAGCGAGGCCACGGGCGCCGGGAGGCGGCACAATCTCAAGTACAGCTACTTCCGCACTGTTGCGCCGCAGCGAGACTGGATCCGCGACGACGGATTCGATTTCGCCACGGCTGACTACGGCTTCGGCAAGCCGCTGACCTACCGACAGCAGCACCGGGATACCATCGACAACGCCGAGATGTTCTGCTGGCTGTGTGGAAAGGGGGAGGAGTTCGGCTACCTGGGCGGTCAGGGATGGCCGGTGGTCAACTCGGACGGCCATCACATCGTCGGGCCACCTTTCGGAGTGCCGCCGGGTCTGGAATAAGTCAAGCGCTCAGTTGGGCTGGGCGTAGCCGGCCACGACGCTGCCCAGGTTGTCCACCTTGACCGGCTTGTCGATGGAGTCGTCGAAGTCGTAACCCCGCGATATTTTCGATCTCGCGGTCTGGTGCACGCAGTGGAGATGAATGCGTAGACCGACGCTGGACCGCGCCGTTGCAGAACCGGCCGCTCGAGTCCAGATTAGGTCAGCGGCAACGGGCATGGAGCGACGCGGGTAACGACATGGACATCGCCAGGATCAAGTCCGAGTACTTCGACCAAGGCTACGTGATCGTCGACGACGCCATCGACCCGGGGATGCTCGACCGTCTCGAGGCCGGCGCCCGCAGCGTCTGGTCGCAAGTCCGCGAGGGCGCTGTCGACGTGGCCGGAAACGGACCGGACGGTGGTTCCATCTTCGGCCTGCTGGCGCCCGAGTTCGGCGAGCCGGTCTTCGGCGAGATCCTGGCCTACGAAGGTATCACGCGCTATGCCGAGGCCTTTCTGGGACCGGAGCTGCGCATGGGCCACGTCCACCTGTGGGCGGCCGACGGCGGCTACGACACCGGCTGGCATCGCGACCTCGGTCCGGCCAAGGACAACACCTACGACGAGGAGATGGCGCTCCTGAGCCGGCCGATGATCGGCCTGCGGTACCAGGTGGCGCTAGTGGACGATCCCTGCCTCTGGCTGGTGCCGGGAAGCCATCGAAGATACCGCACCGAGGAGGAGCGCCAGGCGCTGGCCTTCGATGGCAAGCGGGACATCTCGACCCAGGTCAACGTTCCCCTGAAACGCGGAGAGATGCTGCTGTGGAGCGGCTACACGGTTCATCGCGGCCGCAAGCCCCCGGACCTCGAGCAGCGGCTGAGCATGACGATCGGCCTGTTCCGCTATGATCCGCAAGAGCCGAAGATGGCGATGGACGAGCGCTTCCGCTGGAAGCTGGCCGACAACATCAGGGACTCGCTGCCGCCCCGGTCGCAGCTGTACTACGATCGCTGGCGCGCCCTGCAGCCGGAGTAGTCGCCATGGGCATGGAAAGGGTGATGGCGGAGTTCTGGGGTCAGGGATACACCATCGTCGAGGACGCCCTGGAGCCGGAGCTTTTCGAGCGTCTGGAGACAGCGTCGTGGAACGTCTGGGAGAAAGTGCGCTCCGGCGAGGTGGACCCGTGGGGCAAAGGCCCGGAGGCTGGTTCCATCTTCGGCCTGCTGGCCCCGGAGTTCGGCGAGCCGGTATTCGGCGAGCACTTCCTCTCCCCTTCCCTGCTGCGCTATGTGCACGAGTTTCTCGGCACCGACCTGCGCCTGGGTTATGTGCACCTGCGCAACGCGTCGGACGCCTACGATACGGGCTGGCACCGGGATGTGGTGGACAGGGCCGAGATGAGCTACGAGGAGGAGATGGCGATTCTCAACCGACCGATGCAGGCGCTGCGGTGGCAGACGGCGTTCACCGACGATCCCTGCCTCTGGCTGGTGCCGTACAGTCAGCGCCGTTGCTGCACCCGGGAAGAGCACCGGGCGCTCTACGAAGACCGCAAGATGGAGCTCAGCGGTCAGATCAACGTCTTCCTCGCGCGCGGGCAGACGCTGATCTGGGATGGCGGCACGATTCACCGGGGCAGGAAGCCGGATAGCATGAAGGAGCGGCTGGTGATGACGGGCGGGCTGGTCAAACACGATCCCGGTGAGCCGGTGGAAGAGACGGTAGACGAGCGTTTCCGCTGGCGTCTGGCCGACAACGTGGGATCTTCCCTGCCGGACCAGGTGCGCGTCTGGTGGGAACGCTGGCGGGCCCTGCAGCCCGCCGAGTAGCGCCGCTGCTGCGATCCCCGATTACCCGGAACAGCTACAGTTCGCCGGCCGCTTCTGCCACCTTTCGCACGCCGGCGGCGTAAGCCGCGATTATATCCGGCCGGTAGTGCTTGAACCAGGGCACCGAGAAGGTGCGCTCGGGTAAGGACTCGGATACCGGCAGACTGCCGGCCGGCTGCCGGAGGTCGCGGTCGGAGTGGGCGATGCGGGTCGGTTTCCCGTGGCCGTAGACGTCGGCGTCGTTGAGCATCGGATGCAGGTGCAGCAGAAAGTTGGCGCCGGCCGCCGCCGGAACCCCTTCGGCGTTCAGCGCCTCGCAGAAGCGACTCAGGGGCAGGCCGCCCAGCTCCTCCGGGGCGTAGATTCCGTGGGCGTAATACCAGCCGCCCATCGTGCTGCCGGAAGCGGCCGGCGGCCGGTGCGCGTGAACGCCGGGCACCCCCTCGAGCAGATCCCAGAAGTGGTTCATTGCTCGCTGGATTTCGTCCATGCGGTCGGCGTAGGCGCGCAGCTGGACGCGGCCGACGGCGGCCGACATCTGGTGGATGCGATTCTTGTAGCCACCCATCGGCAGCTTGGCGAACGGCGCCAGCTCGGAATTGGTGAGTAGGTCCGGCCTCTCGTAATGGCCGAAGGCGACGGCGCGCTGGTGGAGCAGATCGTCGCCGGTGATGAGGACGCCGCCCTCGCCGCAGGCCAGTGATTTTTCCGACATGATCGACATGGCGCCGACGTGGCCGATGGTGCCCAGCTTGCGGCCCTTGTAGAGGCCGCCCTGGGCGTGGGAGACGTCTTCGATCACCATGATGTGGCGCCGGGCGGCGAGCTCCATGATCGCGTCCATGTCGGTGGGATAGCCGCAGTAGTGGACGCAGACGATGGCCTTCGTCCGGTCGGTGATGCGGCGCTCGACGTCCTCCGGATCCAGGGTCAGTGTGGCTGGGTCCATCTCGGCGAAGACGACGGTGCCGCCGAGCGAATAGACCTGCAGCGCCGAGGCCCAGAAGGTCATGCTCTGGCAGATGATCTCGTCGCCGGCGTGCACCCCGCAGGCCCACATGGCGGTGCGGATCGCCTGGGTGCCGTTGTTGAAGCAGAGGGCGTGCTCGGAGCCGAACCAAGCGGCCAGTTCACGCTCGAACTCCAGGGTCACGTCCCAGGCGGACATGGCCCCCCGCCGCAGGACCTCGAGTACCGCCTCCTCGTCCTTGGAGGTGGTGATCATCCAGTCGAAGAGGTCACCGGGGTTGGTCGTGACGGCCTTCGGGCCGCCGTGGATGGCCAACTGGGTCGCTACCGTATCGCTCATGTCCGGCTCCAGGCTGCTTCGGTCCCACCGTAGTGGAATAGTGCGAAGGAAGCAGGGGAGGCGCCAGTGCCGCCGGACATTGTCCAGCAGACGGAGGTGGGGTACCTTGGCCGGTGAGCGACCGCCACCGCGAGGATTCGACATGCAACTCGACCATGAGCGCTTCGGGAGGGATGGTTTTCTAATTCTCCGCGGTTTTCTCGAACCGGACGAGCTACACGAGCTGCGCCTGGGCTTCGACGTGCTGGTGCAGCTGAGCCAGGAGCAGTCGCGGCGCGAGCGGACACCGGACCAGCCCATCGGCGGCGCCTGGCAGGCCGCGGCGCAGCCGCGCGTGAAGGTCGACGACCTGGTCACCGCGGAGACTGCGCATGTGGCCGGGTGGTTCATCGGCAAGCCGCTGGGGGTCAGCACCGAGCTGCTGGGGGCAAAACGCGCCGGCATCGGCAGCCTGGAGCTGATGGTGAGCGCGGTCTGGGACTTCGGCGCCACCGACTGGCACCGGGACTACTGCTCCAACTACCTGGCACCGCTGGCCGGGGTCCAGCGGGACTTGGCGATCAACGGCCCGCCGTATGTGCAGTGGAACGTCGCGCTCTACGACGACGACCTGTTCTGGGTCATCCCGGGCAGCCATGCCAACCCGGACAGCGAACAGCTCAAGGAGCAGCTACTGCGCGACTGTAGGGGCGAGATGCCCGGCGCCTTCCAGGCCGACCTGAAGGCGGGTGACGCCATCGTCTACGCCGCCTACATGCAGCACCAGGGCAGCCCCTACACCTCGCGCATGCGACGCGTCATCCACATGGGGTACTACGACTTCGACAAGATATCCTCGTTCGGCCACCATCCCCACTGGAACATGGACCTGGAGTTCACCCGCCATCTGGCGCCGGCGGCACGCGAATGGTTCGAGCAGCAGGCGGCCTGGACCATGCAGTGCCGCGATCAGTACGAGCGGATATTCAGGACTGCTCTGGAGCGGGACGGCGCGGCCTTCGTTCGGGAGTTGGCGGCGGCGCATCCGGAGGTGTCGTGCCGCATGGTGGCGGTCGCCCATTTGTGCCGCATGGCGGAGAAGGTCGCCGGTCTCTGCGGCACCGGGGCCGCAGAGCTCTCGGAGGCGGAACGCAGCGGTTTCGAGGGCGGCTTCGGCGAGCACTTCTGGTCCGACATGCGCGGCCGCTTCACGCCGGCCGAGGCCGATGAACTGGGAAAGCGTTTCGCGCCGCTGACGGCGCAGATGGCGGCCGACCGGGAGTGCTCCAACGTCCACTACACCGAGGTCCACCGGAACCTCATGGGCGGCACCGGGGCCGCGTCTTCGCCCGACTTCTACACCCGGCCGCTGCGCACTCACTACCACCAGATGCCGGACCTTACATTAGACGAACTGATCGCCACCTGGTAGCGGTTGGCTGTCACCCGTGCGCGGCGTAGGGCTGGCAGAAGCCTTGGGCAGCGGCGGGCTCGGCGCGATCATCGGCGAGGAGGTCGGCAGCGACAAGGTTCAGACGGTGGCGTGGTCGGACGTCACGCCGGCCAGGTACCGCCTCTGAGGGGATAGACTTCGCGTCCGAGCCGCGCGAAGGTGACGTGCTGGGCATCGTGCAGGCTCGGCTCGGCCACGGCGTGGATGGCGCCGGCCCAGGGCTCGAAGCCGGCGCGGAAGTGGGCGGTGGACTTCACCGCGATGTACTTCATCTGCCGCGGGTCGAGCCCGAGGGTGCGGGAGAACGCGGTGTCGAACGGCTGCTCGCGCTTGCTCGCCAGAATCACGTGCACGCCCCCCTGGCGAATGTAGGCGGAGGGGCCCATGGTCGAGGACAGTCCCTCGTACATCGGCCCGTCGAAAGTGAACGCCCCATCGGAAATCCCCATCACCTCGACCTCCATCGGCACCGGCTCGCCCTGGAGCGGGCTGGACCGGGCGCCCACATCCAGGGTCAGCGTCGCTCCGACCCCGGCGGCGTGACAGGCCCTGATTGCCTCGGGATCGACCATGTAGAGGACGCAGGCGTCCTCCAGGCCCGCCTCGATGAAGGCGCGCAGGACGCCGGTGCTGTCACCGGGCGAGCCGCCGCCGGTGTTGTCGTTGCGGTCGGCGAAGATCACGGGGAAGCGGCTTTCCCGCTCGGCGGTTGCGAGGGCTTCGCGGGCCGCCGGAACCGGGTAGTGCCAGTCGGCCCGGTGCGCGTAGAGCCATTCACCGAGCTCGTCGGCGCAGGCCTGTGCCAGCGCCTGGTCGCCGTCGGTGACGACGTAGACCGAAGCGCCCATGTTGGGCACGTCGGCCAGCGGGTAGCAGGTGGCGATGGAACCGCAGACCACGCCGGGCCGGGCCTCGATCTGGTGCAACCTGGCGATGGCCTCCTTCATCGGCGGATGGGCGGTGACCTGGTTCATCCCCCACATCATCGGGATGCGGTGCAGCGCCAGCGTCGGGCGCAGCCCCGCTCCGAAGATGCGAGCCAGGACGTCGGTGCACTCCAGGCTGCGCGCGGCCATGTCGGTCTCGGGATAACTCTCGCGTCCGATCAGCACGTCGGCGGTCTCGACCCGGCGCTGCGACATGTTGGAGTGGATGTCGAGCTGGGCCAGGATCGGCACCCGGGGACCGACCACTTCCCGCACCGCCGCCAGGATGTGGCCCTCCGGATCGTCGATGTGAGCGGGCGAGCCGACCGGGTCGACCACCATCGAGCCGTGCAGGTCGAGCAGCACGCCATCCGGAACCGCTGCCCGGATTCCTTCGACGAGCTCGGCCAGAATGCCGTCGAAGATGGGCCGCGATACGGGGGCGCTCGGGAACGCTTCGGCCAGCATCGTAGGGACGAGCTCGAAGCCGTGTTTCTCGGCGCCCTGCACGAAGCCGCCGACCGGGGTGTTGGTGCCGGCGTAACGCTCGATTATCTCCCGACCGTGCAGGTAGGCCCGTTCGCGAAACGAATCCAGGTTTGTCGGTACCAGCGTGAAGGTGCTGGTCTCATGGCTGATGCCACCGATGGCAACGCGCATCTCTAACCTTTCGTCAATGGTTGGTGGTCGACGCTGGTGCGCCGGGTTAAGGCGCGAACGCCAGCTAGAACATCGCCTCGTTGAGGCGCACGCCGAATCCGGGTCGGTCGGGTGGGGTCAGGTGGCCGTCGACGGCTCGCGGCTCGTCCAGCCACAGCTCGTCGCTTCCCGGGGACCAGCGCGCCGGCATCGACTCGGCCAGGTCGTCGCAGTCGGTGGCGGCGACGAAGTGCAGCCCCCAGGTCTCGCCGCCCCGATGGGGCACCACCTGGGCGCCGTGCTCCCGGGCCAACTCGAGGATGCGCAGCCCCTCGGTGATCCCGCCACACCAGGTGATATCTGGCTGCCAGATGTCGAGGGCACCGGCGCGGGCGATGTCGGCAAACCCGAAACGGGTGAACTCGTGCTCGCCACCGGCCAGGCGAATCGGCTGAATCTCCTCCTTTAGCCCGGCCTGCTCGGACAGCAGGTCGGGGCTCAGGACATCCTCGAACCAGTAGACGTCGAGCCCGCTCACTGCTGCGGCCGCGCGTCGGGTTGCCTCGCCGTCCCAGCCCATGTAACAGTCGGTCATGATCGTGCCGTCGGAACCGAAAATCTGGCGGGACCGAGTGGCGTTGGCCACGGTTTGCTGTAGATCGGCGTCGCTGCCGCCGCGACCAGGGCTGAACTTGTTGGCGGTGTAACCCATGTCGCGGTAATGCTCCATGTCGTCGCCGGTTGCGTAGGCCCTGACGCGGGGTTTGCGCAGGCCGCCGAGCAGCTCGTACACCGGCTCGTCCCGCGCCTTGCCGAGCAGGTCCCAGAGCGCCAGGTCGACGCCGCTGAGTGCCATGATCGGGATCCCCTTGCGCCCGTACGGCAGGGACTTGGCGTAGAGCAGGTCCCAGGTATCGCGGATGTCCTCGATCGACTCGATTGCACGGCCGACGAGGAGCTCGCGCAGATGCCGGTTGATCACCGCGCACCCCGGCTCGCCACCGCCACCGTAGCCCAGACCGGTGCCGCCCCCGTCAGTCTCTACCTGGACGACGATCTGCCAGAAGTGGGTTTGCCAGGCGCCTGCTGGCAAGTGCTTCCAATTTGGGTAGAGGGCAGTCACCCTGGTGATGCGCAAGAGTTCCTCCTTCGGTCAGGGCGAATCCGGGCGCTTCGATAACGAAATCACGAGGCTACTTCTTGAACAGAGCACTACGGGAACAGGGCACTAGGCATACTCTTTTACCTGACCGAACAGGTCAGCCAGGCGGCGGGAATCATCGGTTGGCAGCCAGGGGTGCTCGAGCGCGGCGGCGTTGGAATCGAGATGGCCGATCGTGGCGGTGCCGGTGAGCACGGTTGCCACGGCGGGATGAGCGGCCGCGAACTTGTAGCCGGCGGCGACTACTGACTCGACGTCGCCGTGCACCAGCCAGCCGAGCGGATCGACATCCGGCAGGCTGTCGGGCGCCAGGTAACCCGACTCCTTCCACCCGGCGATGGTGCGCTCGAGAAAGGCGGGATCCGGCAGGCGCTCCCGCACCGCGGCCATGTTGACGACGCCGACATCGTGTTGCAGTGCCAGGGGTAGCGCTTCGTGCACGGCAAGCTGGTTGAGGATGCCGTACTTGACTCCCACGACGTCCCAGAGATCGGGGTGCTGAGTCAGGCCCAGCGTCACGGCGCGATGGCCGGGGTCCTTCGGAAAACGCTCGCTGAAGCCGATGTGGTGCGCCAGTCCCTCGTCGCGTAGCCGGCACATTTCCGGCAGGTACTCGTTGACGATGCGATCGTAGTGTTGGGGCAGCAGCCCGTGAAAGAGCAGGACGTCGATGTAGTCGGTGCGCAGGCGCCTCAGGCTGGTTTCGGCTGCAGCGCGCATCGTCCCGACGTCGCTGAAGACCTCGTCCCTGAAGTAGCTCCATTTGGTGACCAGGATGTAGGACCGCCGATCGACCCCGTTCAAGGCTGCCCCAAGAGTGGCTTCGGTGTCCTCGTAGGCTTCGGCGGTGTCGAACAGGTTGATCCCCAGCTCGAGGCAGCGATGTACGAGCTCGTGCTGACGGTGGACCGGATGGCCCTGAGACTTGCCCATCTGACGCGCGCCGCCGGTGCCGAGTCCGAGCAGTGACACGTCTAGTCCGGTCCTGCCCAGTTTCCGGTACAACACTGTTTCTATCTCCGTAATTAGCGGCTGCCGAACGGTGTGAAGCTGAAGGCGCCGCGGCGCGCGGTCAACCGTTGCGGCAGCGTGCGGGTTGCAGTCTGTGGGCCGCAGGCGCGGCCGCTGGCGGGTTCCGGCAGTACGGCCGCTTTTGCCTCGGCGCCTCCTGGTTGCCATCTTGCCTGGCGTCTCCGGGCATAGCCCAGTCAGCGTCAGGTGGAAGGGAGGAGTCCTCAAGTGAAGATCACAGGACTGAAATCGATGATGGTTCAGGGTATCCCCTGGACCTGGACCCTGGTCAAGGTAGAGACCGACGAGGGACTCTGCGGCGTCGGAGAGGCCCAGCTGCCGCTAGGCGTGCGGGATATCCTCGGGCACATCGAGCGCATTATCGTGGGCGAAGACCCGCGGCAGGTCGTGCCGCTGGCGCAGAAGATTTACCGGAGCCTGTCGGGCGCCGGCTCGTCGGGAGGCAGCATCGTGCTAGCCCTGTCCGGTGTGGAGCTGGCGCTGTGGGACCTGCTGGGCAAGATCACGGGCCAGCCGTTGTGGCAGCTGCTCGGCGGGAAATACCGGGACCGGATCCGCATCTACGCCGACACGGGCAGGCCGGGCGACCACTCGCCCGAAGCCTATGCCGACGGGGTTCGGGAGCGCGTCGAAGCCGGGTACACGGTGGTAAAGGTGGACATCGACAACAGCGCGCCGGCTGCGTACCGCAACGATCCCCACAATCGCGGCCTGTCGCGGCGGGAGGTCGAGTTTATGAGTGCCGTGGGTCACGCCGCGTGGGAGGCCCTGCCCCCGGAAGTCGACCTCTGCCTGGACCTGCACTGGTGTTACCAGACGGCCGACGCGCTGCGCATCGCCCGCCGGCTGGAGGACATCGACATCCTCTGGCTCGAGGATCCGACGCCGCCGGAGAACCTGGAGGCGCTGAAATATGTCACCGACCATACCTCCGTACCGATCGCCTGCGGCGAGAACCACTGGATGAGCCATGGACTGCGGCCGATGGTCGAGTCGCGGGCCGCCGACATCATCACGCCGGACATCCCCCGCTTCGGCGGGGTCCAGGAGGGGAAGAAGGTGGCGGAGCTGTGCGAGCAGCACTACTTGAGCTTCGCGCCGCACAACATCTGCACACCAGTGGGCACGGTGGCCTCAGCCCACGTCTGCGCCAACGCACCCAACTTCCTGGCCCTGGAGCACCACGGACTCGACACGCCGTGGTGGGACGATATCGCCGCCGACTGGGGCGGACCGGTGGTCGACCGTGGCTACATCACCCTGCCGGATCGACCGGGGATCGGGGTGGCGCTTAACGAGGAACTGCTGCGTGCCCACTTGGCACCGGGTGAGGAGTGGTGGGATTGAGGAGGGACCGATGCCAACGGAAGAGTACCTGACCAGCTATCTCGACGCCTGGAACCGGCACGACGTCGATGCCATCATGGCGAAGCTGCTCGAGAACTACCCCAATGCTCGCTGGAAGGAGGGGGAGCTTTTCGCCAGCGGCAGTCGCGGCGGATCGGAGTGGTTGCTGCTGGCCACCAGCGCGAAGGATGGCTAGGCCCTGGAGCAGCGGGGCTGCGACCTGTTCACCTTCCGCGATGGCAAGATCGCGGTGAAGGATTCCTATCTGAAATAGCCGTCGCGCTCTGGTCAGCTGTCAGCTGTCGCGCGGTGCGCCGACTTGATGATGCCGGCCATGAAACCGATGGCGAAGGCGTGTCCCTGGAACTGGGGCGGCTCATCGTTGATCGTGCGCGGCAGGTGGGCGACGGCGAGGAAGGTGTCGATACCGACCTCGTCGAAAGCGCGGACGATGTCGTAGTAGTCGCAGTCGGCCTCGTCCAGGAAACACTCGTTGAAGCGGGGCACGGTGCCCTGCACTCCCTGGGCGTGGCCGTAGAGGATCCGGTTCTGGGCGCCGAACTGGCGGATGGAGGCGAGGATGTCGGTGCCCATCGCCGTCCAGTTTCCCAGGCAGAGGTTGACGGCACTGGCCGGGCTGTCGGCCAGATCGAGGGCGCGCTGGTAACCCTCCGGGCTGTGGAAGATCCGGGCGATGCCCCCCACGCTCGACGTCGGTGGGTCGTCCGGGTGCAGGCCCATGCGCACGCCCGACTCCTCCAGGACCGGCACGATCGCCCTGACGAAATACTCGTAGTTCTCCCACATCTCCTGCTCTCCATATTCCCGCTCGCGGAACATCGGCGCCGTGTCGATGGTGGCCATATCGAGCAGGTCGGTCTCGGCGCCGCCGCGGGCTGGGTAGGTCGTGGAAGTGCGGGTGGAGAAGCGCCAGAGCCCCGGCGGATTGCCCATCCAGTTGTAGCCGACGTAGGGGATGCCGGCCCGCCCCATGTTGCGGATCGTGATGGCGAGGTTCTCGAGTTGCTGGTCGCGGCCGGGCAGGCCGAGCAACACGTGATCGAAGCACCAGGCTGGATGCGGGTTTTCCAGGCTGGCCAGCGTCATGCCGTACCTCTCGACCCGTTCCCGCAGCTGAACCAGCTCTTCGTATTTCCAGTGGTTGCCGGGCTGGTCGCCGGCTTCGGGGGGGAACTTGCTGGTGTAGTCGGGGATCGACGAGAAGCCACCGACTACGTCGGCGACTCCGTACTGCTGCAGGAAGCGCAGGAAGTCGTCATCGAAATTCGGGACCAGAAAAGCTCCTACTCGCATCGCTACGTTCCTCCAAAGCTGGGCAGCCGGCAGGTCGCCGGCATGCAAACGGCAGATCCACAAGTTAGTGGACGGGAAGCGCAGAGGACATACCTTATTCGGTTTCGCAAACTTGGTCTGTCCACGTCTGCTGCGAGAGTTGCTGAAATGACACCGAGCCTTCAGGAACGTATCGCCTCCTACAAGCGCGACGGCTACACCGTCTTCGAAAAGCTGTTCAGCGAGCGTCTGATAGCGGCCTGGAGGGCGGCCTATCCGGGTATCGTCGAGCGCCAGACTCCTCCAGGACAGGAGTCCCCTAGTTACCGGCTGCGGTCGACCCTTGAATTCGAACCAAAGCTATTTCTCCCCGCCGTTGCCCACCCGACGCTGCTGGACTTCGCCGAGGCGGTGATGGGTCCTTTCGTGCAGATGGACAACCTGACTTTCATAGCCTTTCCGTCGGTATCGACGGCGGCGGCGGCGGGCAGGGTGTCGGGATGGCACCGGGATATCTGGGCGTTCAAGCCCACGCACGCAGAATACGTGCCGCCGCTGGCGGCCAACGCGATCACTTATCTGCAGAACCTGACCGACGAGTACGGGCCTCTGCGCGTGATTCCCGGATCGCACCGCCGGGATATCGGCATCGCCGCCGAAGACCAGAGCCGACCGCATGCCGACGAGGTGATCGTGCCGCTACAGGCCGGCGACGTGGTCTTCACTCACGCGGCCCTGCTGCATTCCGGCACGCCGAACTGCTCCGGTCAGCGACGCTACTTCTTCAGCCTCTATTACAACAAGTCGTGGCTCAAGTGCCGCGACAATCACCGGGGACCGGCGGTGCAGGCGATCCTCCAGGTGGCTCGGAACAACGAGGACCGGCGTCTCATGCGCCTGTTCGGCGAGGATCCCCACATGTTCGCGCGCGCCAACAGCCGCTTCTGTCGCGACGATGAAGTCAGGTGGGCCGAGTGGATCGAGGAGGATCGCCAGGCACTGAAGCGACCGACGCCGATTGGCCTGGCGGAGTGGTCGCAGGACCCTAACTAACATGGAGTAGAAGACGTGTTGCGAATCATCACATTCCTCATATTGCTCGCCACGTCAGGGCAGGTGGCTGCAGGCGCGGGCGATGGCGGCCGCATCATCGGGGAGATCCACGACGAGGAGTCCGGTGAACCCCTGCCGGGTGTGGTTCTGAGACTGGAGGGTACGAACCGGGGAACGGCCACCGACCTGAATGGCCATTTCGAGATGGATGGGCTGAAGTCGGGAACCTACACCTTGCGGGCCAGCCTGGTAGGCTATGATGCCGAATCCCGACGGATCGCGGTGCGGGTGGGTGAGGAGGCGGAAGTGGACTTCCACATGCACTCGAGCCCGATCCATTTGGGTGAGGTCCTTGTTGAGGCGGAGCAGGTCTACTCGGCCGCCTCCTCGAGCGCGGTGCGCTCCTTCGACCTGCAGATCCGGCCGAGTCGCACGGCACACCAGATGCTGCAGATGGCGCCGGGGCTGGTCATCGCCCAGCATGCCGGGGGCGGCAAGGCCGAACAGATCTTCCTGCGGGGCTTCGACGCCGACCACGGCACCGACGTCGCCATCCAGGTCGACGGCATGCCGGTGAACATGGTGTCGCACGGGCACGGCCAGGGATACGCCGACCTGCACTTCATGATTCCGGAGGTGATCGGGTCGGTAGACGTCCACAAGGGACCCTACTTTCCCGAGCACGGCAACTTCGCCACCGCCGGGGCCATCGCCTTCCGCACCCGGGACCACCTGGAGGAGAACGCGTTGCGGGCGGAGGCCGGCAGCTTCGGGACCGCCAACTACACGCTCCTCTACCAGCTGCCGATGGCGGACCCGGGCCAGACCGCCTACTTCGCCGGCAACTTCTACCGGAGCGATGGGTCCGTGGACAGCCCGCAGGACTTCCACCGCTTCAACATCTTCTCGAAGGTCCACACCCATCTCTCGGAGCGGTCCACGCTGACCCTGGACGCGGGCGCCTTCAGCTCGGGGTGGGACGCCTCGGGGCAGATCCCGGCGCGCGCGGTCCGGAGCGGCCTGATCGACCGCCTTGGGGCGATCGACGACCTGGAGGGCGGCGCCACCGGCCGGCGCAACCTCAACCTGACCTTCCAGTCGAAGGGTCGGAATAACAGCACCTTCATCTCCCAGGTGTACCTGAGCCAGTACGACTTCAAGCTGTTCTCCAACTTCACCTTCTTCCTCGAAGATCCGGTGGCGGGGGACATGATCGAACAGACCGATGACCGCAGCCTGCTCGGCATCAACAGCAGCTACTCTTTCTACCACGACGTGGCTGGTCGGCTGTCGCGGGCCACCCTGGGCGGCGGATTGCGCTCGGACGACGCCGACGTCGGACTGTGGAAGAGCCCGGACCGGGGACGGACTGGCCGGCTGGTCGATTCGCGTATCCTCGAGCGCAACCTCTATCTGTGGGGGCGCGAGGAGATCACTATCGATCGCCGCCTGCACGTCATGCTGGGGCTGCGCGCCGACTACTTCACGTTCAACGTCGCGGACCGGCTGGAGGGGATGCCGGCCGTGCTCCCACACGCCTCGGGCATTGCCCAGGAAACGGTTCTGAGCCCGAAGGCGACCCTGGTATTCTCACCGACCGGCAACCTGGACCTGTTCGCCAACTTCGGCACTGGCTTCCACTCCAACGACGCGCGCAACGTGGTCATCGGCGTGCGCACCGCCGCGCTGGAACGGAAGCTGCGGAGCGCGGGCGAGAGTGACGCCCAGATCGATTCCGCGCTGGCCGGTCGCAACTTCGATCCCGGGCAGCTCGACGCCGAGGCCCTGCCGCGGGCCACCGGGGGCGAGCTGGGCGCCCGCCTGCGACCGGCCCGCGGGATCAGCCTGGGTGCCGCAGCCTGGTGGCTCGATCTCGAGCGCGAGTTCGTCTGGGTGGGTGATGCCGGAACGACCGAGGAGCGCGGCCGCACCCGGCGCCTCGGAATTGACCTGGAGGTGCGCATGGAGGTGCGGTCGTGGCTGTGGGCCGACGCCGATGTCAACCTGTCCCGGGGCAGGCTGCGGGACGAGCCGGCGGGGGCTGACGACATACCGCTGGCGCCGACGATCACGTCGACCGGAGGCCTGACCGCACGGCATCCGCGCGGGTGGGAAGGGGCCCTGCGGTACCGGCACATCGGCGACCGGCCAGCGAACGAGACCGACAGCTTTCCGGCCGAGGGGTATACCGTGTTCGACCTCAACGGCAGCTACCGGTTCGCTAGCTGCGAGGTCGAGCTGGTTGTTGAGAACCTGTTCGACGTGGAGTGGAACGAGGCGCAGTTCGACACCGAGTCGCAGTTGCGCGGCGAGGTCGAGCCGGTAGCGGAGCTGCACTTCACACCGGGAAACCCGGTTGGGGCGCGGGTCGGGGTGAGCTATTTCTTCTGAGGGTGCACAAGAGGAGGAGGAGTCGTGCAGACAACGCGGGTTGGCGCCGTTCAGCTGATATCCGACGAACGCGATGTGAGAGGCAACATCGAGAGAGCCCTCGAGTACTGCGATCGCGCCGCCCGGCGCGGCGTGCAGATTCTCTGCTTTCCGGAATGCGCGAGCACGGGGTTCGAGTGGGTCAGCGGCGGTAAGGCGTCCGGCTGTCCGCACGCCGAGCCGGTCCCCGGTCCGATCGCCGAGAGGTTCGCGGCGAAGGCTGCCGAGACTGGCATGTACATCATCTACGGCGTCGTCGAACGGCCGCGGCGAGCGAGGCGGATCTACAATACCGCCTTCCTGGTCGGACCGGTGGAAGGCTACATCGGGAAGCAGCGAAAGGTCCTCTCCGAGCGGGTTTTCGCCAATGGCAGCGAGGCCGACGTCTTTGACACGCGCCATGGAAAAATAGGCATCTTCATCTGCGCGGACATGCGATCGCCCGAGCTGTCGCGACTCCTGGTCATGAAGGGGGCGGAGATCCTGTTCCAGCCGACCAACTTCTTCCACGCCGACGGCGTCGACATCGGGAAGCGCTACCAGGGCAAGGGTTGCGCCCAGCGGTCTCGGGCGATGGAGAACGGCGTGCACCTGGTCATCGCCAACGCCGGTCGCACCGAGTATGTCAACAACAGCCGCATCATCGGCCCCGACGGTCAGGGGCCCGAGCCCAAGCTGGCGTACGCCACCCGCCACGAGCAGCTCCTGGTCGCAGATATCGCCTGCGATTCCGGATCCAACAAGGCCCGCGCCGTTGCGCGCCGCACCCCCTGGCTCTTCGCCGAGCTCGGGAAGGAATCGGCAAAGGCCGCGGGCGGATGACGCCCTGCCGGCCCTGCAGGGGCCGGCTTCCACAATTCAGCGGGACGTTCGACCGCTGCACAAAGGCGACGATGAGACCCCTGGATCCAGACAAGTACAGCTTCTCGCTGGCTGAAAAGGCCGTGGTCGTGACCGGAGCCAGCCGTGGCCTCGGCGAATCCATCGCCCTCGGCTTCGCCGCAGCCGGTGCCAGATTAGTGCTCGCGGCTCGGAGCACCGCTGCCATCGAGGCCCTCGCCGGGGAGATAACGTCGCAGGGACGGCAGGCGGTCGCGGTGCCGGCCGATCTCACCCGGCCCGAAGACTGCGAGCGGGTCATGGAGCGGGCGGTCACCGAGTTCGGCAGCCTCGACATAGCCGTCAACAATGCCGGCTTGCCCATGCGGGCGGGTCCCACCACCGAGGTCACACCGGATCAGTGGCGCCAGATCCTCGACGCCAACCTGACGACCGCCTTCTACTGCTGCCAGTCGGCGGGGCGGAGAATGATCGGCCACGGCGGCGGCAAGATCGTCAACATGTCGTCGATGCTGGGCCTGGTCGGCTATCCGCAGAGAGCGGTCTACGCCGCGGCCAAAGGCGCCATCAATCAGCTCACCCGCGTTCTCGCGCTCGAATGGGCGGAGCACGGTATCTGCGTGAACGCGCTTGCGCCCACGCACATCGAAACGGACTGGAACAAAGCGCGGGTGCGGGAGGAGGCGTTCGTAGACGAGATGCTGCCGCAGATCCCGCTCGGCCGCATCGGCATACCTGAGGAGGTCGTCGGCGCCACCATCTTCCTCTGCTCAAGCGCCGCGGATCTGATCACCGGCCAGGTCCTTGCGGTGGACGGGGGCTGGACGGCGCGGTAGGGGACCGGGCGGTCGCGAGCCCTCCCTGCTCCGGGTCATCGCGTTGCCGCCCGCATCGGCCGTAGGACGGCCCCGAAGCCCTTCCACGGCGGGCGCTGGCAAGTCGGCATGCGCTGTGCGGCCAGGCGCGTTGACCCGATCGTGGAGAATGCCGTACATCGATGCACGCACGATCCTGGATCTTTCAGAGGCGAAAGGCCCGCCATGACTGCAACGAACCTCGAACCGTTCCTGTTCGACAAGAATCTCGGAGCGCCGATGCAGGTGGAACCGGGGGACCTGCCGCAGACCAACGCCGACGGCAGGCCTATCATTCCGCTCACCGCCGAGCAGAAGTACCTGTTCGACGCCAGGGGCTGGCTGCTGATTCCGGGGGTGCTGAGCGATTCGGAAGTGGCGGAGATGCGCGATTACGCGCTCCGGGTCCACAACGAGCCCGCATCGCTGCCAGAGCGGGAGCGCGCCTTCGTCGCCGGCCCGCTGCAGCAGCTGACGGACCATCCGGTGGTCGTCGGGTTCATGCACGAGTTCCTCGCCAACCCGACGATGTCCACCCCGGACTGTTACGGCTTCAGGCTGGAGGCATGCACGCTGGCGGTGCGGACCACGACGGAGTCGCCCGGCGGCTTCGGGCCCCACAACGGCAACGGCTTCTTCCGTTTCGCGCAGGACTCCCACCACTACCAGTGCGTGCCGGGTCGGGCGTTCAGCGGCCTGACGCGGGTGATGTGGGAGCTCAACCCGGTGAAGTACCGGCAGGGCGGCACGATGCTGGCGACGGGCAGTCACAAGTCGGCCTACACGGCGCCCGCGGCGATCAGGAATCCGGATTTCGACGTGTGGGACACCTACGAATGCCCGGCCGGCTCGGTGCTGTTCTTCACCGAGGCGCTGACCCACAGTACCAGCCCGTGGACCAACGAGGAGAACGGGCGGATCTGCCTCTTCACTCTCTACAACAGCCTCAACTCCAAGTGGGGGATCTGGGAGCCGCCGCCCGGACTGGTGGAATCGATGCCGCCGCAGCGGCAAACCTTGTTCCGCGGCATTCACTGCGGCGCCAACGTGCCGGGCTACAAGTACTGGGGAGAGAATCACGGGGAACGTCGGCCAGCCGGCTGACCGCGGCGTATTATCCGCGGCAAGGAGGAGCGCAGGACGGTGCTTCCAGCAAGGTGCGCGAGTTGACGAAATGTAGTGCCGCCGGCCGAAATTTCGCTAGTTGTCGACACGAATGGTGGTCGTCCGCTACTTCGATGCGGATCGCATGCGCAGGATAATGGGCGAGTGGCAGGAATACGGTTTCAACACCGACGTTCACATTCTGGTGCAGCGGAGCGACTCCACTAGGTAGGCTCGTTCCGGGGACGTCATGCGGTGGGCGTTCCCCGGCCCCATTCCAGTCCAAAACCCCCAGGTACGAGAGTCCAGGTGCAAGTCGTTGGCTACACAGATCGGCTGAACCCCCGGCCGGGCGAGACGATCCGGTTCATGGTGAGCTGCGAGCAGGAGGCCTACCGCGCCGACATCGTTCCCCTGATCCACGGCGACGAGCATCCTGCCGGACCCGGCTTCAAGGAGGAACTGGTCCCGTCGCCGGCGGCTTCGAGGTGGACCGGGCCGACGAGGGTCTGGGCACCCCACCCGACGCGGCCATCGTCGCGACGGCCCGTGGCTTCTCGGACGCCTACCAGCATGCAGTCGAAGAGGTGCTGGGCTCTGATTCCAAGCAGGGTGGGTCGGTTAACCCGCTGGTCAGGGGAGACATGGTCTATTTCGATGGGCCCGAAGGGGGCGCCGTGTTCTCGGTTGGATCGATAACCTGGTGCGGCTCGCTGTCCCACAACGGCTACGACAACAACGTCTCACGGATCACGGGCAACGTGCTGTCCCGGTTCGCCGCGCCCTAGTTTCACGTCCCAGTAGCCACCTGCAACGAGCCCGGGCTAGACTGAGCCCGGCCGAGCCACGAGGACTTCATGCTCAAGACCGGCAGTTCCGGCGGGATCTACATCCACCCTTGGGATATTACCGACGAGGGGATCGATACCTGCTACGACTTTTTGGGGGAAGTATGCGGGCTCAACGAACTGTTCGTCGCCGCAGCTTACCACGCCGGCACCTTCATCCTTCCCCACAATCCTAAGCGCATGGTGCGCTGGGACGATGGCGGCATCTACTTCCGGCCGCAGCATCCGCGCTGGAGCGCAACCAGGATCCGCCCGGCTGTCGGCGAGGGTGTCGACACGCACGGCTACATGGACCGTATCGTCGACCGCGCCCGCGCCCGCGACTGGGGGGTGCTGTTCTTCGTGGTCTTCAACTACTCGGTGCCTCTGCCGCAGCAATATCCCGAGCTCTGCTGCGTCGACGCGATGGGCGAGCGGCACCGCACATACCTGTGTCCGGCCAACCCGGATGTGCGGGCTTATAACCTGGCGATCGTCGCGGACTTGCTGGGGACCTACGGAGGCGACGGCATCCGCCACGAGTCGCTGGGTTTCGGCAGCTGGAAACACGTCTTCCTCTGCGACAAGGTGGAGGTGCAGCCGGCTCCCCGCGACGGTTTCCTGCTCAGCCTCTGCTTCTGCGGCCATTGCCGGCAGCGGGCCTGCCCTGCCGGTTTCGATCCCGAGCCGCTGCGCCTTGCCGTGCGCGCCCATCTATACGACAGTCTGCCGGCCAACCCGGGGAGCTTCGATACCGGGGAGGCGGACGAGGAGTGGATGCGCAACGCCTTCGACGGCGATCTGTGGCAGTATTTGGAAGTGCGTTGCGAGACGACTGCCAGCCTGTTCGGCGCGGTGCAGGAGCTGTGCAACGAGTACGGTGCCGCGTTCATGCCGTTCGGCAACGAGGCGGGACGACAGGTTGCGCGCGGGATCGACTTCTCGCTGATCCGCCCGCATCTGAAGCGGGTCAGCCTGGCGGCGCCGGGCGCTACGCCGGAGGAGAAGCGGGCCGGCCTCAAGGCCGGTGTCGCAGCCGTGCCGGAATACGCCGTGCCGGAGATTATGCACAACCAGCGCTCCTTCGACTCCGCCGAAGCGTTGTGTGCGGCAGTCGGGATGGCGCGGGACGCTGGTATCCGGCACCACTCCTTCCATTACTACGGGATGAGCAGGCGGCACGAGCTGGAGTGGATCGGGCACGCCCGCGACGCCTGGGCGTGAGCTGTCGCTAAAGCCGACCCGCTTCCTGTGCTGCGGCAATCACCGGCCCGGCACCATTGCGGCCGCGTTAAGCGGGGCTACGGCCCAGGCGACCAGCCGTAGATCTTCGCCAGGCTCTCTCCCATCAGCGCGGCTCGCTCCGCGTCGGAGAGCTGCTCGTACAGACGGAACGCCTCGACCCCCTGCTCGTAGGTCAGGAAGTTGAGCGACCGGGTCCAGTCCGTGCCCCACATGCAGCGCGCGAAGCCGAACGCGTCGAATATTCGTTGCAGCGGCGCCCAGATGTCGGGGTAGGGGTAGGGCTCGTGCGCCAGGGTGCAGGCGCCCGAGATCTTGATGGCGACATTGTCGCAGGTGGCCAGTGCCAGCACGTTGTCCAGGTCGGCCCAAGGCGCTGCCGGTACGGGCGGCTCGAACGGTTGAGCGAGGCCGAGGTGGTCGATCACGATCCGGGTGTCGGGATGGCGGCGGGCCAGGTCGAGCGTCAACGGCAACTTGCCCTGACCGAGGACGTTGAGCGTGAGTTCGGCTTCGGCGCAGGCAGTCAGCATGCGCTCCAGGCCGGGGTCGTCGTCGGCGAACTCGCTAGCGGCCAGCATCAGGCGGGCGCCGACCACACCAGGTGTCGCCGCCCAGGCGGCGATCTCCTCGGCCACCGTCTCCGCGCTCGGATCGAACGGTTTGACCAAGCCAAAACGGGTGGGGTGTTTCGCATAAGCCTCGAGCGCGTAACTAGCGTCGTAACGATACATGCTGGCCGGTGAGACCAGGATGGCCCCGTCGACTCCTACCGCATCCATGGCTGCCACCATGTCATTGCCGGTTACTTCGTCGGGACCGGGCAGCGATCCGGCCCAGGGGCGCTGGGGGCTGTTGCGTTCGTAAGCGTGAACCTGGACATCGATAGTGGGTGTGCCGTCGGGCATTAGTTCGCCTCCTTTACAGGATCCAGGGTAGGCAAGGCGCCGGCCAGTCAACCGGCGGATCGGCTAATATAATCGCGCCAGACCTGGCCGGGGTAACTGGGCGGAAAATATCATAAACTACGCCGATTAGGGTTGACGCAGATACGGCCTGGGTGCCGGGGCTGCTGTCCATCTACTGCTGCGGTCGGTCCTCGTCGGGATGCCAGTGGGTGACCGCCACGTGGGTGGTGCCGTCGGCCGGGGTTATATAGTAAGCGGTGACAATCCGGCCATCCGCCACCTCGACCGACAGCGGATAGCCCACATCGGCACCACCGCTGCCGTGACGCTGGCGGTGGTGATCCGGCCATTGGTTCGAGACCGTGCCGGCGTCGTCCCGCAGCACGTACTCGTGGTCGAGGTCCCACGACCTGCCGCCATCCTCGCTGATCAGGGCACGCACTCCCATCGGCTGACGTCGGTAACCGTGGCTACAGAGCAGGCGACCGTCGCCGAGCTTCAACAGGTGGTTGGGATAACCCTCGAATGCGGTCTCAAGCGGCTGCGTCCAGGTTCGGCCGCCGTCCTCAGACCAGACCTCGAGAGTGTGCATGCGGCGAGTTTGCGGCGGTCCCCACCATAGATCCTGGCGGATGTGGCCCAGGACGCGTCCAGGTTCTGTCTCGATCAGTGCCCACTCGCTGCCGACCCGCTCCACAGCCAGGTGGAGGCTCCAGGACTCGCCGCCGTCTGTCGAGCGAAAGATCAGACCGTCGCAGCTGTTGTCCGCCCTGTAGGCGTAGATCGGCAGCAGCCAGGTCCCGTCCGTCAGGATCGTGCCCCGTGGAAATGCAACGACGCTCGCGTAGCCGGGCACGGTCCAGATGCGTCTTTCCCAACTGGCGCCGTCGTCGGCAGAGCGGACGACGGCGAGCCGGTGACCGCCGACGACCAGCCTGCCGCCATAGGCGGAGGTGATGAGCTCGTCGTCGTGAATCCGCAGTCCCCGCGCCTCCGCCTCGGCCCGGCGCTCCGGGTCCCAGGGCTCCTGGCCGATCGAGCCGACGGCCATGAAGGTGCCGTCCGGCAACAGGCCGCAGAGCCGGTCGTAGCGCTCGCGCGCTCCTTCGCCAGGCCAGTTGAAGGGCAACGCCGGATCGTCGGACAGGTCCCAGTTCTGGCCTTCGTCGGCAGAGGTGAAGACGGACCAGCCGCCCATGCCCCAGTGATCGGCGAAGGGGGAGGAGATGCAGCCGATCGACAGGCGGCCATCGGCAAGCTGGTGCAGAACCGGAAAGGCGTTGTACACGCCCTCCTCGCGGGCTACGATGGTGTGTTGCATAGACGATATCTCCTAATTCCAGCTGGTCACGGAGTCCGCCAGATCGAAGCCGTATCCAGTTTCTCGACGGGGAGACTCCCGACGGGGTGGTCCGGATATGAGCGATCCGGCGTCAGCCACATAGACCCGCCGCGTCCGGCCCTCGAAGGCGTTGAAGGCGATGTAGCGCCAAGTCCGGTCCCAGGCCGGATGCGGGTCGACGCGCATGACGCTGTCACCCTGCACCGGTTGTTGCGTGTTGACGCGCACCAGCGTCGTCTCGGTCCCTTCCTCCATGTCGATCCAGCGCAGGGGGATGGTGCCGTCGCCGAAGGCGCCGGTCTCGAAGGTGTAGGTGTCGGTCAGGATGTGTCGTCCGTCCGGGTGCACTGTCGGATGGCCGGACCCCCAGACGGTATCGAGCATCTTTCCCAGTCCGCTGCCATCAGCGTCGACCTGGACGAAGCGCACCGTCCCCTCCCGGTCGATGTCGAGGTTCATGGATATGCGCTCTCCATCGGGGAACCAGGTGGCGTGGTGGCCGTGCTTTTCCCACTCCTCAGGTCCCACGGCGCAGTGCATGGCGGAGCCGTCCAGACACATCGTGATCCAGGCGAAACGGGTCTGTCCCGGGCAGGTGCGGAAGGCGTTGAAACGCGGCTCATCGCCGGCGGGAAACCAGCGCAGGCTGAGCATGAGGCGATCGCCCTGCGGGTTGAACTTGCTGTGGAAACCGTAGATCTCCATCCCCCCGGCGCCTGCGACATGGATCTCCGGATTGCTCCCTTCGAGCAGCTGGCGTATGGAGACCAGGAGCCGGCATTCACCGGTGCGGGTGTCGGTGAGGTAGAAGCCGTCATCTTCTGCCGGGCCGGCGTTCCGGCGCACGTGCTCATCCGGCACCGGAACCCCGTAACCCTTCTGCGTCTTCCGCATTGTGGTCATGTTGGCCGAAATCAGCCAGCGGCCGTCGGGGGATGCGTGGTACACGGTTCCCTCCAGCCGCAGCCGCGCTGAGGAGAAGGGATCGGCCTTCCAGGCGAAGGGAATCCAGGTCTCCGGGTCCACGTCGTTGTAGAAGAGCTCGTCGTCCGAGCCGCCCCAGTTGACGTTGGCTCCCATCTGCGGCTCCCAGCCACGGGTTTCTGCCACGACCCGCTCTTCGCCCGTCTGCAGGTCGACCGTGCAGACCTGGCCGACCTCGCCGATGTTGGGTGGCCTGTCCTCGAAAGGCAGGCGGAAGAACGCGAGGTAGCGGCCGGACGGGCTAAAGGGGCAGGTGTCGAAGAAGCGGTGGATGGCGCGGCCCTCGCCCGGGGTCACGCACCAGACGGGGAGCGCCGGATCGTACCGCTCGTATCTGGGGAAGGGCTCGAACATGGGGTCTAATCCTCAGTCCGAATAGAGTGCGAATAGCTTCGCCTGGTCGAGGTGGATCCGCAGCTTGTAGAGCCCGGCCGACTGCGATACCATCTTCGCCTCGAGCCCCCCGCCCCGGTCGCCATCGCGCGGCCCCGCGCCCTGCCATTCCACCCTGTGATCGGTGGAATCGCCGACGATGGGCACGCACTCATCGAGACCAAAACCTTCCACTACCCTGTCCCAGGGATCGAGAACCTCCGTGCGAATCGATCCCGGCCCCGCATCGGCATTGAGGTATAGTCCTTCCGGGTCGAGCGTCAGCGGCACGGTCGTGATCGTGCCGTGGCCGTCGCTCCTCAGGCAGACTAGACGATCCCGAGGGATTCTGGCGAGGTTGATGCCGCGGCGCTGCTCGGTCTCGTGGCGCGGCTCCTCGCCGTGCAGGCAGTTCGAGCAGCCGTGGTAGAGCCAGATCTCGTCCTCGTGGACAAACGGCGCGTTCGGCGGGTAGACGCTGCCGCAGTCGTGGCTGCCCGGCGGGCCGCATTCCAGGATCGGCTCGCGGTTGCCGGCCCGGTTCCAGGTGCGGCCGTCCCGCGACCAGGTGAGCTGGATGTCCATCTGGTTCATCCACTCCGGCATCCAGTCCTCGATCTGGTTGGCGGCGACCCAGCCCTCGTTGAGGGTGTGAAAGACGGAGAGGAAGCCGATGCGGAAATCGCCGTAATCCATCGAGCTCATGCCGTAGAACTCGTGATCCTGGGGCGGGTCGTCGTCATCGGGCGCCACGATGGCGATGCGGGGTGTCCAGCTCTCGAAGTCGTCGCTCTCGGCCATGCAGATGAGGCGCACGTTAGGCCGGCCGCGCAGGTATACCACGTAGCGCCGGAGCCTGGGTTCCCAGTAGGAAACGAGTTGCGTGTCGGAACCCTGCGGTATGACCGGGTTGCGCCAGTGGCGGGGGACGTCCCAGTGGATGCCGTCGGCCGAGTAGGCGACGCAGACCGGCTGGACGATGCCGGCGAAGATCATGTCACCGGACTGGAACATGAATAGCATCTTGTAGCGCTTCGCCGGGTCGGTCTCCACCGGGTCGCGCATCACGCCGGTGCCCGCACCCCAGCGGAAGAAAGGGAAGACCAGGTTGTTCTCGGTGCTGCCGTTATCTTCGATCTGGTTGAGGACTGGTTTCTCCCAGTGGAGGCCGTCGTGGGAGAAGGCGTAGGCCAGGCCGTTCGCCTCCTCGCCGCGCTTGTCACCCAGCTGGCGCCCGACCCCGTACCACATCTTGAAGAGGCCGTCTTCGGGATCGCGCAGCACGTTGATGTAGCTGCCGATCCGCCAGTCCGCTTCCCAGGGCCGATCCTTGGCGATCAGCGGCTCGGCGGAGACCTTGGCGGCAGGGACGACACCGGCGCGCACGGCGTCGAGGGCGTGGATGTGGGTGTCGTCGATGAACAGGTAGCTGGACCGGTAGTCCGACATGCGGTTTCCTCCCGTAAGTGCCGCAATTCTATCCCGCCGGCGGTGCAGGGTCAATCGGCTGGCCAAAGGGGGACAGCGCCAGCATTACCATCACTCACCGTTCCGGGCTCCAGGCAGAGCACCCGATGGTGCTCGCCCGTTGCTCCGGGCAATGGGAGCGCGGACCGCTCCCGGCGAGTCTCTGCACGTAATTTTTCGCAGGTGCGGAAACTATCAGGCCGAGGTAGCGGACAGTATCCGGTAGTTCCCCTGGTCGTCGGCCGCTTCGTAGAACAGGCGCGCCCCGCCCTCGTGCAAGTCGATGACGCAGGGCTCCGAAACCATGGCGCCGTCCCAGGCACCGCCTAGCTCGATGCAGGGCTCGGGCGACTTGTGCCACTCCAGCCCGTCGCTGGAAGTGGCCGTGAAAATCCCTCCGTTGATCGTCTCGCTCCAGCCGGAGTAGTACATGCGGTAGGATCCGTCCCCCAGGCGCACGACCTCGGGCGCATAGACCGAGAAGGTCTCGCGTTCCGTCTCCTGGCGGATCCGCACGCCTGGCTCCTCCGCGAAGGTCAGGCCATCGGGGGAGAGGGCGCTGATGATCTGATTCCCGGCGCCGAGGCCGGCGCGCAGCGGGAAAGTGTAGCGATGGAAGTAGAGGCGGTACCCGACGGTACCGTCATCCAGCTCGACGTAGATTACCCGCGGCGTTCCGTAGGACCACCTGCCGTCGCCGAAGCGCACGCCTGCCTCCGCCGTCCAGTCGAGCCCGTCGTCGGAAAAGGCGCTGAGGATCACGGTAGGATTCTGTGGCCCCAGGAAGCGCTCTTCTGCGGCGGCCGGTAGCCCGGAACGGGCTTCGAAGTACATCCGGTAGCCGCCATCCGTCAGCGGGATGACATCGGGGCAGAGTGTTCGCGCCGTCGCGTGGGGCGGAAAGAGATCAATCCGCACCCCCGGGTCCTTCCGCCAGGTGGCGGCATCATCCGAAAAGGCGCTGAGGATGTAGCCCAGGGCGTCCGGATCGCGCCGCGCCGGGCCGAGTCCGGTATAGTACATCCGGTAACCATCCGCCACCTGCAGGACGTTGGGTGTGAGAATGCGCTCCGAGTCGAGCGGATGATCCAGGTCGATGGCGATGCAGTCGTCCTTGACCCAGTCCTCGCCCGGATCCTTCGCGCTGTAGTGGACGGCGCGCAGTGGATCGAATTCAGGCAGTCCTCTCACGCTCCCCCGGCTCCGTCCAGTAGCAGTTCGATAGTGACTTCCGTTCCCTTTCCGGCTTCACTGACAACCTTCATGTAAAAGCAATTTAGGACAACATAGGCAACTGCCCGTGGGTCCGTAACTGGGCGCTCTTTGATGGCCCGCTCATGTCGACGGGGAGTGCCCGGGCCGCGTCTCCTCGACTCGTTTCGCCTTGAACGTGGTTCGCTCCAGGGATCCTGCCGGAATGAATTCAACTTCAGGGCGAAAGACCAGGGCATCCCGGAGAGCAGAGCAGAGCCGGTCGCCCAGGCTGGATACAGCGACCTCGGGCATGGCCTCCCGCTCCAGCTCGACCCGTATCGTGCAGGTGTCCCGGTGTCGCTTTGCATCGTGGGCCATCCGGATGCGATACTCCGAGCCCAGCTCCGCAAACGATCGCACCACCTGCTCCACCTGCATCGGGTAGAAGTTCTGTCCCATGAAGATTATCATGTCGTCGGCGCGTCCGAGGATGCCGCCGGGAGAGCGGGCGTGGGTGCGTCCACAGGCGCAGGGGGCTGGATCGAGCCGAACGAGGTCGTTGGTCCAGTACCTGATCATCGGGGTGGCTTCTCGTTCGAGGTGGGTGATGACCAGAATGCCGATCTCCCCGGCCGTCACCGGCTCTCGGGTCTCGGGGTCGATCACCTCGATCAGGTGCAGGTCTTCGCTCCAGTGCAGGCCGGATTTGCAAGCGCACTCGCTGGCGAAGGTGGGGCCGATCTCGGCAAGCCCGTAATAGTCGAAGGCGTCGATGCCCAGCCCGGCCTCGATCGCCTGGCGCGTCGCCGGCACCTCCGCCCCGGGCTCCCCGCCGAAGCAGCCGATGCGGAGGCCGAGATCCGCGGCGCTGTAGCCGTGGACCTGCAGCTGCTCCGCGAGATAGAGGGCGTACGAAGGGGTGGCGACGAGCACGGAGCTCCTGAGGCGCGCCATGTAGTCGATCTGTCTATCGGTCAGGGCGGCGCCGATGGGCAGGAGCAGACAGCCGATCCTGGCGGCGGCGTAGTGGACGGCCAGGCCGGCGACCCAGAGCCCGTAAGAGAACGCGTTCTGCAGGATGTCGTCGGGCCGCACGCCGATGCTCCAGAGCGTGCGCGCCGTTACTGCGGTGAGGTACTCGACATCAGCCGCGCTCCAGACGGTGTTTACCGGTACGCCCGTGGTTCCGGTACTGGGATGGACCTCCCTGAATTCTGCTTCCGGCGCTACCGTGAACCTGCCGAAGAACGGGTAGGCCTCCTGCTCCTCGCGCAGCTGTTCCTTGTGGACGAAGGGGAATCGCCGGATGTCGTCCAGGCTTTTCAGGTAAGCGGGGGAGGTGCCGGCGGCAGCGAAGCGCTCGCGGTAGAATGCACTCTGGGAATAACACCGATCGACCTGCCGCTGGAGCTTGGCGAGTTGCAGAGCCTGCAGATCGGCGCGCGGGATCGCCTCGATCTCGGGGTCGTACAACGTGGTCATCAATTGTTGCTGTCTGGGGGTTGCATTTGTGTTCACTCCACGGCGAATTGCCGGCCGGTGAATGGATGCTTTGCGTGTTACCGACGGCGGTAGGAATTCTGCTGCCAAGAGGGCGCCACCGCAAGATGCGGCGCAACACCTATCGCGGAGGGTGACGGATGAGGATTGCAGTCATGGGCGCAGGAGAGTTCGGCAGCCACTTCGGCTACGCCCTCCTGAAGGCAGGCCAGGACGTTACGTTGATTGCCCGCGGGCGGCGTTATGACGAGATCGCACGCGACGGTGTGCGCGGCAAGTGGGAAGCGAATGTCATCCCACCGGATGCTTTCACGGTGACCAGGGATCCGGCTGCCGTCGGTCCCGTCGATGCGGTCATCTTCGCCGTGAAGACCTACCAGCTCGAGGAAGCAGCGGAGCAGATCGCGCCACTAATCGGCGAGGACACCGTCGTAATCCCGCTGCAGAACGGCGTGACGGCGGGAGAGCGCCTGGCCGGAATAGTGGAGCGCAGGCACGTGCTGGAGTATGCGACTTCCACCCCTCATGCAATCGGAGAGCTAGGTGGTCCCGTGACGCCGAGGGTGGAGGCGATGCGCTCGGTGCTCGCAAGCGCCGGTTTCGACGTGGCGGCGGCGGACGATATTCGCGTGCCGTTGTGGCAGAAGCTGGTCCAGTACGCGGCGTTGAGCACCGGGCTGGCGGCCAGGGCCGACCTCGGTCAGACCGCCACATCACCCGAACTCAGGAAGCTGGTGCGGGAGGGCGCCGAAGAGGCGGCAAAAGTAGCCGCCGCCGAGGGCATTCCAATCGAACCCGGGGCGGGGGAGTCAGTGCTGGCCTTTCTGGACGAGCAGAAGGGATCTCCATGGCGCTCCTCCATGCTCAAGGATCTCGAAGCCGGCCGGCCCCTGGAGCTCGAGGATCTCATCGGCCACGTCGTCAACAGAGGCGGGGAGCGCGGAATTCCCACCCCAGTGCTGCGCGTCTGTTACCTTATGCTGAAGCCGTTCGCCCAGGGGGCCCTGCCACCTGGAGGAAGGCGGTGACGGGCGTCCTTTCTCGCCGACAGCCGGTCCCTCGGTGGCCGTGTTGTTCGCCCCCAGCCTCGTCTTCGCCCTATCGAAGCCATCGGCAAAATGGCGCAGACGGTCTGCTCTCTATGCGCGATCGCCGTCGGGCTCAGGCGCGCGACCTCGAAAGCTCTGGATGTCAGCTCCTGCCAGATGGCTCAAGCGGCGCCAACGTTTTTCGGCACGCGCTGGTTGGCGCACATGAGATGGCGTACCAATTCGGATGGATTTTCCAATTCGGCCAACTGGCCGCGCATGTCTTCCAGCGGGATGAACCAGGGGCGCATGTACATGCCGAGGAGGACGGAGCGGCTTGCACCTGTTCGGTTCGGGCGGGCGGTGTGCCAGGATGCACCGTTCATCACGATGACACTTCCGCGGGTGCCGGTGAGGATCCGGCCTTCGTCCATCCACTTATGCTTGAGCTCCGGCGGCGGCGGTTCGCCTTTGAGATGGCTCCCGGGGAGCATGGCGGTGGCGCCGTTCTCTTCGGTCAAGTCGTTGAGGAGCCATATCGTCTGGCCTGCGAGGCGGCCGGGTGGATAGGGCGGCACGATGGAGTAATAGGGGTAGTCCGCGTGCCAGTTGATGGCTGCTGCACCGGGATAAACCGTGTTGCCGGACCAGGTGGAGCATATCACGTCGTCGCCGAGGTATCTGCGCCACAAGGTTACGATAGCTGCGTGGGTCATGAGCTCCAGAAAGATGGGATGCTTCACGGCGATTCGTCCCACGCGTTGCGTCTTTTCGGCAAGCGCATGCGCGGTGGTCTCTTTTTCCAGAAGCTGCTCGAGAGCGGCGCGAGCTTCGTCCGCTTTTTCCACGGGAATGACCGATGGGACGATGTGGAATCCTACCTCGTCGAGGTCGGTGATGATAGTTCCGTAGTCGAGTTCTGCTGACATCGTTTTCTCCATCATCCAATGGCAGGGGAGCGCCTGAGCCCACCTAATCATGCAAAGGATAAGATGAGATGCCAACGAGACCGGAAACACTAACCTTCCTCGGATTGGATCAGCCGATTCCCGCAGAAGTGAATGGTCGCACGAACGGCGTGCTCAACAAACCGGAATGGGATGCGGCCTATCATCCGTGTCCGGAAGCGTTCCCGGACGAGGACGTACCGACCGGCGACGTGATCGAGTTCGAGGATTGGTCGGAGACCTCCGTCTACCCAGGAACGAAACGCCAAATCCAGGTCTACAAACCGTCGGGGGTACTGCTGGATGACACGGCTGTTATCGTTTTCAACGATGGTCCTGCCTATCTCTCCCGAAACGGTCCTGTGCGCGCCGCCCATGTGCTGGATGTGATGCACCAAAGATCGGAGATAGCCCCAACTGTAGCAGTCTTCATATCGCCTGGACGACCCGACGCGAGGCCTGAGGCAGCCATCGACTCCTACGACAAGCGTCAGTCACAGCGAAGTCTCGAGTACGATTCCATTACCCCGGACTACGGCACCTTCATATTCGAGGAGGTGCTGCCTTTCGTGCAGGGCGAGGCCGGAGTGACATTCAGCGATGATCCGTGCAGGCGAACCGTCTGTGGCATCAGCAGCGGCGGAATCTGCGCCTTCACTGCTGCCTGGCATCACGTGGACAGATGCCAACGGGTGCTTTCTCACTGCGGGTCGTTCACGGACATCTGGGGCGGCCACAATTACCCCTCATTGATTCGCAGATCGGGCAGAAGGCCTATCCGAGTTTTCATGCAAAGCGGCGAGAACGATGTCAACTCGCCTTTCGGGAACTGGCCGCTGGCAAACCAGGCAATGGCCAGCGCCTTCGACTGGGCCGGTTACGATTACCGTTTCGAATTCGGGACCGGGGGACACAACTTGAGCCACGGCGGAGCCATCTTTGCCGACAGCCTGCGGTGGCTGTGGCGGGCATAGCCGGCTATAGTGTCCGCAGCCACTTTACTCACGCTCTACACGTGGCGCCCCCGGGAAGTGTCGTCAGGTCGACACCTGCACGCCGCAGCCAGTCGTGCAGTACCGCGGTGAAATCGGTCTCGCCGTACCCGGCGTCGCGGAAGCGGGCGAAGATCTCCTCGACCAGCGGGGCGAGCTCCAGCGGCACATCCAGCCGCTGTCCCAGCTCGACGCTCAGTCGCATGTCCTTGATGGCCATGCGGGTGGTGTGGGCCATGGGCTTGCCACGGCGGAACAGGTCCATGACCCGCTCGAAGATGGCACTCTGGCCCATGCTCGTCGCCAGGGTCTGCTCAAGCACTTTCAGATCAAGGCCGGCCCGGGCCCCCATGGCCATCCCTTCGCAGGCCCCGATGAAGTTGACGAACATCATGGCGTTATTGATCAGCTTGGTTGCAGCACCGCTGCCGGCGGGGCCCATGTGAACGACCGTTTCGCCGATGCACTGCAGCAGGGGGCTACAGCGCTGGAAGGCCTCGGCGGTCCCGCCGACGAACACCGTAAGCGTGCCGGCCTCCGCGCCGGGCACGCCGCCGCTGATCGGGGCGTCGAGGACGTGCACGCCCCGGTGGTGGCTGACTTCGGCGATCCGGCGGATGGTCTCCGGGTCGTTGGTCGTGGTGTCGATGTAGACCGCATCCGGTTCCAGTCCCGCAAAGACCCCGTCGTCATTCAGCACCACGGCTTCCACGTCGCGCGGTCCAGGCAGGGCCGTGAGGACTAGGTCCGAGACGCTGGCAACCTCACGCGGGGTGGCTGACCAGCGGGCACCGGCCGCTTCCAGATCCTGTCCCCTGGTGCGATCGAGATCGAGAATGGTCAGGCGGTAGCCGGCCGCGATCAGGTTGGCAGCCATCGGTCCGCCCATGTTGCCCAGGCCGATAAAGCCGACCCGGGTGTCAGCGGGATTCGTCACGGGTCTCGAACTCGGCCGGCATGGTGATCTCGATGACCTCCCAGTCATCCGAATATTCCAGCACCTCATGCCTGATGCGCGGGGGCTGATACCAGGCATCGCCGGCTTCCACGCGGATCTCGCCGATGTCCTCGAAGTACAGTCGGGCCCATCCCTTCGTCAGGTAGACCATCTGGAACTCGAGGTCGTGCGAGTGCAGCCCCATCGGTCCCTCGCAGGGCTGCTCGGAGCGGATGACGTGGGCGAGCACCTTGCCGCCGGTGGCATCCTTGATTCCCAGGTCGCGATATCGGAAATAGGGGCGCAGGTCCGCGGTCCAGACAGCGTCCTTGCTGTGGGCGGCGAACGAGCCCGTCGTCCTGTCGGTCATTGCGTGTCTCTCCAGTGTTGGCAGTGCGGGCGAGGAACGATAAAGACTCCTTTGGGAGCTCGGGTCAAACGCCGCCGTGCCACTCGGGGCAGGCCACCGACACAGCGGCCTGGCGCAACTTGCGGCCCCGCCTGAGGGCAATCACCTTTGCTGGCGCCGTCATCAGTTCCTGAAAGGATTCCATGATTCAGATAGCGGAAGTGTTGCCCACCGAGCCGGCACCGCTCTGGAGGCTGGCGAAACAGTGCGGCGTGACCCATGTGGTTGGCGTCTTCCCCGTGCCCTTCGAGGAGGGGATGCACCGCGACCAGATGCCCTGGAGCTACAGCAACCTGCTGCGCATGAAAACTGCCTACGAGAACGGCGGTTTCCAGTTCACGACGATCGAGGCGCGCCCGCCGCTCACCAGGGCCAAGCTCGGCCTCGACGGCCGAGACGAGGAGATCGATTGGGCCTGCGATCTAATCCGCAACATGGGTGCCCTGGGAATCGCGGTATGGTGCCACGAGTGGATGCCGGTCCTCAACTGGACCCGCACGTCGACGACGACCCCGGGCCGCGGCGGCGCCCTGGTCACCGGCTACGACCACGAGCTGATGCGGAACGCGCCGCGGACCGAGTACGGCGAGATCACCGAGGAGCAGCTCTGGGACAACCTGAAGTACTATCTCGATAAGGTGGTGCCGGTCGCCGAGGAGGCCGGCGTGCTGTTGGCCATGCACCCGGACGACCCGCCCCTGTCGCCGATCCGCGGCCTCGGCCGCATCATGCGCAGCGTCGAGAACTTCCAGAAGCTGCTCGAGCTGTACGACAGTCCCAACAACGGCATCTGCCTGTGCCAGGGTAACTTCACCCTGATGACGGACGAGCTGCCGCAGGCGATCCGCGAATTCGGTGAGCGCATCTACTTCGTTCATTTCCGCGATGTCGACGGCACGCCGGAGAAGTTCGTGGAGACATTCCACGACGAGGGCAAGACCGACATGGTGGCCTGCATGGAGGCCTACAGGGAGATCGGCTTCGACGGCGTGCTCCGGCCGGACCACGTTCCCACCATGGAAGGCGACCAGAACAACAGCCCCGGCTATTCGTCGGTGGGACGGCTGTACGCTATCGGCTACATCCGGGGCATTCGGGATTCCGTGTACCGCAACTGAAAGAGTGAGGTGATGTCATGAGGCCGCAAACCCCCGATCAACTCGGCGTGTGCAGCTGGTCGATGCTGCCGCAATCCCCCCAGCACATGGCTGAGATCATGCAGGAGCTGGGGCTGAAGAAACTGCAACTTGGTCTGGTGCCGCACCGCGACGACGCCGGCATTGTCGACGGCGTCCCAGACGCTCTGACGGCAGTGGGGGCGAAGGTGGTGTCGGGCATGTTCGGGACGGTGGGCGAGGACTACTCCACCCTGGAGTCGATCAAGGTCAGCGGCGGCATCGTGCCGGACGAGCACTGGGAGGAGAACCAGAGGATCGCCCGGGGTGCCGCGGCCAGGGCCAAGGAGTTCGGGCTGTCGGCGGTGCAGTTCCACGCCGGCTTCCTGCCGCATGACATGCAGAGCGCCGAGTTCGTCAAGCTGGCCGACCGGATCGAGGTGGTGGCCGGCATCTTCGCTGAGCAGGGGATCGAACTGGTCTTCGAAACTGGACAGGAGACGGCCGAAGATCTGAACGCGTTCTTTGACCACCTCGAGGGGCGCGGGGTCGGCAACGTGGGCGTCAACTTCGACCCCGCCAACATGATTCTCTACGACAAGGGCGAACCGATCGAGGCGCTGCGCCAGCTGTTGCCGCGGGTGTTCTCGATTCACATCAAGGACGCGGTGCGCACGGAAACGCCGGGGAATTGGGGCGAGGAGAAGGTGGTTGGGGAGGGCGACGTGGACTGGACCGCCTTCATGCGGGTGCTCGCCGAAGGGGACTACGCCGGGGATATGTACATCGAGCGGGAGTGGGGCGAGAGCCGGGTTGAGGATGCTAACAGGGCGATTGAGGTGGCAACGCGGGCGATGGGAGCGGGTAGCTGACGGGAGCGGAGTTGCTTCCGATCAGTCGAAAGGGTTCCAGGGGCGGTCGTCGCGGTAGATGAGGATGTCGCAGACCTTTCCGATTCCCGGGCGCATTGATTGCGCTGTCCGGTTATTCCTGCGGTTCGTGGTAGGCCCAGCCCGCGCCGCTGACCCGGAAATCCGTCTCCAGCTCCGCCGGGAGCTCGAATCCGATTCCTGCGGCCTGCGGCCAGGCTACCGTGCCGTTCACCACCGGCGGTGCCACGGCCTGCAGGGCCGTGCGCAAGGGTGACCAGTAGACGTCGGCCGGGGCGCTCTCGTAGAATGGCGTGACCGGCGACCAGGCTGCCAGGTGCAGGTTAGCCGTGCCCAGCACGTGGGTCGACCAGTTGCCAGGGCAGACCAGGGCCCCACGCGGCTGCGCCAGCTCGACGATGCGCCTGGCCTCGGTCAAGCCGCCGCAGGTGGTCATGTAGGGCTGAGCGACAGAGACGCCACCCTGGTCCAACAGCTGCAGGAACTCCCAGCGGGTGGTGGTGTGCTCGCCGACGGCGATGGGTACCGGAGTCCGCGCGGTGAGCTGCGCGTAGGCGTCGATGGAGTCCACCGGGAAGGGGGTCTCGAAGAAGAGCAGGTCGTACTGCGCCGTCTGTTCGATCGTCCGGAGCGCTTCGCCGACGTCGTTCCATAGATATCCGACGTCGACGGCCAGCATCGCCTCCGGACCCACCGCCTCGCGCGTCAGCCGCGTCAGCTCGACGATCGTCTTCCGGGTCTGCCGCATCGGCTCGATCTTGAACCCGCGATAACCCAGCTTGCGCAGGGCCACGACGCGCTCGACCTGCTGGCGCAGGACGCTATCGCGATCCCAGGCATCGGAGACAATGGTGCAGTAGGGCACTGCCGCCTGGCGCTGGTCTTCGGTGGTGATCTGGTGGTTCGAGCGTTCGCCGCCGCCGAGCAGCTGCCACACCGGCCGGTCTGCCGCTTTGCCGTAGAGGTCCCAGAGGGCCACGTCCACCGCCCCCAGGCAGATGATCACCCAGCCGCGGCGGTTGCCGTGCAGCATGCTGTTGTAGAGCTTGGTCCAGAGCCGCTCCGGATGGATCGGGTCCTCGCCGACGAGCAGCCGGCCGAACAGCGAGTCGGGACCGTGGAGGACGGCTTGCGCCACGCCTGGTGGCACGCAGAAGATCTCGGACAGCCCGACGAGGCCCTCGGCGGTGGGGATGCGCACGAAGGCGAGCCCGTCGACGCGCGAGCCGTCGGTGGGGCCGTCGCCGAGTGGGGGATCGCCGAGGACGAAGACTTCGGTTCTGGTGATTCTCATGGGGTTACCTCGCGGTGACGGGTGCGATCTGCTGGGGGTGACGGCTCGGAAGTTTGTCGGCTGCCAAAAGTGCGATAGAATATGGTAACTCTAATTCGAGAGAGGGAGATGATGGAATACCAGAACTTCATCGACGGTCAGTTCGTCGGCTCTTCCGACGGCCAGACATTCGAGCAGCTCGACCCGGCCAATTTGAACAATGTCACCGGCACGTGGCCGAAGAGCACGCGCGAGGACGCGAGGCGCGCGATCGAAGCCGCCCACGCAGCTTTTCCTGGCTGGTCCGGGCTCGGCGTGCACCAGCGGGCCGAGATCATGGCGAAGGCCGTCACCGCGATGAAGGCCCGCACCGAGGAAATCGCCGCGATCCTCAACGAGGAGAATGGCAAGACGCTGAACGAGGCGCGCACCGAGGTGGGCTCGGCCGTCCGCGAGATGGAGTTTCAGATCTCCCAGGGTCTGGCGATGTCTGGCGAGACCGTACCGTCGGCAATGCCGGACGTTTTCGCCTACAGCGTGCGTCGACCGTTGGGCGTGGCGGCGATCATCAGCCCCTGGAACTTTCCCTTCAACGTGCCGGGACGGAAGTGCACGCCGGCCCTGATCAGCGGCAACACGATCGTCTTCAAGCCGGCGACGCTGACGCCGAAGGCTGGGCGGGCCTTTCTCGACCTGTTCATCGAGGCGGGCCTGCCCCCGGGTGTCCTGAACTTCGTGACCGGGGGCGGCTCGACCGTGGGCGAGGAGATGATAACCAATCCCCTGGTCGAGGCGATCTCCTTCACGGGCTCGACCGGCGTTGGCAAGGGGATTCAGCAGACGGTCGCCCAATCGCTGACCCGCACCCAGCTGGAACTCGGTGGCAAGAACCCGGCGGTCATCCTCGAAGACGCCGACCTCGACAAGGCGGCAGACGCGGTCGTGCTGGCGGCCTACGCCTGTGCCGGCCAGTGGTGCACGTCGACGAGCCGGGCGATTGTGGTGCGCGAGGTGGCCGATGCGTTCACCAGCCGGCTGCTCGAACGGGTCGGGGCCATGCGCGTCGGCGACGGCCGCGACGACGTCGACATGGGGCCGGTCTGCGGCACCGATCAGCTGGAGAGCATTCTGGAATATATCGAGATCGGCCGAGGAGAGGGTGCCTGCCTGGCACAGGGTGGTGGGCGCCTGACCGAGAATGGCCTCGACCAGGGTTGTTTCGTCGAGCCGACGGTCTTTACCGCAGTCAAGCCGGACATGCGCATTGCCCAGGAGGAGATCTTCGGACCCGTCCTGAGCGTGCTGGTCGCTGACGGCTTCGACGACGCGTTGGAGATGGCCAACAGCGTCGAGTTCGGACTCACCTCGTCGATTTTCACGAAGGACATCTCGCGCGCCTTCCAGTTCCTCGAGCAGACCGAGGTCGGCCTGACGCACGTGAACATGATGACGGCCTATCGCGAGCCACAGCTGTCTTTCGGCGGCGTCAAAGCCTCGGGTCATGGCATCCCGGAGTCGGGGAAGACCGGCATCGAATTCTTCACCGAGCACAAGGTCGCTTTCGTCAACTACGCATAGCGAGCAGGGAGCGCGACGACATGCCTGATTGGTTCGCAATCGAGCCGGCCGATCCCCCCAACCAGGGCCTTATGTTCGTGGACCACGCCCAGGCTGGTCGCAGCGGCCATCTCGGCCATGCCCTGGTGGAATACGCGCCGGGTAGGATCCTGGCCTTCTACCCCAACTGCTCCGACTTCAAGGAAGGTCACAGCGGGGATGGCTGGATGGAGTACAGGCGCTCGGAAGACGGCGGCCGCAGCTGGAGCGAGCCGTCGGTCCTCGAGTACTCCAGGCAGGTCTACGAGCGGGATGAAGAGCATTCGGCCATGTGCGAGAAGGCGCTGTTGGCCCAAGATGGCGGGATTCTGCTATTCAACCTGGAGTGCCGGGGCAAAGGCTGGCAGCCGCTGGCGGTGCCGACCTACCTGCGCAGCACCGATCAGGGGGTTTCGTGGGAGCCGGCGAGAGATCTGGGAGAGGAGCCGGCGCGCATATGGGATGTGATCCACCACGACGGGAGCATTCTGGTCCTGGAGCTGTGCAATGACAGCACCATCCAGTGGCACGGAAACCTGCCCGAGCACCACTACGCGCTTCACGCCAGCGAGGACAACGGTCTCACCTTCACACGGCGCAGCCTCCTGCCCCTGGACGTGATCGGACGCGGCTACGGAACGATGGCGACGCTGCCCGACGGCCGCCTGATCGCCTACATCTACAACATCAACGACGAGAAACACCTCGACTACGTGACCAGCGACGACGGCGGCCGTAGCTGGAACTCCGTGCAGACCACTCTTATGGCCAAGAAGATTCGCAACCCGCAGATGGCGGCGTACGGTGAGGGCTACGTACTGCACGGCCGCAGCGGTGAAAAGGGTGAGGGGAGACGCCACTTCGCGCTCTACACATCGCGCGACGGGATCAACTGGGACGACGGCCGCTTCCTGCGGCTGGTCGAGGCGGGCGCCGGTGCCTACTCGAACAACCTGACCGTGCACAACCCCGATACCGGCGCGCTCGAGGGGCTGCTGATCCAGGCTTCTCACGCCTACGAGAAGCACATGACCAACGTACTGCACTGGTGGCTGCGTTAGGGGGGCGGCAGGGCGGAGGAGCCTGGCCGGCGCTGCCGGCCTCCTACTTTGCAGCCTCCGCTAGCAGTTCCAGCAGATTGGCGCCGGCGATACGGTCGCGATCGTCGTCGCTGAGAAACGGCATCTTCCAGAACAGCCCCAGCGTCTGCGGATAGGTCTGGTAGTTCAGGCACGGCGTGTAGTCCGAAGCGAACAGGAGCCGCTCAACGCCAAACGCGTCGCTCAATGCCTCGACGAACGGCCACGCCAGTTCGTACGGGTGGTCGTACATCACGTCCGTCATGGCATAGAAGCCGCTCAACTTGACGCGCACCTGCGGATGCTCTGCCAGGGCGATTACATGCCGCAGCCGTTCGCGCGCCTGCGCCTGGTCGATCGGCTCCTCGACCTTGTCGGGCAGACCGAGGTGAGAGATGATGAGCCGGAGGTCGCCGTGGCGCTCGAGTACCTCCTGCCAGATGTCCCAGGCCTCCCCCTTGGCGTTCACGCTGAGCACCCATCGGTTCGCGATCATCCACTCCCAGATCCGGTCCGGACAGGCCCGTACGGCAGCGGGGCTCTGCGGGTACATCACCAGCCCCAGAACGCCCTGGTCGCGCCATTTCTCCAGTGCATCGATTCCGGGCGCGGCGTCCGGCTCGATGTGGGCGGCGGGGCGAACCCAGTCGTACTGCGACTGCAGGCCGATCACGTAGTCGTTGTTGGTCTCGTTGCCGGCGCCCTGATGACAGACGATCAGGGCTGCCGCCACGTCGTTCTCCCGAGCCAGGGAATCGAAGCAGGCGGCCTCGTCGATCTCGACCCCGGACCGGGCAGCGAACGAGTTGCCCAGGGGGGTCTGGAAGAGATGGATGTGGGCATCGGCCCGCTTTGTCATGTCCAGTCTCCGTGTCAGGTGTTATTCGCGGCTTTCCGGTACTGCTCCAGATCGCCCAGGTAAGTGAGTCCCAGCACCTCGCGGGAGCGGGATACATTACAGGTAGTATCGGCGTCGGCGTCTCCCACGGTGTGGAAGATGTCGAAGCTGATGTCGTCGGATTCCACTGCCAGGCGGCAGGCCTCGGCCAGGTCGTGGCGACAGCCCCAGCCGCTCTCTTTCATGTGAGAGTGGTCCAGAGCCTCGCGAAAACGGCCCAGTCCGATGCGGGTGTCGACGATGTAGTCGGGGCGCATCACCACGATAGATAGGCCGTGGGCTTCGAAATACTGCCGGCACAGCTCTTCCTGCAGCCGCTTGGTCACGGCGTAGAGGGATCCGTCGGGACGGCGGACGTCGGCGGTAAAGAAGGGGCCGTCCGGATGTTTGCTGTGACAGGAGCCGATGTGGACCACGCGTTTGAGCCGGTGCCGGCGGGCCGCCTCGAGGACGTTCCAGAGTCCGCGCACGTTGATGGCGAACGCGGGTTCCGAGTCTTCCTCAACGGGGCGGTCGCCGGGGAAGAAGACAGTGGCGTGGATGACCGCGTCGACGCCGTCGACCGCCCTGTCCACGGCGTCGAAATCGGAGATGTCGCCATGCACGATCTCGCCCTCGTCCCACGGTCCGTCGATGTCCTCCCATGACTTCCACGACGCGGGAGAGCGATCGATGGCGCGGATGGTATGCTTGCCGTCCAGGTTGGCGAGCACGGCACGGCCAGTCCAGCCGGCGCTGCCGAATACGGCGATGTGCATGGTTTGCTCCGGAAACAGGTCAGATCTGTGGAATCGGCAGCGCCGGCTGGGTCATATCGGTAATATAGACAGCACCCAACGCAGCGAACATACCGCTCGAGCGGCGGGCAAGGAGGGGATCATGTACTCGACCGGACAGACCTACCAGCTGAAGCCCGGTTTCTACGATCGATACAAGAAGGCCCACGACGAACTGTGGCCGGAGTTGGCCGAGGCGATGCAGGCCCAGGAGGTGAACATGGTGATCTACCGGTGTGGTGACCGCCTGTTCCTCTTCGCCACGGCGCCGTCACGGGAGCATTTCGAGCAGAGCCACGCCAGCGCCAAGGCGCAGGAATGGCTGGACTACATGGCGACCATGATGATCACCGGGGCGGACGGCAGGACCCTGGTCGAGGAGATGGAGATGGCCTTCTCGTTCGGTGGGTTCAAGGGGGAGTAGGTCGGGAAGCCGAAGAGAGATTGCCAGTCTGGACGATGCAGCGCGTCAGGTCCGCGAGTTTTTGCCGGCGAGGTGTTCGGTCGTCGCAACGCAGCCGATCTCAGATGAACGGCACCGGGATGGTATCCCCGTGCCAGGGGAAGGCGTAGCTGGGCTGGTTCGCGAAACGTCGTAAGCCCAGCTCCAGCCGGATCGCGGTCGACGGCGGCAGCTCGACCGCAAGGTACTTACCGTCTACCGGCACGACACGCTCCCCATCCCGGCCGTCGTAGCTCACCTGCGTGAGTTGGTGCTCGCCGAATGCACCGGCCTGCAGGATCAGATTCCGCGACGCATGGCGCCCGGTGTTGACCAACTGCACGCCGACCGAATCGGCGCTCAGCGAGTCGACCAGCGCACTGACGTCCAGCGGCAGTCCAGGGCGGGCGCGATCCCGGTCGAAATAGCGCAGGGTCGCCCGCAGCAGGCCGCTGTGATACATGTACTGCGGCGAGCCGAACATCACCTGGGTAAGCACCTTCGTGAATACCGGGTTCGGTGGCTCCAGGTTGTCGGCGATGATCTCGGGGACGGTGCGCTCATCCGCTTCCATCCTGTGGTAGGCTTCCAGGGCGTGCTGGTACTGCAGTTCCAGCGCTCTGGTGGGCCAGTCCGGGTTCTTCCCGTCATAATACTGGAAGCGGCTGTACTCTGAATACCACTCGGCCCGGACCGCGCCGATCTCGACCTTGTTCCAGTCGCGCGTCCTGTCGCCGTCGCGTACCCGGCAGATGATGTCGTAGTCCTCCTGCGACATGGAGGCGTGGTAGAGGTGGGCGAGCTCGTAGATCCGGAAGTTGGTCGTGGCGGTGCCATCTCCCTTGCAGCTGTAGTCCCAGCCGTCCGGCGTCGCCCGGCAGGGGACCATCAGCCGGTCGTCCTCGCCGGTGATCGAATTGTCCAGCAACACCTTCACCTGAGAGCGCAGGAGGTCGAGGTAACCCATGTCGCCGGTGAGCAGCAAGGCGCACTCGGCGGCTACGGCGATGGCGTGGAAGACGTGGCTCCAGCCGTAGACGCTGTTCCAGCCGCAGGATGAGCCCCACCAGACCCCGTCGCGGTGCTCACCGGGCTTGCCGGTCGGTCCGACGTTGTCGGGGATGATGCCGTCGTTCTGCGCGATGCGGTCCATCCAGGCCTCCACATACTCGACAACCCAGCGCCTGTACTTCTCGTCGCCGGTATAGAGATAGGCGTTGGTCACCAGCGCGGTGGCGGTGAGGTTGGAGGCGCAGTCGCCGTCGAGCGCGACGTGGTTGAACAGCTGGACGATCTCCTCCGCTCGTTGGGGGTCATCCCACCATCCGGGTTCCAGTTCCTTGATGGCTGGATACAGCGAGACGCGCCGGCCCATCGGCTGAGGCTCCCAGTTGGGAGAGGTCGAGTGCCCGCCGTGCAGGTAGCTCTTCACCAGGTCGAGGCGGGCATCGTGGTAGGGCCCGAGGCTGCCGTGCATGGGCGAGCGGATGATCTTGTGCTCGGCGTCCCATAGCGGTGCCTCGGGGTCCTCGCCGAGGAACATGTCGGCGAACCGTCGCGCCCGGCGCACGTTCTCGTGGATGGCGGGGTCGCCGAGGGCGAGGTCGTAGAAGGCCATGTTGCCCTCGCCCATGTGGTGCCACTCGGCATCCTCCGGTTGGACGATGCTGAAGTACTCGTTGTGGATGTTGTGCTTGAGCCGCTTGGGGGTGGTGCCGTGGATGTAGTCCATGTTGTTAGCGCGGTTGCCGTCGCGATCGTCAAACAGCCGCGTCGTCGCGTTCCAGTGCTTCAGGGCCAGGTCGACCAGCCCCTCGTCGCCGCCCATGTTATAGAGCAGGCACCAATTGTGGGAGCGCTCGTAGTAGTCGTCCAGATCGTCAGACCAGTACCAGGCGCCGCTGCGCTCGGCGTATTTCCGGCTCATCATCTGCGCCCCCTTCTCCATCAGGCTGATGAGCTTGCGCTCGAGCAGGGCCCACGGTGGTGGGGCCGTGACCTGGGTGGCGCGTACGTTGACCAGCTCCGGCATGATGTCCATGCGTCAATCTCCTCGATATACCGTCAAAGTCGGGACGGCAGCCGCATTACGGCGCGGCATGCCCTCACGGGGGGGCCGGAATCAACATGCCGGGTGCGTTCAGGCACACAGATAGTCGACGGCCGTCGCCGCATGCACCTGGATGACGTCGCGGAACTCCTGCGCCGACACCCATTCGTCGGGGGCGGCCACGTTCTCTGCCCCGGTGCCGTAGACGACTGCCGGGATTCCCCGCGCCCACCACAGCCGGGTGTCGGTGGAGCCGGGGCTGGCGTTGACCTCGATCTCCCGCCCTGTTATTGCACGAGCGTTGGCCGCGGTCAGCTTCACGATCTCGTCTTCCGGCGAGCAGTAGGAGGGCTCGAAGTCGAGCAGCCATTCCAGGGAGATCTCCTCCCGTTTCAGACCGGTCTCCCGAATCGCTTCCTCCACCCTCTCCTCGACCTGGGAGGTGGTGATGCCGATGGGGGGACGAATGTCGATGACCAGCGAGCAGTGCGCCGGGATCGTGTTGGGCTGCGTTCCTCCGTGCACGGTGCCGACATTCACGGTGGTGGAGTCGACTATCCAGCCAGCGTCCTTATCCATCTTCCGCTTTGCCCGCTCGATTGCCGGTGCCATCGCCGGCGGTGGGTCCACCTTCCACCCCTGCAGTTTTCTGACTGCCTCGGCGACCAGCATCGCCCTGCTGATCGCGTCGTCCGCGGCTGGGTTTCCCGCCCAGCCGCCGGGATGGTGGGTCGTCACCTTCAGCCAGTACATGCCCCGGTGTCCGATCAGGACCTGATCGAGCAGGGTTGGCTCGCTGTTGAGGCAGGCGTCCCCTCGCGTGTGGGGCACGTTCTCCAGCAGCCAGCGCACGCCCCATCGGCTGCCCGCCTCTTCGTCCGCGACCAGAGCCAGGGTTAGCTGCCCCTCGATGGGGACCTCCAGTTCGTGGATCAGCAGCAGGCAGATCAGGGAAGCGATCGAGCCGGCCTTCATGTCGCCCACCCCTCTGCCCAGGATCCTGCCGTCGCGTGATTCTCCCGAGTAGGGATCGAAGGACCAGGCCTTCGGGTCGCCGGCCGGAAATTGATCGAGGTGGCCGTTGAGAACCAGGTTGCGGCCACTCTTCGAGCCGACGCAGTAGGAGACGATGCTCTGGAGGGTCGGCTGCGGCTCGTAGATGTCGGCCGGCAATCCCCTCGCCTTGAGGTACTCTGCCAGGAACGAGACGCAGGCGGTCGTGTCGCCCGGAGGGTTGTCGGTGGGAATGCGGACCAAGTCCCCCAGCAGCGCCTCGAATTCAGGCATCCTGGCGTCGATCTCCCGCAGCAACATGGTTTTTAATTCATCTCTCGACATTTCTGCCCAGTCCTTGTAACCTCAGATGGGTGAGTCGGAACGCGGTGGCACGCCGGTGGCGGGTTCGTGGGAAGCGCGATCCCAGCTGTCGGAGCGATGGCGGATGTGATCGGTCCAGCGGGCATTCTGGCGCTCCAGCTCGAGCTCGCCGGTGGGATCCGGGAGCGTGAACGTGTAGGAGTAGAGCTTGGCGTTGCGCAGATAGAAACGCACCATTACGCCGCCCAGATAGTCGGCCTGCCTGTCCCACGGATGTGGGACCGCCGGCCAGTGCACCTGCTGGTCCTTGCCGTCGCCCGTGATTGGGACGCAGTCCGCGCGCGTGCAGCCGGGCACCGGCTCACCGTACGGCGTCACCAGCTCGGCGGTGATCTCACCCCCGGCCGCGTCGGCGTTCACGAAGACCTCGTGCGGCGGCCCCCACGCCTTGCAGGTAAACGAGCCCTCCGCATCGCCGGCATCCAGCGAGATCCAGTGATCCTCCGGCATCTTCGCCAGCATTATGGAAACCGCTCTCCGCATGTCGTAGTCGTGCGCCTTCATGTAGGCCCGTTGGCCGCGGTCGTTGTGCTGGTAGCGGACGGCAGTGTAATAGATGTAGGTGTCGCCGTCCACGGTGAAGGGATTGGCCGACGGGATGAAGATGGTGCCCTCATCCGGCGACCCCGGACCGCCGTTGGGGATCAGGGGCGAGCGGTCGTCCGGGCGCAGCCAGTTCCGCCCGTCCCGACTGTAGGCCAGCTGCACATCGACATGGCCGAGCTTGCGGTCGGCCCACTCGGCCGGTGGCTCGTAGAAGACCTCGTATGTCTCACTGGTCGGCAGCGAGTACTGGGTGTTGAGCACGGCCAGGCAGAAATCGCCGTAGAAGAACGGCGTCAGGCCCTGAAAGTTGAAGAGCTCGGGTGGATCGTAGTCGTCGCCCGGCACCAGGATGCGGCCCTTGTCCTCCCAGTTGATCAGGTCGGTGCTCTCGTAGAGCGAGATGTCGCGCGGCAGGTTGGGGACGCGGCGCGTGTACAGCTGGTACGTGCGCCGATCCCGGTCGTAGATGAAGCTCCAGCCGCCGTCGCTGACCCCGCGCAGGATCGGATTTACGTGGGTCGGGCGCACCCAATTGATGCCGTTGGCGGAGTAGGCCAGCGAGAGCGGTAGGTGGTACCGGGCCCAGCGCGACTCCTGGCTCTCGACCTGGAAGATCATCTTGTAGCGCCGGCTGGGCCGATCGGTAAAATCGTCAATGATGGTGTAGCTCATCGACAGCATTTCGCCGATGATGTAGTTGTTCTCGGTGGAGCCGTTAATCTCCACCATGTTCATCACCGGCCGGTCCCAGTGAATGCCGTCGGTGCTGGTGGCGTAGGCGGTCTTGCGGCCGCGCTCCCAGTATTCGTCGGGGCGCTGGCCGATCACGACGTACCACATCCTGAATAGCTGTTCCTCGGGATCGTAGAGCACGTTGGTGTAGTTGAGCATCTCCATGGGCTCAGTGTCCCATGGCGCATCGAGCTCGAGGACGGGCTCGGGATGCTTGACGGCCGGATTTACCACGCGCTGGAGATTGTCGGCCTCCAGCAGGTCGCGATCGTCGATGACGAGGAACTTGTAGCGGCAGGTATCTGGTGCGGGCATCCTGGCCTCACGTGTGTTGTGGATGATTGGGAGGGCTGCGGGGCAGCCAACGGCAATCTAACAAAACGGAGATGGAAAGGGATCAATATGACCGTTCAACGCGTCTGTCTCGAAAGCCGAAAGCAAACCGACGCGCCCACCTGGGCGGTGCTGCAGCGGCAGCTCATCGCCGCGATCGACGAGGCCGCACCCATCTTCCTCGACAAATACACCCATCCCGGCGGTGAGCTGATCTGGAGGACGGGCCCGCAGGACGAAGACAACGGGTGGGCCGACGATCTCTACGAAGCCTTTTTCAACTGGCCGCACTACTACGCCCTGGGCGGCGGCAACTACGCGGGCGAGATGGCCGGCCGGGAGTGGAACGCCATCACCCGCCAGCTGGTCGACCTGGACCAGGTCACCGACGAGTTCGTCAACGCCTGCGACTGGTTTCACAACGGCGAGAACTACATCTACCTGTACAACCTGGGTATGGCCACCCCCGGCCTGGCCGGCATGGAAGCCAGGGCGCGGCGGTTCGCGGGCTGGTACATCGGCGAGGATGACCAGGTTCCAAACTACGATCCGGTTCACCGGGTCATTCCCTCCCCGTTCAGCGGCAGCCGGGGACCCATGGTCCACTTTCCCCTGGGCATGATGACGTATCACCTGGGGAACCGGAGCGCGAACCTGGGGCCCGAGTCGACCCTCGGACCTGGAAGGCTGCCCGAGCGCTGGTTCGAAGACGAGGCGTTGACCAGGCAGGTGCGCGAGAACTACGACCGGGTGCTGATGCGGGAGGACATCCCGCTCAACCTGACCGCTACCGCTATGGTGACCCATGCCTATCTCTACACCGGGGAGGCGAAATTCCGCGACTGGGTGCTCGAATACACCGAGACCTGGATAGAGCGCATGGAGAAAAATGGCGGCATCATTCCGGACAACGTGGGACGGACCGGCAAGATCGGTGAGTACCGCAATGGTGAGTGGTGGGGCGGCTTCTACGGCTGGCCTAGCAAGTTCGCGCCGTTCATCATCACCAATGGCCTGGCGATTGCCGCCGAATGCGCCCACCTGCTCACCGGCGACGACCGCTACCTGCAGCTTTTGCGCACCCATCTGCACGACTTCCTCGAGCGTGCGGTGGAGGAGGAGGGGAAGCTCCTTATCCCCGGTCGGTACCTGGACGGTGAATGGATCTTCTCGCCGATGCGGGCGGACTACGCAATCCACCTCTGGGCGGCTTCAATGGAGGATCGGGATAAGACCATGCTCGAGCGCATCCGCCGCGGCAGTGAAGAGGAGTGGCTGGAACCGCGATCGAACACGGTACGGTTCGCCGACGATCGCGCCTGGACGCGCTACCTGGCCGGCCAGATGCCAGACTACCCGGAGCGGGTGCTGCAGTCCAACTACCGGGAGGTCTGCCGCCGCCTGGATGAGGTCATGCGGGACGATGCGGATCTGACCCAGGTCCATGAGCACCACTGGCAGGATCGCAACCCGGTCCACGTCGAGGCGCTGACCCATCTGACCACGGGCGGTCCGCAGACGATCTACTGGGGCGGGCTGGCTCAGGGACGGGTGCGCCATTTCGACCTTGACCGCCGGCGCCCCGGCCTGCCCGAAGACGTTGCCGCGCTGGTCTCGGGTGTTTCGGCGGACGGGGCGGAACTGACCCTGGTGAACCTGAGCCCGTCGCGGACACGGCGGGCTCTCATCGCTGCCGGCAGCTTCGGCGAGCACCGGTTCTCTTCGGTGCGAGCGGACGGAAACGAGACGGCCGCGGCGGTTGACGATACCTATCTGGCGGTGGAGTTGCGACCGGCGAGCGAGATCGACCTGCGCCTTGGCATGGAGAGATACTGCAACAAGCCCTCGTACGCGCTACCCTGGTGACCGGCTCCGGGGCGACTCATCCGTCGAAGAACCCGCTGCCAGGTCGTATGTGGGCGCGGCACAGGTCCTCGTTCAGCTCGATGCCGAGACCCGGTTTCTGCGGCACCACGAACTCGCCTCCCTGCACCAGCGGCTCGTCCGCCCGCACCAGGTCCCAGCGCCAGTCGATCTGGTCCTCGTGGTAGGGCAGCTCCATCGAGTGCAGATTGCGCACCGCCGCGCACACGTGGGCCGCGGCGGTGAGTCCCACCGGCGAGGTGACGTTGTGGGCGGCAAAGGGCATGTAATAGAGGTCGGCCAGGTCAGCAATCTTCTTGGCCTCCAGCAGGCCCCCGGTGCCGGAGACGTCCACGTGCAACATGTCGCAGGCCTGCTGCATGATCAGCTGCTGGAAGCCGCTCCGGCGATGGAGGAACTCGCCGGTGCAGATAGGCATCGGAGCCCCGGCGGTCACCTTGCCCATGGCCTCGATGTTCTCGGGCGGCACCGGGTCCTCTAGAAACATCAGGTCGAAGGGAGCCAGGTGCTGGGCCAGTAGGATGGCCTCCCGCACGCCGTAGATCGAGTGGCAGTCGATGCACACATCGATCCCGCCGCCGACGGCATCCCGTACCGCGGCCACCAGCGCCGTCATCTTCTCCAGCTCTCCCAGACTCAGACCCCGGTTCACCGGGTCGAGGCGGAACTCGTCCGCCGCGCCGTTGATATCGAACTTGATCGCGCCGAACCCGTCCGCAACCCCTTCGCGGGCCCGTTGTCCCCAGGCCTCGGGCGTGTCCACACCTCCTGATCCCCGACCCACATCGGCGTAGAGCCGGATCCGGTCCCGGTACTTGCCTCCCAGCAGCTGATAGATCGGCACGTCCAGCGCCTGGCCGGACACATCCCACAGCGCCGCCTCGACCCCACCGATGGCCGCCATCATGGTCCCCCCGGCGGCGTGTCCGATGGCGCGGTCGATCATGCGGTGGAAGAGCGGCTCGACGTCGAGGGGATTGGCGTCGACGAGCAGGGGCCGGAGCCAGCTCAGCACCAGGTCGGCGACCCCTTCTCCGGGGTAGGCCTCGCCCAGCCCCGAAAGCCCCTCGTCGGTCTCGATCTTCACGTAGTTCCAGACCTTGTAGCCATCCAGAACCGCGACCTTCACATCGGTGATCTTCATACAGATTTACCTCGTGAAATAGCCTGGCCCCAGCGGTGGCATGCCTCCAGGCGGCAGACAGCTGAAACGCGTTTCTGGCTACCGGACCTCCAGCTCGACCCGGGTTGCTGTGTCGGTATAGAGGTCGATGACTTCGATGTGCCAGATCCCCGGCGGATCGTTGTGGGCGATCGGCAGGTAGGCCTGCGCACCCTCCACGCCTATCACCCGCGTCTGCTCCAGCCATGGGGGGCGCTCTCCACGCGGGGGCGTGGCGCGCCGCCGCAGGGCGTGCTGTGCCGCCGCTGCAGCTCGTCTGCAGGGCAGGTCATGAACGCCGGTTGAGAAGCGGTCAGTAGACGACGGCCACCGCGCGGCTGGTGCTCTCGTCGCCCGCGTCAGTCTGCAGGCCGCCCTCGACCACGTAGATGCCTGGTGGCACCGGGAGCCCATCGCTGCCAGTGCCATCCCAATCGACATGTCCGCGTCCATTGTTGACTTGTCCGGCATCGAGTGCGGCGATCCGGCGTCCGGCCAGGTCGTAGATCGTCACGGCGAGAGGTGTGCCGCCACGCAGATTGAGCACCTCGTACTCAACGCGCACCAGGTCATTCACTCCGTCGCCGTTGGGCGTGAAGGCGCCGGCCGAAAGGCGGAAGGCATGGATGGCCTGGTCAGGAATGTCGGCCAGGGCCACCCGGAGGCTGTTGCTGTCCGTCAGCTCATCGGCGTCGCCGGGAATGATCGGCTGCGGCAGTTCGTCCGGCTGCGCACTGTCAAAGACGCGGCTCTCGAAGGCGGCGCCATACTCGAAGACCTCTGCCACGAACCCGATTTCGATCAGCTCCATGGTTTCGGCAACGTCAATGTGGGTGGGCAGGCGGACGGCAAAGCCGGTGCTATCGAGGCGGACCAGGTCAAAGTCGGTCGCCCTGCCGCCGATCGCTACCCCCTCGACCGCCAGGGGCGGGGCCGGCGTGTCGATGGCGATGGTGTCGAAACCGGGATCCTCGGGTTCCAGCTGTGGTCTGAAGCGGAACGCGAAGGTTGTCGCGGTTCCGGCAGCGGCCACCCCTGGCTCGATTTCGGCCACGAGCCGGGTGGCCAGAGCCGGCGAGGCGGCGAACTGCAGGTGGTCGAGCCGGCCGGCGCCGGCGACGGTGGACCGCATTGTGACGTCGAGTTGCGCGAAGCGTTGCGGCCGACTCTCCAGCGCCGTGGGACCGGCTGCGGAGTCGACCGGACCACTCCACAACGTCCAGTTCTCTGCGTCGAAGCCGATCGCGCCCAGCTCGCTCAGCTCCAGGTCCTCGTAGCCGTCCCGGCTCAGCGCCACGCCGTCGGTTCCGTAGCCGACTTCCTCCTCACCCCTGTAGGTCCGGCGAAAGTAGGCATTGGGGTCGTCGTCGTCGCCGGTGCGCGCCCTCACTTCGATGCTAGCGCCCGGGCCGGTCTCACCGGACCACTCGATCGAGCCGATGTTTGCGGCGGTGCCGAAGTCGAGGACGTTGGTGCGGTAGCGGGCTTCGGGAATGAAGCCGGAGCTGTAGACTTCAATTTCGGCGATTTCCCAGGGCTTGAAAGTGGGCGGTCGCACCCAGAGGGCGAGCTCGCGAGTCGGAGTGTCGCGAAGCTCGAGCTCGAAATGCGGGTCGAAGTTCTTCTTGGTCTCGAAAATAAGCTCGGCGCCGCCGGTATCGCTGACATGCGTGAACTGATCCGGACGGGCCGCTCCGTAGAGCTCGAACCAGTGCAGAAGATGCTGGGAAGCGAATCGCTCGCGCGCGAAGATGCGGATCCGCTGAATGGGGATGGGAACACCCAGGTCGATGAACCAAAACGCGAACACGCGATGACCGCCGCGCGATTTGCCCAGAAACGCCGTCTCCGGGTCGCCGTCGGCGATGTGGGCCTCCGAGCCTTCGGCGGGGAAAGGCATGAAACCCGAGTAGGCGTCCAGGGAGTCCCAGTACTTCACCACGCCACCCCACTGATGCATGAGGGGAAGCAGGTTGGTGTCGGGAGAGAAGCGGATCGGCGCGATCGATTCGCTATCCATCAGGATGCCCACCGCTGCCCCGTGATTCCGCGCGTCCAGATCCTCCCAGCCCAGCTGCACGAAGTCTCCCGGTGGCGGCGGCAGATCCTCGCCACCAAAGCGGTAGACGGTAAGCCCTTCGAGTGGTGTCGCCAGCCACAGGCACAGGCACAACATCAGGGCGGAGTCAAGATGAAGTCGGCTTCGAGCGGATGGTAACGAGGGAACGTATGCGGACCTTCGCATCAGACGCGACATTTCGCTGGCGTAGCTCGTTTTCCGGGGTCGGTCCTGCGTTCGGAATATGACCTCTGCCCGACCTCGGTGCAATCCTAAAAGGGTCGCCGACACGGCTTGTTCGGTCGCGCCCCATTTGCTACCGTCCTCTGCCATGATGATCTGCGTTGATGATGGAAGAGCGATCAGATCCTGTGCCGGCGCCGCGGTGACGCGGGCATGAAACCGGATGGCCGTCTGAGTAGTGACTACCGGCTCACCTGGGTCGACGACTCTGGCTGCGCGATAAGCTCCGTCAACCCGCCCGTCACCCCCGCGCGCCTGAGGCACGCGATGTTCGGTGGTCTCGCCGGTACCCCGGTGGACGCTTTCGTCTGCACGGTCGGCCTCAACGCCGGCTACACCCTCAGCTACCCGACCGAGGTAGAGGGGATGGAGTTCCTCGTCGACCGGCTCGAAGCAGGGGCCGTGCTCGGCTCGGCCGACTTGTGGCGTCGTGCCGAAACCCTGCGAGCTCTCTGGAGCGCTGGCCACGACCCGGTACGTATCGCCCTGGACGAAGCGCAGCGGATCGGCATGGACTTCTGGCTGCAGCTGCGGATGAACGACTGGCATCACTTCGACGCCGCCGGCGACACTTATCGCATCATCGGCAGCCACTTCTACGAGCAGCATCCGGAGTATCTTTTAGGCGACGGGGTGGCCGGCTGGCCCGAATCCCTGGGGCGGAGCATGAGGTTCTTCCAGGACTTCGCTCACGAGGAGGTCCGGCGCGTCCGTTTCGAGACCGCCGCTGAGGCGATGGACCGGTATCCGCAGGCGGGCGGCTGGGAGTACGACTTCATGCGCTGTCCGGGATATTTCGCCAGCGGCAGCGAGCGCGACAACGCTCACCTGATCACGGATCTCATCACTCGGACTCGAGTAATGCTCGACGAGCTCGGGGCGCAGCACGGCAAGTCGTACGGCCTTTCGGTCCGTGTTCCCAACACGATAGAAGGTGCTCTGCGTCTCGGTATCGACGTTCCCCGGTGGATCGAGGACCATCTCGTCGACATCGTCGTTCCGTCGACCTTCTTCGTTCAGGACACCGACGAAGATGTCCGGGAATGGGTGGCGCTGGCCGCCGGGACGCCCGTGCGAATCCATCCGGCGATCGAGGAGGCCTATGCGACTGGCGCCACGCAGGGCCGCGACGTGGCCGCGCACGAGATACCACACTCGATCATGCGGCCCCTCACGGTGGAGATGATCCGCGCCATCGCCGCGCGCCATCGGGCGGGCGGTGCCGACGGCCTCTATCTGTTCAACTACCTCGGCACTGCCGAAACCTACGGTTACGACAATCGTTCCGTGCTGCACGATATCGGCTCGTCACTGCGGCTTGAGCACAAGGACAAGTGTTACGTGGTCATGCGCAGGGACGAGGCCTTCCCCAACTGCTTTTTTCAGGAACGGAGCATTCCCGCTGCGCTTGGCGCAGAGCCGGTGCGGGTGACTATCCGCGTGGCCGACGATCTGCAGACCGCCCGAGCCCGCGTCGCGAGAGTCCAGTTGCGTCTGCTGATCGAAGAGCTGACACACCTGGACGAGGTGGTCGTGACGATGAACGGCGCCGGGCTCAGGTGCGAGCAAGAGCTGGAAGCGGGAAGAGGAGCGCCGGGGAGAAAGGCGTGGCGGGCGTACGACCTGACGGCTTCACCGCCCCTCAGGGGTGACAACGTCGTCGAGATCAGCGCCGCCCGCGCGGAACGCCTGGGCGGCGAGATCCCGCTGGTGGTGAGCGATGTCGAGCTGGATGTCTCCTACCGGCATCCGGACGGCCGCTGGCGTCATCCGCCCGGCTTCGACCCGCGCACCTGATTCGACCGCCGCAGTCTAACCGAAGAGGCCGGCGCGCCGGCCGGGCGGCTCCGACCAGGCGCCGGTCGGATGCTCGTAGCCGATCTCGATCTCGGCGTCTTCGATGGTCAGCGGGATCTCAGAGGCGGTTCGCTGGTTGCGCCGGCGGGCGCGGACGGTTACCACGTTCTCCCCGCGTCCAGGTGGATGATCCCGCAGGTCGAAGATCTGCCAGATGGTTCCGTAGCGGCCGCCCACCGTTCCCTGCATGACGCCGGGTTCCATCGGGTTCAGGAGCGGAACTTCCCGGCCGTTCAGCCGCACCTCCAGCTCGTCGGCGATGGTGAGGCTGTCCACATGCAGACAGAGCTGGACCTGCCTGACCAGTTCCGGCGCGGCGGTCAGGTCATCGACGACGTCGAAGCGCAGCATCACCGGCTCCTCCGCGATCTCGACCGGTATCTGTCGGTCGACCTCGAGACAGTTGGGGAAGGGCGCGTACGAGCGCAGCAGCATGTAGCGCTTGTCCAGCTGCCGCAGGCGCTCTGGGTCGGCAATGTCATCGAGCGCTGAGACGTTGTCGTAGTCGAAGGTCAGCGTCGTGGCGAACCAATTGAAGGCGTACAGCCCGTCCACACCGCGGTCGTGGTGGCGCGCGGCGAGCGCCCGGATCATCTCCACCGACAACGGCGTCATGACCGGGGGATTGTAGAACCAGCGGTTGAAGCCGTCGCTGTGGCCGGCGAGATAGGCCTCCTCGATGGCGGCGGCGACCCACACCGGCGAGGCGGCGCCGAGACGCACCCATTCGGCGGTGTCGTGTTCCGTTTCCTGGGGGAACCAGGGGGAGGTCACCACGATGTCGACCAGGTGTTCGGCGATCCACTCGCCGACGTCCAGTCCCATCCGCACGGTACCGTCGATGGTCGGTGGCAGGCGCACGGCGAGACCGACTGGCCGACCTCTCGTGCGGGCAATCTCGTCGAGGCCTTCACGAGTCTCGCGGATCATCCGGGTCATGAGTCCGGCGTTGGCGCGCTCTTCGCCGTGACGGAAAAAGGCCGGCACCCGCAGGAAATCGAAGAGAAACCCGGCGCAATCGTAGCGCTCGCACACCTCCAGGGCGATGTCCCGGCGCAGGGCGCGCACCTCGTCGTGGGCGAAATCCTGCATCCAGGGCAGCACGTGGTGCAGCGCGGGATGGTCCGCCCAGCCGGCGGCGCCCTCAGGGCCGATGAGAAGATCCCTCCGCCCCTCGTAGAACTGGCTGCCCCCGAGTCGATAGACCGCACCCTCGCTGTCCGCGTCGAAGTGGTGCCAGTCGTTCATGCCTAGGCGGAACCAGTGATCCAGGCCCAGCCGGTGCGACTCGCGCACCATCAGCTCGAGCGGATCGATCCCCTGCGCCAGGAGCTGCTTGACGTTCTCGGCGTGACGCCAGTAACGCACGTCACCGAGAGCGGCCCCGCGCTCGTAGCGCTCGACGAGGAATTCCATCCGCGTGCGCTGCGACTCGAAGATGGTCACGTAGCCGGCGTCGGGTCCAAGGGCGCAGACGTAGGCGTCGACGGGGGTGCCGGCGAGGAAGCCGAAGTGGGCCTGGGCCACGGTCTCGGGCGCCATGGGCGGGTTGTAGTGGGACTGGAACTGGTGGTTCTGGTCCCACATGATGCGGTAGGGCGAGCGGTTCAGGCGGCCTTTGGGTTTGCTCATGTAGTCGTCAGCTGTGATTCGGCGTGAGAGTCCCGATGATAGTCCACCGTTGCGTGCTCAGTCAATCGCTGTTGCGCCTTGATTCAGGCCCGATCTCGCCCAGTCAGGTGGATCGGTAGTTGGTAGATTCGTGGGGGCTACGCCGGGCGCCACCCTGCAATACTGCGGGCACTGTATATTCTCGAAGTCCTCTGAAGGGACGGAAAACAGATGCGAGGGAGTCGATGAGTGCGAAACAGTACGTGTTGGTGGGTGCGGGCGCGCGCGGGTTGGCGATGTACGCCCAGCCGCTGCTGGAGGACTTCAGCGAATCAGCCGCTCTGGTGGGGCTGTGCGACCACAATGGCATGCGGCTGGAGGCAGCCAACCAGATGCTGGGTACCGACCTGCCGGGATTCACCGACTTTGGTGAGGCGCTGACCGCCCTTGATCCGGACGCGGTCATCGTCTGCACGCAGGACCAGACCCATGCCGAGTTCATCGTCGCCGCACTGGAGGCGGGCAAGCGCGTGTACTGCGAGAAGCCGCTTTGCACGACGGCGGCTCAATGTCGGCAGATCGTGTCGGCTGCCGGCCGCTCGCCCGGCGAGGTCTACGTGACTCATAATCTGCGCTATGGTCCCATCGCACAGAAGCTCAAGGAGCTGGTGGATAGCGGCAGGATCGGCCGGCCGCTCTCTATCGAGTTCAATGAATTCTTGGATCGCAGCCATGGGGCTGATTTCTTCCGCCGCTGGCACCGGCGCAAGGAGAGCAGCGGGGGGCTGCTGATCCACAAGGCGAGTCACCACTTTGACACGCTGAACTGGCTGGTGGGAAGCCGTCCCGAGGTGGTTTCGGCGACCGGTGAACTCCTCTTCTATGGCCACAACGGAGAGGTGCGGGGCGAGCGCTGCCTCGATTGCGACCACGCGGCGGACTGCGACTTCCACGTAGACCTCGGCGCTGACGAGCGCGCCAGTGCTCTATACCTCAAGACCGAGGCGGGTGACGGCTATCAGCGCGACGGATGTGTCTTCGATCCGGGCATCGACATCGAGGACCAGGCCTCTGTGTCGTACTCGTACGAGAACGGCGTTCGGGTCAACTACACGTTGCTGGCATACGCATCCTACCAGAGCATGGCGCTCGTGCTCGAAGGCACGGAGGGCCGGCTGGAGTTCCGGTCGGTGGTGGATACGAGCTTTGCGATCGGCAATCGCTCGGTTCCGGGTATGGACGAGATGGTGGGTGATAGTCTGTGCTACTACCATCCGCGCGAGGGCCGCGAGGTGCTCGAGGTTCCTCATCAGGAAGGTAGCCACGGTGGCGGCGACCAGCTGCTCAGGGCCGACCTGTTTGCGCGTCCCTGGGAGGCGGGTGCCAACGACCGCATGGCCACTCTGGACGACGCCGTTCAGGCCGTGCTTATCGGGGCGGCGGCGAACGCCAGTATTGCGGAGGACGGGGCGCGGGTGCGGGTGCAGGATCTGCTTGAGCAGCGGGACGAATAGCAGCTCGACGATTTTGGCTTTGGCGAGCGAGGGCCTGTAGAGCGAATCAGGCAACGGCGGATCTATTCAGCTTAGACCCCCTCCTCGGGATGTGCGTTGCGCAGGAACCAGTCCCCGAAGATCCGGGCCTGGCGCCGGGCCTCGGGCGCCTGGGGCTCGTTCGGGAACGCGTCTGCGAACGAGAGGAACGCGAAGATGTGGTTGGGATGGGCCAGGCCGGGCAGGACGTTGTGCGACCAGCGCTGGCCGGTGAGGCTGTCCTCCATCGACGACGAGCATGCCCGCGGCAAGTCCCTCTCGTACTCCTCGACCTGGTCGCGCGGTGGAGAGAGGAGGTAGGCAGCGTCGAGCCCCAGGGCGGCCGGCCAATCCGCCGGCTCCTGCTCGACGCCGTCGAAGTCGTGGAGCTTGAAAAGGCCCTTGTCCTGCGAGATGCACATCTCCCGGCCCTCGGCGTCGTGCCCCTCGATGAGCATGTCTACGCGTCCATACGGAAAGCTGTCCCAGAGGCCGGACATGTCGAAATGCGGCTCTTCGACCTGATAGCCCGTCGCCAACGCATCTCCTTCACCGGCCAGCTCCACCTCGTAGGATGCGGCGCCATCGACGCGTTCCTCTGTTGCGGGTGAGAGTCCCATTGCGCTGGCGTCCACGAGATCGGTCTTTACTCTCCGCCATGATGACTGACGATACCAGGCCTGCGGCGCCGTGGGGGGAGCCCTCCTGCTCATGCCCGTGACGGGCACGCCTCCGGGGCCAGGCACCCGGTTGCGCGTCACGCTCGAGCTCCTATCCGGCCTGCGCTGGCGCGACATCCGCTCCGCCCGGCAGTTCACGAAAATCCGCTTCGGCCAGGATGCCTGGCCCGTCCGGGTAATCAAGCTGCTGCGCTGGGCTCTGCACATCTCCTGGCGGCTCATCCCCGATTCGCTGTCGTGGGTGCAGATCGACGAGAACCTCTCCCGCACGCCCTACTGGCTGACGGCGGACAACCCGCTGGAAAACCACCCCTGGGCCGATGACCCCGGGACGCCGTTGCCGGATGCGGCAGACGTCGTGGTGGTGGGGGCCGGGTTCGGGGGCGCCTCGGTTGCCTACCACTGGTCGAAACGGGCTACCGAGTCGCTCGTGGTTCTGGAGCGCGACGAGGTGGCGAGCGGAGCGGCCGGCCGCAATGCCGGCATCGTGGTTATGGCCGGTGGGAACTACCACGGATTCTACGTCTACGAGCCCGTCCTCAAGTACCTGAAGGCGTTGCGGCCGGATGTCACGCCTGTCGATCGGGAGGCACTGGCGGCATCTTTCGCGGATGTCTACGTGCGCGCCGTCCAGGCCAGTCACGAATCGATCGTCGCAACCATCGAGGCCGAAGGCATAGAATGCGACTACGCGCGGAAGGGGTGGGTCTTCTTCACCGACGAGGTGTCGCAGCTTCGACTCGAGACTGCTCTGGCACTCGGCAGTCGTCTGGGTCACTCGGACTGGATCCGCCGCGCGCCAGACCAGATCCGGGAGCGCACCGGCGTTGCGACCGACCTCGACGGCGCCGAGTCGCTTGCCAGTGCTACGTGGCATCCGGCCCGGTGGGTATGGGGCATCCTCGCAGCGGCGTTGGGGAATCCGGCGGTCCACCTTTTCACCCGCACCACGGTCCAGGCGGTGCAGTGGGAGGGGGACGGATACCTCGTCCGCACCGCGCGCGGCGATATCAGGGCGCGCTGCGTGGTGAACGCGACCGAGTCCCACACGCCCACCGTTTTCGGTGATTTTCTGGCCCCGTTCCCCGACCTCATCACGCCCAATAAGGAACAGGGCATGCACGCCGAAGGAGGTCCGACCAGCATGGAGCCGGGGGTCGGAATCAGTGGGTACCTCGGATGGTATGCCCGCATCGCCAGCGGCGGCATGGTCCTGGGGTCGGACCACACGCCGGTGGCCAACCGCGAGGCGGGAAGGAACATGCCCTCGCGCTTCATCACGCGTTACACCGCCGCCGCGATGGCCAGACACTGGGATCCAGAGCCGATGCGCATCACCAACGAGTGGACCGGAACCACGTCTACGACACCAGACAAGTTCCCGGTTGTCGGTCTGCTGGATGGACGTGGGCTTTACATGCTGGGCGGCTTCGCCGGCGCCGGCTCCGCCGTCTCCTTCAACGCGGGCGAGACCATTGTCCGCCGCATGCTGGGGCAGGTGTGCGACCCCGAGCACCATCCCGAGGAGTTCTTCTCGCCGCTGCGGTTCACGGATCCGGCGCGTTACGGACCGCCGGGGCGGTAGCCCCCCCGCGATCTTCCGCCCGCCACTTCGATAGCTCAACTTATCCCGGGCCGTACCGCGCCACCGCATTCGCATCCGATAGAGAAGGAGGGGCCGATGGAAGTGCTGTACCTGGCCGATCGGAACAACCCGGACCACTACCTCCCGATGGGCCCGTTCGTGGAGGAGGCACTGCGTCATCGTCATGAGCTGAGGTTCTTCGATCCGGCACGGCCGCTGGCCGAGCAGGTCGCCGGCGCCGGCGCCGTGATCGACGACGGGCTAATCGACGGCAGCGAGCAGGTGGTCGAGATCGCTGCTGGGTTGAAGCTCTGGCAGGTCGCCAAGACTGGCTTCGACGACGCGCCGCTGGCCGCCCTTCAGGCCAGTGGCATTCCCACGTGCAACTGTCCTGGATACACCAGCGGCGCGGCGCTTGGCGAGTGCGCCATGATGCTCATCCTGATGCTGGCACGCCGCTACAACGATGGGCAGGAAAACCTCTTCAACTCGAAGGCGTGGTGGCAGCCGATGGGTCGGGAACTGGCCGGGCTCAAGCTGGGCATCATCGGGTTCGGCGCCAGCGGTCAGGCGCTCGCTCATCGCGCCCGGGTGTTCGAGATGGAGCTTTACGCCATCAACCGCAGCCCGATCGATCCGGAATTGGCTGCGGCGCTGCCGCTGGCGTTCGCCGGCACCCAGGACGATCTGGACCGGGTGATCGCCGAGTGCGACGTCCTGTCGCTGCACCTTCCGCTTGACGACGTGACGCGGGAGATCATGGACGCAAGGAGGATCGGCCTGATGCAGCGGGATGCGTCCCTGGTTAACGTGGCCCGTGGCGGGCTGGTCGACCAGGATGCGTTGTTCGCGGCGCTGGCTGATGGGAAGATCGGCGGGGCCGGCCTGGACGTCTTTGCCGACGAGCCACCCGACCCCACGCACCCGGCCTTCCGGCTGCCGAACCTGCTGGTCACCCCCCACATCGCCGGCAGCACCGACGGCACCTTTCGCCGGCGCGGGCTCCTGATCGCGGACAATCTCGATCGCGTCGAGGCGGGTGAGGAGCCGCTATACCGGGTCGACAGCTGAGGGAAGACGATCGGGTCGAGGACGTCGCTGGGCGCGTGCTCACCCGGTCGGCCGGGGACGCAGCTGGTCGAAGACGGCGCCCCCGATGGCTACCGCAAGGAGCATCAGGGCGGAGTTGAGGTGATTGATCTGGATGGGATTCGTGCGCGACGCAGAAGCCGCTACTGGTGGGTCAACGCTGCATTCTTCCAGCGGCTCCGGGCGACAAAACGCGGCACGTACCAGCGTCCCGTCGGCTGCCCCATCGCCTGGTAGCGCAGGACGCCCTCCTCCTTGACCGGCGTGAGATCGTCATCGTTGAAGAGATCCTCGATGACGAGGCAACCTTCCTCTTCCAGGGCGGTGAGCTGTGACTCTGTGAGCATTGCGAATCTCGTGGCGCCGTGGGCGGCGCGCTTCCGCAGGAATGGCGAAAATCGACACTGCGGAAAGAATCGACAAGCGGCGCGCGGGATCCTGACAGCGCTGGCT
>CAYWBJ010000423.1:0-1874 GCA_964456165.1 uncultured Gemmatimonadaceae bacterium | reverse complement strand
GACGGCGTGGGTTTCGTGGCGGTCGCTGCCGTGCTCGAGGATCTCCAGGTCGCCGTCGAGATCGCGGAAGTGGATGCGTCCTCCCTCGAAGTTGAAGGTCAGCTCGAAGAGGGGGAAGTCCCAGGAGAGGGCCGAGGTGCCGATCAGGGTGCCGGTGGCATCGGCCGCGGTGCGGAAGGCGGCGGTCACGTCGAGGGCTGGCGTCCTCTCTCCCCTGATGGCGGTGCCCTGCAGGGCGGTGAGCTCGACAACTGGGTCGGCGAAGTGGTGGACCAGGTCGATGCCGTGGCTCCAGCAGGCGTAGTGAATCAGGCCGCTGACGTTGAGGACCTTGCCGAAATTCCGCTCGGCGACGATCTGTCGGGCGCGCAGCGTCTGGTCGAAGAAGCGGTAGTTGAAGACCATGGCGGTCTCGCAGCCGGCGGCGGCCGCCCGCTGCATCATTGCGCGGGCGGCCGCAAAATCCTCTTCCCGCACGTGGGCCTGGCCGTGCTCGGCCGCGAGCGGCTTCTCGAAGAACAGCCGGCGTGGACCGAAATCTAGCAGGGCTTCGGCCGCGGCCAGCCGGTCAGTTTCTCGGGTCAGCACCATGACAGCGTCCGGCTCCCAGCCGACCAGCTCCTCGACCGACGCGCAGACGCGGCCTCCGTGCTCCGCCGCCGTCTCCTCCGCCCGGGCTCGCGTGCGGCTGAAGTAGGCCAGTTCCACATCCGGCTCGCCGGCCAGGCAGGGAACGTAGTTGCGCCGGGCGACGCTGCCGGTCCCGACGATGCCGATCTTGAGGCTCATGCGCCTTCTCCCGTCCGGCTGCTCACGGCCCACTCGACGAGGGGCCGCCACCGGGGCCGAAACCCGGGCCGCGAATGAAGCTTGGGTCCGGTTCTTTCCGCCAGCAGCGGGTGATCACCGGGGTGTCGCGGGTGAGGAAAGAAGCCTAGGTGCCCAGCGAGGCATCCGGGATCTCCGTGAAGTGGCCGTTGCCCTGGTCCAGGTGGTCGAGTCTGGGCCTGAGCTCGTAGTCCTCGGTCTCCTCTGGAAAAGCAGGAGCGTTCACTACCAGTAATCTGGCAAAAAGGGCCTGCCGGAACAAAGCCAATCGCGGCAGTCGAAGACCCTGAGATCTGCTTGCGGCGAACCGAGTAGAGGAAGCCGTCGTACGAGAAGTGGAGGATCGAGACCAGCACCCACGTGGACGAGACCATGGCGCGCGCAGCACCACCGGAATCAGCGTGAAGCGGAGGGGGAACGGCCTGAAGATCGATCCGGTGCCGTGGGATCTGAGGAAGACCAGGAACAGATAAACCATGATGCAGGGGCCGACGAAGATGTTGTCTATCGGCGCCTCCTGGCCGAGGGCGAGCAGCCGGCGGAGGAATGATCGCTTCCACCACCGTCGTCCCGATCAGCTCGGTCCCTCAGCCGAATTCCTGGCTGCCCGCCACTCGTCGATATCGGCAAACAGGTCGACGTCGAGCTCGAAGCCCACGCCGAAGGGTGCCCTGGCTGCCGTGGCTATCTGCATGCGGCCGGCGGCGATGGCCGGGGTCGGCCAGCCGGCGGGGGCGGCGCGATAGAGGTCCGGGTGGGCGGTAAGGGCCTGCTCCTGCACCGCTGCCGGGAAGGCGGAAAGGCCGGCGATGTAGTGGTGGCCGTTGCGCTCGATGCTCTCGATGCCGATTGCGGCGGCGGCCGCCAGATCCTGGGGCAGGGCTACCGGACCGATGTTGCACAGGTCCTCGCCGCTCAGCAGCAGCTCGCCGACACCGTCGCGGTCGCGAGTGCCATCGCGGCCCAGCTTCTGTAACAGGCAGGCATTGGCGATACTCTTGAAAATCCCCTTGCAGTTCTTGTGGCTGGTGCCGTCGTAGCCCAGC
>CAYWBJ010000422.1:0-19957 GCA_964456165.1 uncultured Gemmatimonadaceae bacterium | reverse complement strand
GCCTCTTCGTAGGCGAACCCGCGCTGAATCAGGTACGAGATCAGCATGCCCCGGCGGAAGGGGATGCGGTTCTTGCCGTCGACGATCGTCGCCACGATGAATTTTCTGGTGGAGGTCTGAGCAGAGCGGTTGAACCAATATAGGCCACGCGAATCAGGGCCGGCAAGGCGCGGTCGCGGCACGGCCGCGTCTGCCACTGGTGCGCGGCGGCACCGACCAACGCCCCGATAATTCGTTGACAATCATCCGCCACGGGGTTAACTTGGGAAAACACACCGAGGCGGTGTGGGGAGAGGACTGTGGGAGGCCTCTGTGAGAGGGGTTGCTCCGCGGTCCAATCTACCGCGTGTTTGCTCGGAATCGGCTGCAGTGTATTTTATTAAACTCAGACCGGTTCCGAGCTTTTTTATACCAAAAACCGAGGCTGCCCATGTCCAATCCCCTCGTCGAGCTGCAGCATTTCGGTCAGAGCGTGTGGTACGACAACATCAGCCGCGGACTCATCATGTCCGGCGAGCTGAAGCGGCTCATCGAGGCAGACGGCATCCTGGGGTTGACCTCGAATCCGGCCATCTTCGAGAAAGCGATCTCCGGCTCCGAGGACTATGCCGGCGCCCTGCGCGCCCTGGCCGTTTCCGGTCGCAGCACCCTGGAGATCTACGAGCAGATCGCCGTCGAGGACATCCAGCGGGCTGCCGATCTACTGCTTCCGGTATACGAGGCATCGGCCGGCGGCGACGGTTTCGTGTCGCTGGAGGTGTCGCCGCGGCTTGCTGACGACACCGCCGCGACCGTCGACGAAGGGCTGCGCCTGGCCGGGCTGGTCGGGCGCCGCAACCTCATGATCAAGGTGCCCGGCACCGCCGCCGGCCTGCCTGCCATCACCCAGCTGATCGGCGAGGGCATCAACGTCAACGTTACGCTGCTGTTCTCCCGCACCAACTACGAGCAGGTGGCGCAGGCCTACATCGATGGCGTGGAGGCACTGCTGGCAAAGGGTGGCAGCGGGGCCGAGATCGCCTCAGTCGCCAGCTTCTTTATCAGCCGCATCGACACCCTGGCTGACGAAATGATCATCGCCCGAATCGCGGCAGTCGACCGCGCCTCCGACCGCCTGGCGCTGCGGCAGCTTCTCGGCAAGATCGCCGTGGCCAATGCCAGGCTCGCCTACGCCACCTACAAGCAGATTTGCGCCACTACCCGCTGGCAGACGCTGGCCGAAGCCGGAGCGCGCCCACAGCGGCTGTTGTGGGCCAGTACCAGCACCAAAAACCCGGAGTACCGCGACGTGTTGTACGTCGAAGAGCTCATCGGACCCGACACGGTTAACACCATGCCGGAGGCGACGGTGGACGCCTTCCGCGATCACGGCGTTGCCGCGTCAACGCTGGAAAAAGGCCTCGACGAAGCCCGCGACGTGATGAACGGGCTCGAAGAGCTCGGCATCTCGATGGACCAGATCACCGACAAGCTGCAGCGGGACGCAGTACGCCTGTTTGTCGAGCCGTTCGACAGCCTGCTCGCCGCCATCGAAGCGCAGATAGAGGCCGTGCCGAAGCGGGCGTAGTCGGTGACCGGCGTAAGCAGTGACTGATTCGTTCATGGCCCCGGGCCGCGTGCCCGAGCCCTGCGTTCTGGCGATCTTCGGCGCCTCGGGCGACCTGACCCGGCGCAAACTGGTGCCGGCCATATGGCACCTGCAGCAGCAGTCGCGCCTCCCCGAGAGTTTCGCTCTCCTGGGACTCGGCCGTCGCGACATGGACGATGATGCCTTCCGGGCACAGATGCGCGACGGCATCCGCGAGTTCGTAGGCGAGGTCGACGGCGACGATCTGCAGCAGTTTCTCGGCAAGCTCTACTTCTTCAGCATGGATCCGGCCGACCCGGCCGACTTCGCGCGCCTGGCCGACCGGTTGCGAGAACTCGACGCAGAGCTGGGTACCGGCGGCAACCGCTGCTTCTACTGCTCGGTGCCGCCGGCGACCTACCTGGACATCGTAAATTGCCTGGGTGACGCCGGCCTCAACCGCGAGCACGAAGACGGCAACGGCTGGTCCCGCATCATCGTCGAGAAACCGTTCGGCAACGACCTGGAATCGGCGCGCCAGCTCAATCGGGCTCTGCACGATGTCTTCGGCGAGCACCAGATCTACCGCATCGACCACTACCTGGGCAAGGAGACGGTGCAGAACGTCCTCGTCTTCCGGCTCGCCAACTCCATGTTCGAACCGCTGTGGAACCGGCGTTACGTCGATCACGTGCAGATTACCGCCGCCGAGACCGTCGGCGTAGAGCACCGCGCCGATTACTACGACCGCTCCGGTGCGCTACGCGACATGATCCAGAACCACCTGCTGCAGGTTCTCTGCGTCATTGCCATGGAGCCGCCCTCAACCTTCGACGCCGACAGCGTCCGCAGCGAGAAGCTGAAGGTTCTCAAGGCCTTCCGTCCCTACAGCATCGGCCAGGTCGATCGGTACGCCGTGCGCGGGCAGTACGCCGCCGGCCGGTTGGACGGACAGAGCGTGGTCGGTTACGACCAGGAGGAGGGCGTGGCGCCGCACAGCCGCACCGAGACCTTCGCGGCGATGGAGTTCACCATCGACAACTGGCGCTGGCAGGGCGTCCCGTTCTTCCTGCGCACCGGCAAGAGGATGGGTGTGCGCGCCACCTACATCACGCTGCAGTTCCGCCAGCCCCCCCACCTGATCTTCGAGGGCGACGAGGCGGTGCAGTGCAGCACCCTGACCATCCGCGTGCAGCCCGAGGAGGGAATATCCCTGGCCTTCAGCGGTAAGATTCCGGGACCCGACGTGCGCCTGGGCAACGTCGAGATGGACTTTGACTACGCCAGCAGCTTCGGGGGGCGCAGTCCGGAGGCGTATGAGACCCTGCTGCTGGACGGCTTTCTGGGCGACGCCACGCTCTACGCCAGCAGCGACTGGATCGAGAAGTCCTGGGAGTTGATGATGCCGGTTCTGGAGGCTTGGAACGCCACCACCTCGGGCAGGATCCCCCAGTACGAAGCCGGCTCCTGGGGCCCGCGGGAAGCGGACTCGCTGATGAGCGAGGAGTGGAGATCCTGGGTAAATACATGAGTCCATCCAGGCGTAAGGAGCGATGACATGAACGACCGAGTAGCGCAAATCCTCAGCTGGTACGGCAGCGACAACCCCGGCACGTTGACCAACCTGGCTCGCCTGCTCAACCACGGCAAGCTGGGGGGCAGCGGCAACCTGGTGATTCTGCCCGTGGACCAGGGCGTGGAGCACGGTCCAGCCCGCAGCTTCGCCCCCAACCCGCCGGCCTACGATCCGCGCTACCACTTCCAGCTCGCCATCGACGCGGGTCTCAACGCCTACGCCGCGCCCCTCGGCTTCCTCGAGGCCGGAGCCCGGGAGTTCGCCGGCGACCTGCCCCTGATCCTCAAGCTCAACAATCGGGAGAATCTCTCCAGCGACAAGGACCCGCTCCAGGCACAGACCAGCACCATTGAAGCCGCGCTGCGCCTCGGCTGTGCCGCCATTGGCTTCACCCTCTATCCCGGATCGGCCGCCCGCGTCGCCATGTACGAGCGCCTTGCCGCCCTTGCCGAAGAGGCCAAACGGCACGGGCTGGTTGTCGTCGTCTGGTCCTACCCCCGCGGGTCGGAGCTGAGCAAGGAAGGGGAAACCGGGATCGACGTCTCCGCCTACGCAGCCCAGATCGCAGCGCAGCTGGGGGCGCACATCATCAAGGTCAAGCCGCCCGATAACCACGTGGAGCAGGAGGAGGCGCGCGCCGCCCTGGAGAAGTCCGGCGTCGCCACAGATACACTGGCGCAGCGGGTGCAGCACGTGGTAAAGTCGGCGTTCGACGGGCGCCGCGTGGTGATCTTCTCCGGTGGAGCCGCCAAGGAAGACGACGCCGTGCTCGAAGAGATCCGCGGGATCCGCGACGGCGGCGGTTTCGGCTCCATCATCGGCCGCAACGCCTTCCAGCGCTCGAAAGAGGAGGCGCTCGAGCTGCTGGCCCAGGTCATCGCCATCTACGCGGAGTAGACCAAATGCACAAACTCACCGAAGAGCAACGCGAGCGCGCCGCCGACATCCGCCTGCTGCTGATGGACGTGGACGGAGTATGGACCGACGGGAAGCTGTTCTACGTTCCGGGAGGCGGGGAGATGGTCGAAGTCAAGGCGTTCAATACGCAGGACGGCATGGGACTACGCTGGGCCCACGCCGCCGGGATCCAGACCGGCCTTATAAGCGGCCGCGAATCACCCGGTGTCACACACCGTGCCGAGATGCTTGGTGTTACCTACATCTACCAGCACTACCTGGAGAAGATCCCGCCCTACGAGGAGATCTGCGAGAAGGCCGGCGTGACCGACGCCCAGGTCGCCTACATGGGCGACGATCTGACCGACATTCCCCTGATCAGGAGAGTGGGCCTAGGCGTGGCTGTGGCGAACGGCCGGAAGGAAGTGTTGGAAGCCGCCGACTACGTCACTGCGGCTCCCGGCGGCGATGGCGCCATCCGCGAGGTGATCGAGATAATGATGAAGGCGCAGGGCAGCTGGCAAGCGGTAATCGACAAGTACGGCGCTTAGGAGCCTTCGGCGACCTTCGCTCTGGCAGCGCAAAGATCCATAGGGCGCCCTACCCGCGCAGCTGCCGCAGCCGCGCGGCGATCGCCTCCGGATCACCCCGCCTCAGGCACATCGGGCGGAACGCCACCAACCCCTCCGATCGCAGGCTGGCATCGGCGTAGATCGCCGGGTCGCCCTGCTGCAACTGCAGCACCAGGTCCAGCGCCGTAATGCCGGCCCCTTCCTCGTCGAGCTCCAGCTGCAGCGTTGGGACATCGCTGCGTTTCCGATCTGCGACGAGCCTCAACTCGGCGTTGCGCAGCTCGCCAGCGGCATCTTTCAACGCCTCCAGCATCTGCGTCCAGTCCCGCCACCGCTGGTCCGGGTCCTCCTGCACGAACAGCTCCAGTGCCGTCAGCAGTCCGACGATCTCTTCCTTACCGACCTTGCAGGGCCGACCGATGCCGTGCTGCGGCGCGCCCGGCAGCTGCGAGCGATCGATCAGGCTGGGAGGCGGCTCCCACAGCTCGCTGAGGACGTCCTGGTCCAGATGCTGCAGCGCTACCGCCGAGATCAGGTCGCGCCGACCGCAGAGGATACCGGAGCTCTGGGGGCCGCGGATCGCCTTGCCGCCGCTGAAGGCGACCAGGTCGGCGCCCTCGTCGATGAAGCGATGCAGATTGCTGGCCGGCGGCAGCTGACCAGCCGCGTCGACGATCACGGGCACGTCACGGGCGTGCGCCAACTCAACCACCTCGGGCAGGGCCGGCTCCGAGTGGGCGTAGGAGACGAACAGCACCGCCGCGGTCCGCTCGTTGATTGCCGCGTCGAACTCCCACGCCTCCGCGTCGCGGATGCCAGCACCGCTGAAACGATCGGCGATACCGACCTCGACCAGCGTCACCCCGGCAGTGCGCACGGCGTGATCGTAGAAGTTGCGCTGGCTGCGCGCCATCACCACCTCATTCTTCATGCCGGTGGTGTCCGGCAGCCGGTTCATCTTCAGCGGGTCCAGTCCGGTCACGCAGGCTGCGGTTCCCAACAGGAGGCCTGCCGCGGCACCCGAGGTCACGTAACCGGCCTCGGCACCGGTTACCTCGGCGATCAGCTCGCTGGCCCGGGCCTGTAGCCGGGCGATGTCGACGCAGTGCTGCGAAGCAGCCGTCATCGCCGCTACCACCTGCGGCGCCATGATCGATCCGCTCAGTCGGGTGGCCGGACCTACGGCATTGATGATCGTCGGCACTCCTAGGCTCTCATAGACGTCAGGCATGGGCGGTTAACTCCCCCTCGTATCTGATTCCCGGCGCCGGAAAGCGGTCGCAGAGCGCCCGCACCGCCGCGGCTACCTCGCGGTAGACCGCCTTGCGGTCTACCAACTCCAGCGACTCGTCGGCCCGAACCGTCGCGATGCGGGCCATCCATGCTGCCAGCTGCTCCATCTCGTCGCCCCCCAAGCCACGGCTGGTGATCGCCGGGGTACCGATCCGGATGCCACTGGGATTGGCCGGCGGGCGCGGATCGAAGGGGACCGTGTTGTAGTTGCAGACGATGCCGGCCGCGTCGAGCGCCTTGGAGAGCTGACGTCCGGTCAGCCCCGAGCTGGCCGCGTCTAACAGGATCAGGTGGTTGTCCGTTCCTCCGGAGACCACGTCGAGGCCGCGGGCGACCAGGCCGGCGGCCAGAGTGCGGGCATTGTCGACGACCTTTTCCGCGTAGGCGCGGAACTCGTCGGTATCAGCCTCTTTCAGGGCAACCGCCAGCGCCGCGGTGGTGTGATTGTGAGGACCTCCCTGAAGGCCGGGAAAGACCGCCTTGTCCAGGGCCTCGGCGTATTGCTGACGACAGAGGATCATGCCGCCCCGGGGGCCGCGCAGCGACTTGTGCGTGGTGGAGGTGACCACGTCGACGTGGGGCACCGGACTGGGGTGGACGCCGGCAGCCACCAGACCGGAGATATGGGCGATGTCGGCGACGACTATGGCCCCGTGGCGCGCGCCGATCTCGGCGAAGCGAGCAAAGTCGATGACGCGGGGATAGGCGGTACCGCCGCAGAAGATGAGCTTGGGCTTGTGCTCGGCCGCCAGCGCCTCAACCCGCTCGTAGTCGATGAGCCTGGTGTCGCGCGTCACCCCGTACTGGACCGCCCGGTAGTGCAGGCCGGAGACGCTCACCGGCGCGCCGTGAGTCAGGTGGCCACCGTGCGCCAGCGCCAGTCCCATCACGGTGTCGCCGGGCTCGGCCAGCGCCAGGTAGACGGCTTGGTTGGCCGGCGAGCCGGAGTAGGGCTGGACGTTGACGTGCTCGGCGCTGAACAGGGCTTTGGCCCGCGCCACGCACAACTGCTCGATCCGGTCGATCTGCTGCTGACCTTCATAGTAGCGCTTGCCGGCGTAACCCTCGGAGTACTTGTTGGTGAGGACCGATCCGGTCGCCTCCAGCACCGCGGAACTGGCGTAGTTCTCCGAGGGAATCAGGCGAATCTTCTCGTGCTGCCGGCGGTTCTCAGCGGCGATGATCTCGGCCACCTCAGGATCGGTGGTCGTCAACTCCGTCACAGTGGTCTCCCGGTTCGGTTGGCGTTATCCTATCGGGTCGTACTCGCGATCGCATTTACCTACCGACAATAGGCGGCAAGCGTCAACACGTGCGAGGAGTCGCGGCATCATGGGCAGGTACCTAGGCATCGATTCCAGCACCCAGTCCATCACCGGTCTCGTGATCGACACCGATGGCGGCAATATGGAGCTGGAGCTTTCGGTTCAATTCGACGAGGCGTACGCAGCCTCCTACGGTGTCACCAACGGCGTCCTCGATCTCGGCGACGGTCAGATGCACAGCCCGCCGCTGATGTGGACCGAGGCGCTGGAAGCTCTGTTCGACCGGCTCCGCGACTCCGGCTGCGATTTAGGCGGGATCGCCGCGGTCGCCGGCAGCGGCCAACAGCACGGCACCGTCTATCTCGGCGCCACCGCCGCCACGGCGCTGGGCCGTCTCGATCCCCACCAGCCTCTGGCTGACCAGCTGCAGGGCATCTTTTCCCGCGCCACAGCGCCAATCTGGATGGACACCTCCACAGACCGGCAGTGTCGGCAGATCGAGGCGGGTGTGGGCGGCCGCGACGCGCTGCTGGACCTGACCGGCAACACCGCCTTCGAGCGCTTCAGCGGCCCACAGATCCGCAAGTTCTCCCAGCAGCAGCCGGAGGCATACGCCGCCACCTCCAACATCTGTCTGGTCAGCTCCTACATCGCCAGCCTACTGGCAGGCCGGTTGGTGCCGATCGAACCCGGCGACGGCAGCGGCACCAACCTAATGGACATCCGCACCCGGCAGTGGAGCGACCGGGCGCTCGCCGCTACCGCCGCCGGTCTGGACGGCAAGCTGTTGCCGATCCAGCCGGCCAGCCGCTCTGCCGGCCGCATCAGCCCCTTCTTCGCGGAGCGCTTCGGTTTTTCTTCCAACTGCCTGGTGCTCCCATTCTCGGGCGACAACCCGTGCAGCATGATCGGCCTGGGCCTGGTGTCGCCGGGACAGGTCGCTCTGAGCCTGGGTACCTCCGATACGCTCTTTGCCTGCATGCGGGAGCCGCGGGTGTCGAAGCTGGGCGAGGGCTCGGTGTTCGCCAGTCCCGACGACGAGCACTACATGGCGCTGATCTGTTTCCTCAACGGCAGCCTGGCCCGGGAGGCGGTGCGAGATCGCTTCGAACTGGACTGGGAGGGGTTCTCGCATGCGCTGCAGCGCACACCGCCGGGGAACGACGGCCGGCTCATGCTCCCCTACTTCGCTCCGGAGATCGTCCCCCGGGTCGAGGTGGCCAACGTCGTGCGGCGCGGCCTCGGCGAGGCCGACCGGGATGCCAACGTCCGCGCCGTCGTCGAGGCGCAGGCGCTGTCGTCGAAGCTCCACTCGACCTGGATGGGGCTAGCGATCAACCAGCTCTCGGTGACCGGGGGCGGCTCGGCCAACCGCGAGATTCTCCAAGTCTACGCCGACGTCCACGACTGTCCAGTTCAGCGATTCGAGACGACCAACTCGGCCGCCCTGGGGGCCGCCCTGCGCGCCGCTTACACCCACGGCCAGGAGGCCGGCGGCGGGGCCGGCTGGAAGGATCTGGTCGGACCGTTCACCCGGCCCCTGGCCGGCTCGACAGTAAAGCCGGATCCGGCAGCCGTCGCCGCCTACCAGGAGCTGCTTCCACGGTATCGCGAACTGGAGGAGGAATGGGCAGGAGCCGCAGGCTGATGGCGGGGCGCATGCCAACAGGCGCTGGCACCCGAGCTGCGACCGGCAGCTACCAGAACTTTGGTACGTTCAGTTCTACCTTGGTGATGGCCTCGATCAGGGCCGGACGGCCCTGGCGGTTGGCTTCCAGTGCCCGGAAGATGACCGGCGCCAGATCATCGGGCGCCTCGACGCGGCGAGCCCAGACACCAAGACCTTCCGCAACCGCCGCGTACTGACCTCCGAGGGCATCGCTCTGGTGGTGCTCGCTCGCATAGGGCATGTGATGGTCATAGTTGGTCATCACGCCGTTGTTGAGGACCACCGTGAGGATCGGTATCTCGGCACGCACCGCCGTCTCCAGGTCCAGCCCAGCCATACCGAACGCCGCATCCCCCATCACGTTGATTACCTGTTTGTCCGGCGCCCCCATCTTGGCACCTAGCGCCAGACCCAGACCATAGCCTAGCTGCGTCGACTTGCCCCAGCCCAGGTAGCTGCGGGGGGCGACACTCGGCCAGAAGGGAGCGAGCTGATCGCGCGGATATCCCGAATCGTGAGTGATGATGGTGTTGTCGACGTCGACGGCTGCTGCCAGCTCTCGAAAGACGCGGTAGGGACTAATCGGGACCTCATCCGACGCGAACCTGGGATCCCATTCGGCGCGGAACCGCTCCCGCACCTCGGCCACCTCAGCCACGACCCCGTCGCGGCCGGCCGGTCCGCCTGCCCCGGTCTGGCGCTTGACTTCCTCGATGATCTGCCGGATGACGATGCGAGCGTCACCGATGGCGCCGTACTCGATCTGGTGGTCCTTGTGCAGGTCCTCGGCGCAGTTGGTCACCTGTGCCAGGATGACGTCCGGCATGGGGGCGCAGAAAACCGAGCGGGTGAAGCTGGTGCCCAAGCCGAGGACGAAGTCGGTCTTCTCGAGGAAGTGCGAGGCCATCAGAGTTCCGCTGTTTCCACCACACCCCAGCGCCAGACCATTGTTCTCGGGAAAAGCACTCTTGCCCGCCAGCGTCGTGAGCACCGGAAGCCGGGCCAGCTCGGCCAGCTCGATCAGCTCGGCGCTGGCCTCGGACCACAACACCCCCTGGCCGGCATTGACGATGGGGCATTCCGCCTTGAGTAGCGCCTCGACCAGGTTGCGGACGTCATCGGCATCAGCCGCCGAACAGAAGCGCGCCGCAGGACGGTAGGAGAAAGAGGACTCGGGAAACTCGGCATCGGCCACGTCCTGGGGAATTTCGAGCAGGACAGGAGCTGGACGACCGTGGCGCATCTGACTGTAGGCACGCCGCATCATCTCGGGAATCCGCTCCACGGCGTTGATCTGCGCCGACCACTTGGTGATGCCGACATAGTTCGGCACGGCGTCGAAGTTCGGATGGACCTGAGTGTGCGCGGTCGGAGAGCCGCCAGGCAGTGCCAGCAGGGGGATAGAGTCGGCGAAAGCCTGCGCCACACCGCCGAAAGCGTTCTCGGCGCCCGGACCGCGCTGCATGGTGAAGACCCCCAGGCTGCGCCCGTTGGTCACCCGGCTCAGCCCATCGGCCATGTTGACGCCGCACCGTTCCTGGCGACAGACGATGGGGCGCAACCCCTCCTTGGCCGCAGCGTCGATCAGCGTCTGATAGGGAAAAGCGGCGAACCACTCGACCCCTTCCGCCTTCATGCACTTGGCAATGGCCTGGTCACCGTTCACGACTCCACTCTCCTGCCGGCTGGGATGGAGGAGTCAAGGTAGGCCGCCGGCAGACGGCGTCAAGGTTGTTCGGCCGCACCGCCGAGCATGGCCTGGTAGGCGACCAGGGCCGCCGCCACGTGCACGTTCATCGAGGGACCTTTCCCGTACATGGGGACGTAGACGGCGCCGTCGCAGTGGGACAGGGTGGAGCCGTAGAGACCCCGGGACTCGTTCCCGAGCACCAGGCAGAGCTTTTCCGGGTAGTCGTACTCCAGGAAGCAGCGGGCGCCCTTAACGGTCTCCAGCGCCACCAGGTGATAACCCTCTGACTTGAGCGCAGCCAGCGCCTCCTCGACCTGCACGAAACGCCGCCAGTCAACGCGACGGTCGTGGCCGCGGGAGGTTCGATCGATCTCCGGGTGAGGCGGATGGGGCGTGGGGCCGGCGAGAACCAGCCCCCGGGCGCCGCAGGCATCGGCGATCCGGAACATCGAGCCGACGTTGAGGGGATCTTCCAGACTCTGCAGCAGAAAGGCGAGCTCCACCCGTGGCGGGTAGCGGGCGGCCGCTTGCTCGAACAGCCGCTTGACCTCGACTTTGCGCATCGGTTGCATCGTCCGCTACTCCCCCCCGTCCCGATCGCGACTCGGGGCCGGACGGTGGCGCTTGAGCCTGAGGGCGTTGGCCACGACCGAGACCGAGCTGAAGGCCATGGCGATGCTGGCCATCGTCGGACTCAGGAGCGGGCCGCCGAATGCGTACCACGCGCCAGCGGCGATCGGGATGCCGGCGACGTTGTAGAAGAAGGCCCAGAACAGGTTCTGCCGGATCGTCCGCATCACCACCCGGCTCAGCTCCAGCGCCGCGGGAACATCCTCGAGGCGGTTGCGCATCAACACGATGTCGGCCGCTTCCATCGCCACATCGGTGCCCGAGGCGACGGCGATGCCGACATCGGCACGGGCCAGCGCTGGTGCGTCATTGATGCCGTCGCCAACCATGGCCACCCGCCGTCCCCGGCGCTGCAGGCGTTCGACCACCGCTGCCTTGTCCTCCGGCAGAACCTCGGCGACGACTTCGTCGACCCCAACTGCGGCGCCCACAACTTCGGCGGTGGCGCGCCGGTCGCCCGTCACCATGGCGACATGCAGACCCGCCCGCTGCAGGCGATCCACGGCCTGAGCGCTAGCCGCTCGGGGTTCATCCGCCAAGCCGATCAAGCCCCGGACCCGTCCGTCGACGGCAACCCATACCGGCGTCTTGCCCGCCTGGGTAAGCGCCTTTTCCGTCGCCTTCGAATCACAGTCCGGCGGCGCGACGCCGGCCTGCGCCAGCATATCGCGTGTGCCAACTACGATGTCGCTTCCTCGCACCCGCCCACGGGCGCCGTATCCCGGGGTGGAGGCGAAGTCGTCGACGCCCGCCAGCTCCAGACCTTGCGCCGCGGAATACTCCAACACCGCCGCGGCCAGCGGGTGCTCCGCCCCACGCTCGACCGCCGCCGCCAGCGCGACCCAGTCAGCCGTGGCCGACTCCCGCCCGGCGCTGTTGGCGGCGACCACGTCGGTCACCCGCGGACGCCCCTCGGTCACCGTTCCGGTCTTGTCCAGGATCACCGTGTCCAGGCGCTGTGCCTCCTCAAGGGCCTCCGGGCTTGTCACCAGAATGCCAAGCTGAGCGCCACGGCCAGTGCCGACCATGATGGCGGCAGGCGTCGCCAGGCCTAGAGTGCAGGGACAGGCAATGATCAGGACGGCGACGAATACCTTCAGCGCAAAAGCTGCTCCGGCGCCAGCCGCGAGCCAGGCAACAGCGACGAGAATACCGATGGCCAGCACGGCCGGGACGAAGTAGCGGGATACCTGGTCGGCCAGGCGGGCGATCGGGGCGGGGCGCTGGGCTCCTTCCACCAGACGGATGATCTGCGCCAACACCGTGTCGGCGCCGGTCCGGTCGACGCGGACCAGCATCAGGCCATTGCCGTTCACACTACCACCGATCACCCGGTCACCCTCGGCCTTGGGGACCGGCATCGACTCGCCTGTAAGCATCGCCTCGTCCACCGCCGAGCGGCCTGAGATCAACTCACCGTCGGCGGGAATGCGCTCACCCGGACGGATGCGCACCATGTCCCCCACCAGCAGCTGCTCGCATTCGACCGTCCGCTCTTCGCCACCTGTAAGGTCCCAACGCCCTGAGGCGTCGGCGGACTGCACGACAGTTGCGCTAGCCGGCTGCTGGTCGATCAGGGCCCGCATGGCGTCACCCGCCCGATGCTTGGAGCGCGCTTCCAGGTAACGGCCAAGTAGCATGAAGGTGAGGATGATCGAGACGGCCGGGAAGTAGCTCTGCAGCGCGCCCGCGCCCGACCACGCCGCGATCAGGCTCTGCAGACTGAAGGCGAAGGCAGCTCCCGTACCGATGAGGATAAGTGAGAACATGTTCGGCGCCGCGGCGAGGAGCGCCTTGCCCCCGTCGCGGTACACGCCCCTGGCGATCCACACCACCGGCAGTGCAAGCGCCAGCTGCAGAGCGCCGAAAACGACCGAGTGACGCTCAAGCAACGGCACGACCGGCAACGGCAGACCGAGCATCACCGACCATTCAAGGAGCATGAGGGGAACGAGGAACCCGGCGGCGGTAGCAAGTCGGCGGCCCTGCGTTCGGATTCGCGCCGCCGCATCTTCGCTGCGTCCGAGCAGGGTCGAGCCTTCCGGATCGACAACCCGCCCCCCGTAGCCGGCCCGCTCGATCGCCACAATCACTTGATCGGGTGACAGCGAGTCGCCAGCATAGCGCACCTGCAGCCGCGCGGTGGCCAGGTTGACCTCGGCCCGGGCGATGCCGTCCAGGTTGCCGACGCGGCTCTCGACGCGACGCGCGCAGGCGGCGCAGGTCATCCCCTCTACCGCAAAGTCAGCAGCGGGGGCGAGCGCGGAAGCAGTCGCGGATGCCATAGCCTACTTGGCGAACTTGCCCAGCACGGACATCAGCTCGTCGATCGCTTCCTGTTCCTCGCCTGCTTGAATCGCCCTGGTGACGCAGCCGCGGGTGTGATCCTCCACTATCTGCAGGCCGACCTGATTGAGGGCCGAGCGCACGGCGCTGATCTGCACCAGAAGATCGACGCAGTAACGATCCTCGGCGATCATCCGGGTGATGCCCTGCACCTGACCGCCGATGCGGTTCATCCGCCTCAGCAAGGCCTTCTTGTGGGGTTGCTCAACGAGACGCTGTTCGGTCTTCGAGCTCGCGGCTGCCGGCATGGCTCTGCCTCCTGGTTTGCCCGGCCCTATTATACCCCCCTGGGGTATAAAGTCAAGGGCCCAATCGCACCTGCCACGGTGATTTTGGAGACTCAGCGCAGGAGGATGATCTTGCGGAACTTCACCCGCCCCGGTGGCGCCAGGCTGTACAGGTAGAATCCGGTAGCGACAGGCCGGGCGCTTTCGTCGCGGCCGTTCCAGCTCGCCGTGTGCAGGCCGGCCGCCTGCGGGAATTCTCGATTGCCATGGTCCTCACCTCATTACCTTTCGCTGCCGCCGCAGCAGGATCAGGTTCGCTGCGACGAACAGCCACACGGCGCCGGCTATCCAGCCTCGCCGGCGCCGTTCCTCGTCCTCCTCGCGGATGCGGCTCTCGACGCTGCCCAGCTCACCCTCGAATTCGGCGATCCACGCTGCGATGATCTCCCGGTCCCAGGCATGGGTCATGGCGTCGGCCTGGCGCAGGCTGGCAACGGCGGCGCCGAGACGCGCCACTTCGCGGCGCAGCACGGGCGCCGCTGCTGCCGCCGAGTCCAGCTCGGATCGCACCCTATCCACCAGAGACCGGCCGGCTTCCAGCTGCTGCCGGATCTCCCGACCCGTCTCCAGGGCAGCCGAGCCGACCGCATGACAGGCCCCGCAGGTGCTGTCCATCAACGTCAGTTCCGCCCGCTGCACCCGATGGTTGCCGTGGCAGCTGACGCAGGTAGCGTTGTCCGGATCGGCCGCGTCGGCGTGGGGGCCGCGCGCGAGAAAATCGGCGGCGGCGATGTGGCAGCTGCCGCAGACCCCGGCCACCTGCTGGCGGGACGGCTTGCCGATAAAGCCGGTCTCGGGGGACTTGGCCACCGCCTCCTCCGACTCGAAAGGCAGGCCCCCGTGGCAGTCGTTGCACAGCAGCAGGCCCCGATGGTAGTGGGTGGAGGTGGCAAAATCGTCTCCCTCCTCATAGTGACAGAGGGCGCAGTAGACCTCGTCGAGATCCGCTGGCCCGCTGGCGGCCACCGCTCCGGCGAGTAACGCGAGAGTGGCGATCAGGGCCAGAGCCGTCATCCGCTCACCTCGTCGGCGGGCGCGACCTGGGCCGGCCGGCCCAGGATGTCGAACTGGTAAGTTTTCCCCATGATCGTCCGCCGCGTATCCGCGAAATGGCCGAGCAGGCCCAGGGCCAGGATGATCACCAGGACTAGGCCTGCCGCTGCCAGCACCCGCGGGCGCCGGGCCGGATGCCGTTCGGGGGAACGGTCAAGCAGGAACGGGAGAAGGATCAGAGCCAGCAGGAACAGAGGCGGGGCCTGCACGCCGACCGCCTCCGGCACGTATTTGAGCAGCTGGTAAGCCGGCAGGAGATACCACTCCGGCTTGATGCCCGGCGGCGTCGTCAGCGGATCGGCCGGTTCGCCCAGCCCCGGCGGGGCCAGCAGCGCCAGCGTGACCAGCAGGCCGACAACGATGTAACAGGCGGCAAGGTCGACGAGCGTGTGGTTCGGGAAGAACGGCTTGCCGCCGGCGGCGGCCAGCTGCTCCGGTCCCGGCTCCGGCTCGTCGGTCCGGCTCAGAGGCGAGATCCCCTGGTAGCGGATCAGAAATAAATGCAGACCCATCAGCACGGCCAACGCTGCCGGCAGCAGGATCACATGCAGGACGTAGAACCGACCGAGGGTGGCATCGGACACTTCGGCAGCCCCCATCATGAACTCGCTGATGAAGGGCCCCAATACGGGTATTGAGGCCAATGCCTCGGTCGCTACTACGGTCCCCCAGTACGATACCTGATCCCAGGGCAGCAGATAGCCGGTGAAGCCGAAGCCGACGATGACGGCCAAGAGCAGCACGCCGACGACCCAGTTCAGTTCCCGCGGCTTCTTGTAGCCGCCGTACAGGAACACGCGCAGCATGTGCAAGCAGGCCAGCAGGACGATCAGGTGGGAGCCCCAGTTGTGCAGGCCGCGAACGAACCAGCCGGCCGTGATGTCGTAGGCGATGCTCTCGACACTGGCGTGGGCGGCAGCGGCACTGGGCTTGTAGTAGACCATCAAAAGCACGCCCGTGAGCGCCTGCAGGATCAACAGCGCCGTGAGGACGGCCCCGATGGTGAACAGCCAGTTCACGTGCGACGGCAGGCGCTTGCGCAGGTTGCGGTCCAGCAGCGCCAGCGCGCCTTCGACGTCCAGGCGCTCGTCGAGCCAGCCGCGGATCCGGGAGAACATGGATCAGGAAGCTAACTCGATGCCGCGCTCGGTGGCTACCAGGGTAACCTGCTGCAACGGCTCCCGGGCCGGACCGCTCAGTACCTGGCCGCGCAGGTCGAAACGGGCTCCATGGCAGGGACACTCCACCTGCCCGGTCTCGCCGTTCCAGGCGACAGTACAGCCCAGATGAGTGCAGGTGGCGTGGAGGCCGATCAGGTCGGTGCCCTGGCGTATGACGAGGATCTTGCCACTCCCACCGCGAGCGACGGTTCCCTGTCCGTCGTCGATATCCTCGACGCGCAGAACGCCGGCGCGACCGCTCAGCGCGGCACCGGCGCCCGCCTTGCCGCGCCGCGGCATGAGGTAGGCAATGGCGGTGCCGGCAAAGCCGGTGAGCGCCGCCAGCATGCTCACACCGAGAAGCATTGCTGTCGACCGCCGGGAAACCGGATGATCTCCAGACCCGTCTGCCGTCTGCCGATCCTCGTGCCGGTCGCTCATCATCCCCGTCCGTCCGCGCGCTTCAACATATGGACCATATACAGAGAGACAACCCCCAGAGCAACTCCGAAGGCTGTTTTCGAAGGCCTATTGACTCAGTCGAGCAGCTGTCTGCCCAGGCGCTTTATAGTCCCCCAACTCGACTCCTCGACTGCGGTCGGTTCAGGGGGTTCGGGTAAGTTGGGCACGAGTTCCGAATCGCCCGGGTGACCCAGGTCCTCAGACACGCCCGGCGCGTCGTCGCCGGCCTGCCAGGTACCGTCTGGATCTCCGAGCTCCTCACCGTTGGTGAAACCGTCACCGTCGGAATCGAGGGCGGCCAGCTCCGGCCCCCAGAAGACTTCGTCGCCGCCGGCACCGGGACTGACCAACTCTTCTACGGCGACGCCAAAAGCATTGCGCGGAGTGCCACCGCCGGTGGTGTGACAGGTGTTGCAGCCGTCGACCGCGTTGGGCACCATACCCCCCCGGAATCCGCGGGCCTGCGCGTCGCTCAACATCAGGCTGGCGGCGCACAAGGTGAGCAGTAGCAGTGAGCCTGTGTACTTCATCTCAGCGATCCTCCTCTAGCGATCCTCCTCTACGAAGGAACTTTAAAGGACGATAGTAAGATAGCCGCGACCGACAAGGCGATACAATTGGGGATTGTACGAAGCCGGGTCGCGTCGGAGTAGGCCTTGAATACCTCCAGGTCCCGCTCTACCGTGAGGTTTTCCTGCATCATTCCCCGATGCCCCCCGTGGAAGCGGTGGACGGAGCGGCGGCGAAGTAGCGACGCTGGAACCTCAGGGCGACGTTCACCAGGCCGATCAGTACCGGAACTTCCACCAGTGGTCCGATCACGGCGGCGAAGGCGGCCCCGGAGTTGATGCCGAACACCGCCACCGCTACGGCGATCGCCAGTTCGAAATTGTTGCTGGCTGCAGTGAATGAAATCGACGCCGTCCTGCTGTAGTCGGCGCCCACCTTCCGGCCCATATAGAACGACACCAGGAACATGAGGACAAAGTAGATAACCAGCGGGATCGCAATCCGCACCACGTCCATCGGAATCGCGACGATGTATTCGCCTTTGAGCGAGAACATCACCACGATCGTAAACAGCAACGCGATTAGCGTTATCGGACTGATCCTGGGGACGAAACACCGCTCGTACCACTCCCGGTCCTTGAGTCTGATCAGGACGACCCGGGTGACGATCCCGGCCAGGAAGGGAATGCCTAGGTAGACGAAGACGCTCTCGGCGATCTGCGCCATCGTCACCTGGACCTCAATGCCCTCCAGCCCGATCCAGGTCGGCATTACGGTGATGAAGACGTAGGCGTATGCCGAATAGAATAGTACCTGGAAGACCGAGTTGAATGCGACCAGTCCGGCTGCGTACTCCGTGTCGCCGCGTGCCAGCTCGTTCCAGACGATGACCATGGCGATACAGCGTGCCAGGCCGATCAGGATTAACCCGACCATGTAGTCGGGATAAGCGCCCAGGAACAGCACGGCCAGCGCGAACATGAGCACGGGACCAATGAGCCAGTTCTGGATCAGGGAGAGCCCGAGGATACGGAAGTTCCCGAAGACCTCACCGAGCTCCTCGTACTTCACCTTGGCCAGCGGCGGGTACATCATCAGGATCAGACCGGCGGCGATAGGAATGGACGTGGTGCCCACCTGGAAGCCGGTGATCAGCTCCACCACCGCCGGGACCAAGTAACCCAGGGCAACGCCCGCCGCCATGGCGAGGAATATCCAGAGGGTGAGGTAACGATCGACAAACGACAGCCGTTGGGGTGAATCTGGCATCGATAGACTCCGAAAAAAAATACGGATATACGGTTATGCGTATATCAATCGACGTTTGACCTGTTCGCAACCTCGACATCTGAGCGGACGGTGGAGCCAAGGACTCGCGAAGCGATCCCTATCAAGCTCAACGGTGAAATCGTTAATCCGTGGATTTGACTTCCTACGCTGCCAAATGAACATTATTTACACGTAAGAAGACCAAGATCCCCAAAAATGCCAAGCCACATGCACAAAACCAACCTGACCACCGGCGGCGCAGCCCGGCACTGCCACGTTTCCAGCGAGACCGTGGACAATTGGATCCGGCTGGGCGAGCTCACGGCCAAAGCAGACAAGTTGTTGCTCAGCTCCGGCGGCACTGCGCCAAGCGGGGGAACTAGCCGGTGAAAAAGCTGATCTCCATCGACCACCTCGAGCCCGGTATGTTCGTGGAAGCCGACGTGGTCGAAGAGGGCACCAACGGTGACGAGGGCCGTTTCCTGCAGGTGCGCAACGCCATGGTTCCGTTGTCCACCAACAAGCGGGCCCGGCTGCCCGGCCGCCTCTGCGAGCGGATCGAAAAAGACGGGGGGCTCCTGCTCGCGTCGGAGAAACACGTCCAGAGCCTCAAGGAAACCGGCGTCAAGATGGTCAGCATCGACACCGACCGGGGCAACGACGTGCCATCTCACGTTGCGCCGATGACCGATCCCAACCGCAAACCGCCCCCCCCTGGGCGCCTTGTCCATTTCGACGAGGAGATCGAGCGCGCCAAGGAAGCCCGGGCGGAGGCCACCGAGACCCTGCGTGAATCCCTCGACGAAATAGCTGAAGGCAAGGGCATCGACGCGGAGAAGATCGAGAGCGCTTCAACAGTCATCTCCGAGAGCATCCTGCGCAACGTCGACGCCATGGTCAGCCTGACGCGCATCAAGGAGCACGACGCCTACACCGCCATGCACTGCATGAACGTCTGCACACTGGTGGTGGCCATGGGCCAGGCAGGTCACATCGGGCAGGAGGACGTGCCGATGATCGTCACAGCCGCGCTGCTGCACGACATCGGCAAGACCCGCGTGCCGCTCGAGATTCTCAACAAGCCGGGTCCGTTCGAGCCCCACGAGCTGCAGGAGATGCGCAACCACGCTTTGTACAGCGGCGAGATCTTGCGCGAGGCCGGCGGCTTCTCCGATGAGGCTATCGCCATCGCCACCCAGCACCACGAGATGATGGACGGCACCGGCTATCCCCTCGGCCTCAAGGGCGACGAAATCCACCCCTACGCCCGCATGACCGCGGTCGCAGACGTCTACGACGCGCTGACAGCCAAGCGCGTCTACAAGCCATCCATGCCCATGTACCAGGCGCTGATTCGGATCAACAAGAACAAGGACACCGAGTTCGAGGACGAGGCGGTAAAGATGTTCATCAAGGCACTGGGCGTCTTCCCCGTCGGCAGCGTCGTCGAGCTCAACACCAAGGAGCGCGGCATCGTCTTCGAGCCCAATCCAACGGACTCGCGCAAACCAACTGTCGGCGTGCTGACCATGCCGAACCAGGAGGAGCGTGGAGCGCCCTGGATAACCAACCTGGCGTTGCGCTCCGAATCCGAGGGCCGCGAGATCGTCAAAGTCCTCGATCCCGATAAGATCCACATGGACATCGAGCAGACCCTCGAAGAGGTGGCCGAGCGCGGCGAGCGCGGCGAGCGTCGCATGCGTTAGGCACG
>CAYWBJ010000421.1:0-1720 GCA_964456165.1 uncultured Gemmatimonadaceae bacterium | reverse complement strand
TGGCAGGTCGTTTCGATCTGGAGTTTGCCCGTGCCGGACATACCCATCAAAGAAGGTGCCGGATGAACTGCAGCGTCTGAAGAAGGAAATCCCGTAGCTATTCGATTTCGGGTATCGCGCCTCGGATGAAATCCATGTCCCGCCCGATGATGTCCGCGTAATTGTAACCTTCCTTGCGCTCGCCATGGGAGCCGTTCAGGCAGATCACCGGGGTCTGTCCATCCGCCACCACTTCCCTTGTGATCTCTACCACCGGCCAGGAGGCGTCCTCCAGGGACGATCGCCAGCGCAGCTCCACGCCGGCCCCTTCTTCCTGCTGACCACCCTTCAGGTGATAGTAGCGCACCAGGTGTCTGAACGAGCGGTAGACTTCGACCGAAGGGAAGGTGCCCAGCTCCCACAGATTCTGGACGTCCCAGGTGAAGGAGACTTTCTCGGCTCGATCCAGTTCGCCGAAGAAGTCGAGGATCTCCGCCGGCCTGGATAGAATGCATTGACCAGTCTCGTTCTCGATGGTTGTGTGGAAGCCGGCAGCGTGAATTCGATCGATCGCTTCGCCGTAGAGTGGTAGCGCCCACGGGTGCTCGGTCCGCAGGTAGGTGACGCTGTCTTGAATCGCGGACCGGTGGGCTGTCTGAGCGGCCAGCAGCCGGATCATTCGGGGCGCGAGAATCCGCGCGATCTCGATTGTCTGGCTCACCTTGTCGAGATGTTTACTGCGGAACACCGTTTCGCCCAGTTCCACCTCGGGCTCGAACAGCTGCGTGGAGAAACAATGGACCGACAGACCCCGTTCGTCAGCCAGGTCCCGCGCCCGGCCCGCCTCCTCCACTGTCAGATCGACGATGCGCTTGCCGAAGATCCAATCCTTCAAATCCAGTATGCGCATCCCGTAGTCGAGATGTCGATCGAGGGAGCGAACGAAATTGTCGGAGGCCATGGTATTCAACATTGTCAGCTGGATCATGCGGATCTCCGGGGTCGCGCGGCGGTCACGTGCCGACCGTAACCCTGGCGCCGTCCGACAGCATGCCGGCCTCGTAGACCTGCATGACCTCGAGGGCAAACTCCAGGCTGCCTTTCACGGCCGGCTCACCGATGAGGACGCGGTCGCAGAAGTAGCGCATCTCGTTGTAGATGCCCTGGGTGAACAGCGCCTTGTTCTCCAGCGTCGACACGTTGTTCTGCGGTTCCCAGACGATGGCGCCGCTGTCGAAACCCTTCGGCAGGTAGCTGGTGATTTCCGGGTAGTCGAAGGGAATGCCGCGTTGCAGTGTCACTCGATGGTTATTGTCGATCGCGATATTGCAGCCGTCGGCGTAGAAGCTGTAGCGTTCCAGCGGTTGTGAATCCAGGGGTTTGGCGCCGGTGCCGCCGCTGGCCATGTGGAAGTTTCCCAGGCAGCCGTTGGCGAACTCCAGAACGACGATGCCGCCGCCCGGCCGGCAGGGGTGGTGGGTGACGCCTGCGACCTTGCCGCCCACGGCCATCATCAGGGCTAGGACGTGGCAGCCGTTGGCCAGCCAGTTGTTGAGCTCGCCCTCTCGCAGCACCCGCTCGCCGTCCTCCGGGATACTCATCGAGTACACGGCCAGCATGTTTCTGAGCTGACCGAAACCCTCAGTCGATAGGATCTCGACCACCTTCTCGACGGGGGGCATGAACGCCTTCTTGAAGCCGACGACGGATACCCGGTCCCGGCGGTGGCGGAGCATCTCCT
>CAYWBJ010000420.1:0-3452 GCA_964456165.1 uncultured Gemmatimonadaceae bacterium | reverse complement strand
CACCCGCTCCGCCGAAGTCGCCGCCGTCTCCAACTCCTCGGAGAGCGTGCACAGGTCGCTAACCGGCTGATAGAACATCATCATGTAGGCGATGAAGGCCTGCAACTGGCCCAGGGTCAGGGTGTGCTCGAGCACCCGGCTGCCGCCGAACCACCAGAGCAGGACCGAGCCCATCGAGGTAACGAAGGCGATCGAGGGCATGAAGTAGGAGCGCATCACGATCGCTTCCATGCGCGACTTGCGCAGGTCGTTGTTGCGGCGGTCGAAGCGCTCGATCTCCCGGTGCTCCTGGGCGAAGGCCTTGACCACCTTCGAGCCGGGGATAGTATCGGCAAGCATCGAGTTCAGGGAGCTCTGGCGCCGCCATATACCGTGGAAGACCCAGTGGATGCGGCGGGTGTAGAGCAGAGTGCCCACGATCATGATGGGGACCGGTATCAGCGCCATGACCGCCAGCTGCCAGTTGGTCATGAACAGGGCGATGCCGATGCCGATGATGGTCAGGAAGGCGATGACGATGTCCTGGAAGCCGCGGGTTATGAACATCCGCATGCGGTCGGTATCGCTGGTTACCCGAGTCATGATGCGGCCGGTGCTCAACTGGCTGTAGAAGCTCAGCGACAGCAGCTGCAGGTGGTTGAAGACCTCGGTCTGCAGGTCGTAGGCCACCCGCTGGCCGATCCAGCCCAGCGAGTAGGTGCGCAGGGCGGTGGAGATGCCGCGGCCGGCGTAGATGGCGAGCAGCGCCCCGACGATCCAGATCAGCCCGTCGACGTATTCGGAAGGCGGCGTCAACGGCAGGTTCGCCGTCGGCACGTCTGCTCCACCCTTCTTGTGGTGCTCGTACACCGGCATCATGACGTCGTCGATCAGCCGAGCGTTGAGCAGGGGCGGCAGCAGGTTGATGCCACTGAAGATCAGGGTCATGACGAAACCGAACGCAGCCATTCCCTTGTACGGCTTGATGTAGCCGAACAGGCGCCAGAACGTCTCGGTCTTCTTGATGCAGTGGGGACAGACGGTGGTGCCGGGGCGCAGGGCGCGTCCGCAGCTGTCGCAATGCGGGATCTGACGCGGCGCGACCTCCTCGGTCTCCGACACCGCCCCCAGGCCGTCGCGGCCGAGTTCGGCCAGCGCCGCTTCCACCGCCGGGGGCACGCTGGAGAACTTGTAATAGGCACCCTGGGAGAAGCGAATCAGCTGGCACACCTTGCCGGCCAGCTCGACGACAAGCGCCCCGTTTCCCACCAGGTTGCGGGTGTAGATCGCCTGGATCTCGGTGAGCGCGACCGCCTCGAGCTCCGGATCGTCGTCCGGCCGCAGAATCAGGATCCGGTCGCTTGTCAGCACGAACCACGAATCGACGTAACGGCCACCGGCATCCAGGTCGGCTGCCAGCATCATGAGCACCAGCTCGCCCACGCTCAGGTGGTTGCGCAGGCTGGCTTCCAGCTCTCTGGGAATCGGTTCGACGAGGTTCACGGCAGCCTCGTGGGGCCCGCGCGAAAAGCGTGGCCGGGCCGGCTCGAGGTGATGGGCGGAGGGGACAAGGTTGTTGTAGCGGGGCGAACCACGAATCCGTGAGGGTTCACTAAATAAATGTATGGGGGGGGAGCCGAACGGGCAACCGTCGCGACCGCGGCCGGAGCGCCGATTGCCGCTGCCACAGCGATGTCCTAGTTTGCCCTCCATGCTGCTGCCGGATCCCCGACCCGAACGCCTCGAGCGCCGCGCCGACCTGATCCGCCTCCTGCGCGAGCATCTCGAGCCGGAGCAGGTTCTGCACGAGCCGGAAGAGCTGGTCGCCTACGAGTGTGACGCCCTCTCTGCCTACCGACAGCGGCCGCTGCTGGTCACCCTGCCGAATTCCACCGCAGACGTGGCCGCCATCGTGCGCGCCTGTGCCCGATGCGGGATTCCGATTGTCCCGTGGGGAGCCGGGACAGGCCTGTCCGGCGGCGCCCTGCCGCTGCGTGACGGCGTTCTCGTCAGCATGGCGCGCATGAACCAGATCCGCGAAATCGACCTGCCCAACCGCACGGCAACTGTGCAGCCGGGCGTTACCAACCTGGCCGTGACGCAGGCCGTCGCCGGGTCCGGCTATTATTACGCCCCGGACCCTTCCAGCCAGCTCGCCTGCACCATCGGTGGAAACGTCGCCGAGAATTCGGGCGGGGTGCACTGCCTTAAGTACGGCACGACCACCAACAACGTGCTCGGCCTCGAAATCGTGCTCGCCGATGGGGATGTCGTCCGCGTCGGCGGCAAGGCCATGGACCAGGTGGGGCTCGACCTGGTTGGTCTGCTGACCGGGTCGGAGGGCCTGCTGGCAATCACCACCGAAGCCACGTTGCGCATCCTCAGGCGCCCGGAGCTGGCCCGCGCCATGATGGCCGTCTACGACAGCGTCGAAGCCGCTGGCCAGGCCGTCGCCGATGTCATCGCCGCCGGGATGGTGCCGGCCGGAATGGAGATCATGGACCGACTGGCGATCGAGGCGACCGAGGACTTCGTCGGCGCCGGGTATCCCCGCGGCGTCGAAGCCCTGCTGCTGGTCGAACTCGACGGCGCCGCCAGCGAGGTCGAGCACCTGATGGGTCTTCTGCAATCGCTGCTGGAAGGCAGCGGCGCGACCAAGATCCGCGTCGCAAAGAATGAAGAGGAGCGGCTCAAGCTCTGGGCCGGCCGCAAGGCGGCATTCCCCGCCATGGGACGTATCAGTCCCGACTACTACTGCATGGACGGCACCATCCCCCGCGGCAAGCTGCCGCACGTGCTGCAGCGCATCCGCGAGCTGGCCGAGCCGTTCGGGCTGGCCGTCGCCAACGTCTTTCACGCCGGCGATGGCAACCTGCATCCCCTCGTGCTCTACGACAGCAACCGGGAGGGCGAACTGGAGAAGGCGGAGGAGCTGGGCGCCGAGATCCTCAAGCTCTGCGTCGAAGTTGGCGGCGTACTCAGCGGCGAGCACGGAATCGGCGTCGAGAAGCGGGAGCTGATGCCCTGCATGTTCGGCGACGAGGACCTGGACGCGCAGGAGCGCATCAAGGAGGCGTTCGATCCGGGCCGACTGTACAACCCGGGCAAGGTCTTTCCGGTCCTGCGCCGCTGTATCGAGGGCGGCAGAATGCACGTGCACGCCGGCGAGGAGAATTTCCCCCACCTCGAGCGGTTCTGACGGCGCGAACCGGCGCTGGCCGCGATGAACACCACCACCGAATCCATCCTCGACGCCGTTCGCCAGGCCCGCTCCGACGGCGCCAGCCTGCGCCTCCGCGGCGGCGACACCAAGCACCAGCTTGGCGGCCGCGCTACCGGCGAGGTCGACCTCCGGATGACCGGGCTGGACGGGCTTGTCTCCTACGAGCCGGGCGAACTGGTCCTGGTCGCCCGACCCGGCATGCCCCTAGCAGCCGTCGAGGCACTGCTGGCCGCGGAGAACCAGCACCTCC
>CAYWBJ010000419.1:0-2783 GCA_964456165.1 uncultured Gemmatimonadaceae bacterium | reverse complement strand
CGGTGCGGGCGGTCGCGTCGGCTCCGGCAAGAGCACGCTGGCGCGGCTGGTTGCCCGCCTTCGCGAGGCCGCTCGCGGCCAGGTCCTGATCGACGGCGTCGCCGTCCGGGAGCTGCCGCTCTCCACCTTGCGCGACGCCATTGGCTACGCCCCGCAGGACTGCTTCCTGTTCTCGTACACGCTGCGGGCGAACATCGCCCTCGGCCTCGACGAGTACGACTAGAGGTCTGCAGAACCCGGCTCCGTGTCCGCAGGACCCGGCCGCGTCGAGTGGGCTTCGGAGGCCTCCCGTCTCAGCGCCGACCTGGAAGATATGCCCGCAGGCCTGGAGACCGTCGTCGGCGAGCGCGGCATCACCTTGTCGGGCGGTCAGCGGCAGCGCACCGCCCTGGCTCGCGCCCTAGTCCGCAACCCGGCTATCCTCATTCTCGACGACGCGCTGGCCAGCGTCGATGCCCGTACCGAAGCGCAGATCCTCGAGCAGCTTCACGAGATCGCGGCCTCCCGCACCACCATTCTCATCTCCCACCGCCTGTCCACCGTGCGCGAGGCCGACCAGATCATCGTGCTCGACGACGGCCGGATCGTCGAGGCCGGAACCCACGACCAGCTCGTCGCCGCCGGCGGTACCTACGCCGGCATCCACAGACGACAGACGCTGACCAGCGAGCTCGACGAGATCTGATGGAAGAGAAGGACGCCACCGGCAGGCTCACTCCGCGCACGCTCGCGCGCGTGCTCACCTACCTCCGACCCTATTCGGGATGGGTCGCGCTGACGCTGATCCTCATCGTCCTGGGGTCCGTCGCCAACCAGGCCGGCCCCCTGCTGACCAAGCTCGCCGTCGACGACTACATCGTGCCGGGGAACCCAGCCGGGCTCGCCGATGTCGTCGCCCTGTTTGCCCTGCTGCTGGTGGGGCAGTTCCTCTTCGGCTTCGGCCAGACCTGGTGCACCCGCATGATCGGCCAGTGGGCGATGCGCGACATGCGACAGGGCATTGTCAGTCACCTGCAGCGCCTACCGCTGCGATTCTTCGACCGCACCCCGATCGGGCGCCTGATGGCCCGCAACACCAGCGACGTCGATGCCCTCAACGAGCTTTTCGCCGACGGCCTCGTCTCGATGGTCAGCGACATCTTCACCATCGCCGCCATCTTGGGCTACGTCTTCTACATGGACGTGGAGCTGGGGCTCATTGCCTCTTCGAGCCTGCCCCTCGCATTCGTCGCCATCGCCTGGCTCCAGCGCAAGACCTACGGCTACTACCAGATCGCCCGCGCCCGTTTCGCCGCCTTCGCTGCCAGCCTGCAGGAAGCCATCACCGGCATGGAGGTGATTCAGCTCTTTGGCGGCGAGGAGCGCAGCCAGCGCCGCTTCGACGGCGCCAACGAGGGATACAAGGAAGCTCGCCTGCGGAGCACCTGGTACCACTCCGCCTACTTCCCTTTCATGGAGTTCTCGGGCGGGATTCTCCTCGCCGTAGTGCTGTGGGTCGGGACGGGACGGATCGGCGCCGGCCTGATCGAATGGGGCGTGCTCGTGGCCATGCTCCAGTACGTGCCCCGCTTCTTCATGCCGCTGCGCGTCATCGCCGAGCGCGACAACACGGTGCAGGTGGCGATGGCCTCGGCGGAGCGCATTTTCGAGATCCTCGATGCCCCGCCGGAGCCGACCGGCGCTACGCTACCCCCTGTAGAAGGCGGCGGCGAGATCGTGTTCCGCGACGTCTGGTTCGCCTACGACGGCGACGACTGGGTGCTACGCGACGTCTCCTTCCGCGTAGAGGCCGGCCGCAGCCTGGCGCTGGTGGGCGCCACCGGCGCCGGCAAGAGCACCGTGGTCAGCCTGGTCTGCCGGTTCTACGACGTGCAGCGAGGCCAGATCCTGGTGGACGGTCTCGACGTCAGGGAATGGGACGTCGGCGCGCTGCGCCGCCGCATCGGCCTGGTGCAGCAGGACGTGTTCCTCTTTTCCGGCACGATCGCCGGCAACATCGCCCTGGGGCTGAACGAGATGGACCTCGACAGAGTCGGCGCTGCGGCTCGCCACGCCAACGCCGACCGCTTCATCACGCGACTGCCGGCCGGCTACGACCAGCCGGCCGGGGAGCGCGGGTCGACGCTGTCGACCGGCCAGCGCCAGCTGCTCTCCTTCGCCCGGGTGCTGGCAGCCGAGCCGGAGATCCTCGTTCTCGACGAGGCCACTGCCAACGTCGACACCGAGACCGAGACCTGGATCCAGGAGGCCGTGAGCCGACTGATGCGGGAGCGCACCTCGATAATTATCGCCCATCGCCTTTCCACCATCCGCAATGCCGACAACATCGTGGTGATGCACCGGGGACGGATCCGGGAGAGCGGCCGGCACGAGGAGCTACTACGGGCCGGCGGCATCTACAGCCGGCTGCACCAGCTGCAGCACGGCAACAGCTGAGTACCGGCCACGAAGCGTCTGTCAAGCAGGCGCCTGGGATCCGGCCCGACGCCTCCGCCCAGGCCTGCCGCAGGTCTGCCCCCGTCACGCAGGCATCCCGCCAGACGTCTGGAAAGCAGGAGAGTCCGTAGGCCGGATTGGCGTTGCCCAGCTCGGGCACGACGAAGATCTCGCCCTCGCCGTTGGCCTTGATGAAGCGGAACAGCTCCCGGGCGTACTCGAGCCACTCCAGGTATTCCGGTGTGCGCTCCTCGCCGTCGAAGGTGGCCGGGATCTGGCAGTGGTGGCCGTTGAACGGCCGCATGTGGAACTGCCGCGTCGGCGCCAGCAGTTCCTCGCGTCCCTTC
>CAYWBJ010000418.1:0-1749 GCA_964456165.1 uncultured Gemmatimonadaceae bacterium | reverse complement strand
TGCGCCCACCTCGTCGAGCCGCATGGTGCCACCCAGGAAGTTCTGCGGATCGATCCGACCGAGCACGACGTTGGCATCAGTTACCGTTGGCTCGCTGCCGCCCTGGCCATAACAGCCCGGGCCCGGCTCCGCGCCCGCGCTTTGCGGACCGACGTGGACGGCGCCCTCAGGATCCCGGCGTGCCAGACTGCCGCCCCCAGTTCCGACCTCCTGGATATCGAGCACCGAAATCCTGACCGGCAGCCCAGTCTCATAGCCACCGACGAAATAGTCGGGCGCCGTCCGCGGCAAGCCGTCCTCGATCACGCAAGCCTTCGCCGTCGTCCCACCCATGTCAAAGCAGATCGCGTTGCCGATCTCCAGCTCCGCGCACAGCACCTGAGTACCCGCGACACCCGCGGCAGGTCCGGATTCGATCATCTGAACCGGCAGCCGTCGGGCCGCTGACAGGTCGTACATGCCGCCGTTAGACTGCATGATCATCAACGCACCCAGCATGCCCTGGCCGCGTACGCGATCTTCAAGTGCGTCGAGATAACTGCTGACCCGCGGGCCGACGAAGGCGTTCACTGCGACGGTCGAGGTTCGCTCAAACTCCCGGTACTCGCGCGAGACCTCATGGCTCGCGCTCACGTAGAGGCGCGGCGCGTGCTCTGCCAAGATCTCGACCATGCGGCGTTCGTGGTCGGGATTGCGATAGGAGTGCAGGAAAAGCACCGCGACCGCCTCGATCTCAGTCTTCGCGAGCGATTTCGCGAGTTCAACCGCTTGCGCCTCATCGAATGGAATCAGCACCTCGCCTTGCGGGCCCATCCGTTCACGAATTTCGAACCGGAGCTCGGCCGGGATCAGCGGACGATGCTTGCGAAAGTGAAGATTGAACGAGTCCGGCCGGGTGACCCGGCCGATCTCGTAGATGTCCTTGAACCCCTCAGTGGTGACCAGAGCGGTAATTGCGCCTTTGCGTTCCAGCACGGCATTGATCACCACCGTGGATCCGTGGATCAGCAGCGACGTGTCGGACACCGAAGATCCGGATTCCGCGATGCCGGTGAACACGCCTTCGACAAGGTCCTCCGGGGTGCTGCTCGCCTTACCGAGGAGCAGTTCGCCACTGTCCTCATCGAAGCCAACTACGTCGGTGAAGGTTCCACCGATATCGACCGTGATCCTTTGCATTGCCGGTGCTTCTCAGGAGCAGCGATGGCTGCGCAGCCAGTCGGCCAGCCATTCGTTATAGGCGTGCTCGGCGGCGAGCTCGGCGTCGCGCACGGATGTTTCGGACCGCTCCTCTGAAACGGGGGCGACGAAATCCAACCGATCGAAGGCAAGGTGCGGATCCTGGACAGGGTACGAGCGGAGCACCACTTCCCCGCTCTTGGTCAACTCGTCGAGCATACGCACCACTTCCGGCTCGGCAAGGCTCGCCGAGCGCACCGCGGCAACCACCTCGCTCAGGAGGAACGCCTTTCGGCGGCTGCCATGAAGAAACCCCCGGATGGCCTGGATATTTGTCAGGGAATCGGATTCCCGATGTTGTGACGACGGCTTTCAGCCACCATCCGGTTGCGCAGCACGCCCAGTCCTTCGATGTGGCCTTCGACCATGTCATGGTCCTTGAGAAACAGATCTGGTGCGACCTTGAGCTTGCCTTCCTGCCATTCTGCCTCTGGCAACAGTCGGCTGGAATCGAAGGCGGTGCCGGCACAGGTTCCCGGTGTGATGATATCGCCGGGATAGAGCGTGATG
>CAYWBJ010000417.1:0-6499 GCA_964456165.1 uncultured Gemmatimonadaceae bacterium | reverse complement strand
CGCGGAGCTCATCGGGCGTAAACATCATGGTACGTTCGCCGTCGCGGACCGGATAGCCGCCGCGATCATCGGGCGTGGGTTTGCCCGGGTCGGGGAAGTTGACGGCACGGTAGTAGCTCTCGGCTTCCTCGTAGGTGGTGCCGTAGGGGCGCATGGTGGCGCGGGCTCCAAGCTGGTAGGCGTCGCCGTGCTCCGAACGGGCTTCGCGGGCGAGGCGCTGGACCGGCAGGATGCCGTGGCGGGACTCGATTGCGTTTTGCTCACGGCCATACCAACCCTCCCACTGGCTGTGCTCGGCGTCGTTGACGATCCACGACCAACCGGCTTTGGCCCAGGAGTGAACCTCGGCTTCGCGCAGCTTGTGCCAGGGAACGTCGTTGAAACCGCCCAATAGCGGCGGGGTCTTCTCGACCGAGTCATGCCGGTCGAGAATCTCCTTGAGCGGGTTGCGGGCGGGATTTAAGGCGTAGGCGTGGGCGCGCCGGGCGAATTCCTCTTTTGCGAGCGGCCGGCTACCGCCGATGGCTTCGATGGCGTCCATATACAAATCTCCGTGTATCGGGTCGTTAGCAGGGAAAAGATGGCGTACGGTGCAGATACCGGCAAGGTGGGTTTGCCGCCCGGGGCGTATGCTGCTACTTTCGGGCCATGTCCGACGAGCAAGTTCCCGCCGTGACCCTCCGCGCCGTGGTGTTGGGCGCGTTGCTGGCCTTTTTCCTCAATATCGCCTGTCCCTACAGCGTGCTAGTACTGCAGAACGCGGGCCTGACGTCCGACTACATCACGGCCGGGGCGATGATGGCTTTCGCGGTGTTGGTCGGTATGGTCAACCCGGCGTTGAAATTGCTGGCTCCTGCCTGGGCTCTGCGTACCAGCGAACTGGTGGTTGTCTACGCGATGATGATTGTGGCGTCGGCCATTCCCACGTGGGGCTTAGTTACCAATCTCTTCCACATTCTCACGCGTCCTTTTTATTATGCGACGCCGGAAAATCGCTGGGCCGACCTGATACAGCCTCTAATTCCCGCATGGTTGGCTCCGCGCGACCCGGACGTGGCGCGATACTTCTACGAGGGCTTGCCGGAGGGAGCGGGCATCCCCTGGGGCGACTGGGCGATGCCACTGCTGGCCTGGGGCAGCGCGATGCTGGCGATCTATCTGCTGATGATTGCGACGATGGTGATCTTCCGCCGCCCCTGGGTCGAAGGAGAACGTCTGGTCTTTCCGTTGGCGCAGGTTCCTTTGGAGTTGTTGCGCGGGAATGACGAGGGCATCTTTCCGCACGTATTCCACAACCCGCTGTTGTGGATCGGCCTGGCGCTGCCGTTTTCAATTCAGATGCTTGATGGGCTCAACTTCTACTACTTTTTCGTACCCGAGGTTGAATTGCTCTTCGAGCCGTTCGTTTTCTTACGCGACAGCGTGCGGCTCCGGATATTCGTCAATTTCGCAATTATCGGGGTCGCTTATTTTCTCAACCTCAACGTGGGTTTTTCCGTGTGGTTCTTCCATATCTTGAGCCGCCTGCAGACCGGGGTATTCTCAGTGTTGGGCTACCAGATCAAGGGGCATAACGAAGCGCTGACCGGCTCTTCGATCGCGCTATCGCACCAGGGCATGGGGGCGATGTTGGTGCTGGTGGCGGCGATCACGTGGACGGCGCGGGACCATCTGCGTGCAGTGTTGCGTGCGGCGTTTACGCGCGGGTCCGCGGCTGATGACGGGGCTGAAATTCTTTCGTACCGGACAGCGGTCTGGCTGTGGTTGGGTAGCGCTGCGTACTTTGTCGGCTGGGTGGTGGCCAGTGGCGCGTCGGTGCTGACGGCGCTGGTGTTTTTCCTCGGAGCCTTCGTCATTTTCCTGGCCATCGCGCGGGTCATCGCCCAGGGCGGAGTCGGCTTTACCTCATCGACGATGCTACCGCAACCTTTCACCGTCTACACCCTGGGCACCGAGGCCATGGGATGGAAGGGGCTGGCGGCGGTCAGTTTGAGCTATTCGTGGGCGGCGGAGATGCGCACCACGGTCATGGCTTCGACGGCCAACGCACTCAAGCTGGCGCACGGAAACCGAGCCAATGGGCGACGGCTGTTTTGGGGGCTGGTGATCGCGGTGGTAGTGGGGATGGCCGGTGCGGCGTGGATAACGCTGCACCTCAATTACACGCACGGCGGCATCAATCTACGACAGTTCGGGGTACCGCGGCTGGCCTATAGCTTCCTTGAGGACAAGATCCACAATCCCGTCGGCTGGGACCACGTCCGTCCCCGGCTATTCTTCACGGCGGTGGGGGCGGCGTTGATGGGATTCCTGATCTATATGCAGCACCACTTTTTATGGTGGCCTCTGCACTATATTGGCCTGCCGGTGAGCGACAGTTGGGTTATGGGAGTGGCTTGGTTCTCAGTGTTCTGGGGGTGGTTGGCCAAGGCGGTGATTTTCAAATTCGCTGGGACGAAGGGATATGTAGCGATGCGGCCTTTTTTTGTGGGGATGATCATGGGACAGTTGATGGGTGCGGCGGTGTGGATGGGTGTGGATTTTGCTCTGGGGGAGATGGGGAATGTGGTGTATGTGGGAGTGCGGTGAGGGGTGGTTGATGCGGGCTGTGGATATTCTTGTATTGTGGGCGCTGGAGCGGACCAAGTGGTGCTTTAAATATCCCGAAGGAGGACGAGATGAGCAATATGGTATATCGGGGTGCGGCGATCGGTCGCACTGGCAAGGGCAATTGGGGACACGGTTTACATTTGGGGTTACTGAATCATCCGCGGGTAGATGTCGTGGCAGTGGCGGATGAGGACGAAGGGGAGAGGAACAACAAGCAGCGGGAGATGTCGGCGCCCCGCGCCTACGCCGATTGGTCGGATATGATCAGGGAAGAGAAACCCGATATCGTGTCTGTGGGGCCGCGATGGACCGATTGCCATCTCGAGATGGTGCTGGCCTGTATTGACGCCGGCGCCCACGTCTACTGCGAGAAGCCGATGACCTGGAACCTCGAGGAAGGGGACCGGATCGTCGCCGCCGCCGCCGCTGCCGGGCGCAAGGTGGCCGTCGCCCACCAGGGCGTCTATCTGCCTGTGGTCCAGGGTGTCAAGGCGATGATCGCAGACGGGCGCCTCGGGGAGTTGCGGGCGCTCTACGCCCACGGCAAGCAGGATCGCCGCGGCGGCGGCGAAGACATGCTCGTGCTGGGCACGCACGCCTTCAACACGATGCGGTGCCTCTCTGGTGACGTGGCCTGGATGAGCGCCCACGTCATGGCTGACGGCCACGAGCTGACAACCGCCGACATCGCCGAGCCGACGGAGCCGGTCGGTCCGGTGGCCGGCGACTGCATCAACAGCTACTTCGCCTTTGCCAACGGGGTGGTCGGCTCCTTCGATTCCCGGCGCAACGGGGCGACCGGTGGTGCCGTGTTCGGGATAGAGATCGTCGGCAGCGAGGGCCGCATCTGGCTGCGAGGCGGCGGCGACGACACGATGATCTACTCCTACCCCGATGCCAACCCGGCCGATCTACAGCAGCAGTGGCAGCCGCTGGAGGAGTTTGCCGGCGCTCACCTGCAGGGTGACGGTAACCGCCTGGCCATCCTCGACCTCATCACCTGCATTGAGCAGGATCGCAAGCCCATCTCCAGCGCCGAGGACGCGGTGGCCGCGCTCGAGATGATCCTGGGTGCCTACGAGGCCCAGATCACCGGCGGCCGGGTGACAATGCCGATGACGCGCCGGCAGCATCCACTCGTGGCCTGGCCGGAAGGGGCCTATGGAGGCTGAGCGGGTACCGCACGGGGCCATTCCCTGCGAGAACCTTCCAGCGGCGAAATACCGCGACCTGCCCGACGCGCCCAACTGGAAGAGCCTGCTCGGTCCCAGCGTCCTGCTCCTCGGCCTGTCGCTGGGCAGCGGCGAATTCGTGTTGTGGCCCTACATCACCTACAAGTTCGGCTTTGCCGTGTTCTGGGCCTGTATGGTGGGGGTCACGACCCAGTATTTCCTCAACATGGAGATCGAGCGGTGGACCCTGGCGACCGGCGAGACGGCGGTTACCGGCTTCTGCCGTCTGTGGAGGCCGTGGGCCTCCATATTCCTGCTGTGTAACGTCATTCCCTGGGTCTGGCCGGGTTGGGCCTCGGGCGCAGCCACCATGTTGACCTGGGAGCTCGGTGGCGGCGAGGGCGTGCGCGTTATGTACTCGATCGCCAGCCTTATCCTCGTCGGCCTGGCGCTGACCTTGGGGCCGGTGGTGTACCGCACCGTCGAGCGCATTCAGACCATCCTGGTCACCGTCGTCTTGCTCTTCCTACTCGTCATCTTCTTCCTGGTGGTCGAGCTCGCCCACGTGATCGAGATGTTCCGCGGCATCGCGAACGTCGGTCACATCCCGGATGGGATGGAGCTGCCGCTCCTGCTGGGGGCGATCGCCTTTGCCGGCGCCGGCGGCACGATGAACCTGGCGCAGAGCGGTTTCGTACGCGACAAGGGTTACGCGATGGGCCGCTACATCGGCCGCCTCACTAGCCCTCTGACCGGCAAGTCGGAGGTCGTGTCTGACATCGGCTTCCATTTCCGGGACGACGCCGCCAACCGGAGTCGCTGGGACGCGTGGTGGAGGGCGGCCAACCGGGAGCACTTCATCACGTTCTACTTGCTAGCCACGCTCTCGCTCATGCTGCTGTCGCTGATCTCCTACAGCACGACGCGGCACCTGCCGGGCCTGGAGAGTGGCATGGGATTCATCCAGGCTGAAGGCGAGTACCTCGGCCAGGAGTACGGGGCCGCCCTGCGCCACCTGTTCAACTGGATGGGCATCGCGATCCTGTTGACCACTGAACTGGGGCTGCTCGACGCCTGCGCCCGCATCTCCACCGACATCATCAAGGTCAACTGGCTGCGGGGCAGCACCCGCTGGACCGACAGCCGGCTCTACTTCGCGCTGCTGTGGGCGCAGATCGGGCTCGGTTGCCTGATCATGCTGTCCGGATTCGTCTTTCCAGGGATCAACCAGCCGCTGGTGCTGCTGGTCCTCAGCGCCGCCCTAAACGGGGGCGTGATGTTCCTCTACTCGCTGCTGCTGTTGTGGATGAACAACCGGGTGCTGCGCAACCGGCTCGCCATGCATCCGGTGCGCTTCGTAGCCATCGTCTGGTCCTGTGCCTTCTTCGGCTACTTCACGATCGTGACGCTGCAGAGCCAGCTGCCCCGGCTCTGGCAGTAGTTCCGCTACCGCCCGATCCAGTGGCGCAGCAGGCTACGCCCGGCGCGGGCGCTCTTGACCCAGGCGCTGCGGTAGCCCTCGACGACGTAATAGGGGACCAGGTTGCCGCCGAAGCCGCGCTTGAAGAAGGCGACCGAGGGCATGTTGGCGCCGACGAAGTCGAACCGGGTGCTGGGCGAGCCGGTGAGGTACTTCCAATACAAGAGGGAGAGCGCGCCGGTGTGATTGAAGGCGGGATCGGCACCGGCCTGCCAGGCGTAGACCTCGTCACCGTGGTCTCGGTCGCGGTCGCTGGCGCGGGCGAAGGCCACCACCGCGGCTGGGGCGCCTGCCGCCGACTCGACCAGGCAGAGTTCCGCCAGGTCGGCGCGCACGGCACCGGCGACGAATCCGGCGACCATCGCCGCGTCGACTGCGTAACCCTCCTGGCGTTGCTGCACCATCTCGAACTGCCGGCGGAAGAGGTCGATGTCCGCCGTCGGTCGCACGACGAACCCGTCGCGCTCGGCTTTGCGGATAACCGTCCGCGTGCGGCGCTCGAGCCGCTCCCACATGGCCGCTTCGTCGGCGATCTCCAGGTGGTAGGTGTAGCGGATGCGCGTCTCCCAGCCGGCCCAGGCGAAGTCGCGCACGTCGACCATCGACGGCGCCTGGCAGAGCTGCACGTAGTCGAACTGCCCCTGCAGATGCTCGATGAAGGCCTGCGCGGCGCGGCTGAACTCGGCTTCGGGCTTGGCCGGGGTCTTGGCCTGCAGCGGCGCCAGCAGCAGCCCCCCGTGCGGCGTCAGCGGCGGCGTCGTGAAGCGCGCCAGGCCGGTTCCGCGGCTCTCCAGACCGGAAAGCACGGCCAGCAGTTGGCCGTTCTTGAAGTAGCCCAGCCGGTGGATCCGGCCGGCGGCGGCGGCACCGGCGCAGTCGAGCCAGCCAGCTGTCGAGAAGATGGATCCCCCCGGGGCCTGGTTGACGAACTGGTTCCAGGCGGCGGCATCGTCGACGTTGGCGATTTCGTAGTGATCGGCCATACTATTTCGGCTATCTGGGGAGGCCTGGCGCAGGTGCGGCAAGGAGCGAAAGATACAGTCGGAGGAATATCGGGTCCAACGAGTGCCCGGTGCCGGGAACCAGAGTCACGCACTCGCGTTCTGAACAGGGCGCAGAGCGCCCGCGCACTGCAGCGCGCTCCTGCACTGCCGGCGCTGATGTTTGGCAGACCACCCCAAACGCAAGCCGATAGGGTATGACACGGTTCACACAATCCAGGATGGCGCGGCTACGC
>CAYWBJ010000416.1:0-10885 GCA_964456165.1 uncultured Gemmatimonadaceae bacterium | reverse complement strand
ACACGCCGTTCACCCTGGCTCACGTATATCGGGACATCACCATCAACACGACTACCCCGATCCACACGGGGGAGCTGATCTACCTGCGTCAGAACTTCCGCGAGCTGATCGAAACGCAGGCGGTCAACGTGATCGGGCCGGATCCGGCCGATGTTGGTGGCATCGCGGAGCTGAAGTGGATCGCGGAATATGCCGACCTGCACGGCATTCTCATGGCGCCGCACGGCACGATAGACGGTGTGTTCGGCATGGCCGCGCTCACCCACGTCTGCGCGACGATGGGGCAGAACTTCATCGCCTACGAGTACCCGGCCTGCCGGCCGGAGTGGTGGTACGACATCGTCGACGGCCTGCCCGACCCGCTGCTCCGGGACGGCCACGTAACGGTGTGGGACAAGCCGGGGGTCGGCGTTGAGTTCAACGTGAACAAAGCATCCGCGTACCTCCGGGAAGAGGAGAGGGATTTCTTCGGCTAGCAGAGCGGGGCCGGATACTGCAACCGGTACGGGCGGCTACAGGGGCAGGTAGTTGCCGACCATGCCGGTGATGGCGTCGACGATCCAGAAGACGCCGTAGATGGTGAACTGACCGAGGATCATTCCCAGGAAGAACGGTCGCACCTGGCGGTACAGCTTGACGCCGCCATACCTGAGGATGGGGCCCTTGATGGCCCAGGCGAGGAAGGCGCTGAAGGCGATCCAGTTGAGGGTGGAGCTGATCGGGAAGCCGATCGGGTGGAGGGGCCACCAGGTCCAGAAGCGGCGGGCGAGCAGGAGCAGGGCCATGACGGTACCGCCGATGCCGGTGTGGATCCAGCCCTCCAGGTTTGGTCCGCTAGGGGTATTGATGCGGGTGGCGGCGTAGTCGAAAACGTAGTTGGGCAGCCAGATGAAGTTTGGGGGACGCAGGTTAATGGCGCCGTACTTGTAGGCCAGGTGCATGATCATCCACAAGGCGCCGGCGAGGCCCAGCATCATGGCTGCGAGCATGCCCCAGAACAGCAGGCGCCGTCGGCCCTCGATCTGCTCGCTGAGCTTGAGGCCGTTGGCGACGTGGGGCATGGAGAAGTTGAGCAGGTCGTTGGCGAAGACGCGGACAAAAGCGAGGCCGACCAGGCCGGAGGGGCCGAACATGGCGGTGCCGGCCGCGGAGATGGCGGCATCACCCGATACCAGCGGGGCGTAGATGACGGCGACGCCGCCTTCGGTGACCGACCGCGTCAGGGTGATGTAGACGACGAAGACGAAGAACAGCAGGACGCCGGCGGCCAGCGCCGGCAGGCCGAGCTCGACCAGCCAGACGAACATACCGACCAGGCCGACGACCAGGCAGATCACGGCGCCGCGGTAGGAGAGGATCTCGTCGTCGTCGCGGACTTCGGCGGTGCCGGTGAACGCCTTGCGGAAGACCCGGAAGATGTGCTCACGCGCCACGAAGAGGCCGCCTACGACCAGGACGACCGAAGCCCCCATGCCCTGGTGCACAAGGCTCGACGGACCGTAGCTCCAGACGCTGATCACCGCCTCGCGCCCGGCCCCCCATCCCAGCTCGGTGTAGAGCGCTTCCTGAAATCCGTTGAGCAGGGAGAACAGCCACAGCGCGAAGGCGACTTCCCGCTGGATGAGGAAGAAGAAGCCGAGGGTGGCGAAGCTCAGCCGCGAGCTGAACAGGGGGAACGGAATGAAGAGGTCGATCTCCGGGACGAACGGAAAGTAGGCGCGCAATCCGACGACGGTGCTGACGATGACCGGCACGGCGAAGCCGATCCACATGGTGCCGCTGCGGAAGAAGGGACCGACGATACGGCCCCGCGGGTCCGGCTGCACCATCGACAGGTTCAGCTGCATGATCGGGTAGATCAGGCGCTCCTTCTCCGCCCACTGTCGGCGCAGCATGACCATCAATCCGAGCGTGGCCAGGTAGAGGCAGACCAGCAGGGGCAGCCAGCCCAGCACCGGTGGCAGCCAGACGTCCCACGGAATGCCGAGGGCCTCGCCCCGATAGCCCTCGAAGAAGGCGCGGATGCCGGTCAGCCCCTGGGGCACCGCCCACTCGGGCACGTAGGGGATGATGGCGTTGGCCCAGTTGTTCTCGGCGTTAGCGTGGTAGAAGGGGCTGGAGACGATCGGCACCCAGTAGGAGAGGATGCCGGGGGCAGCGTTGGCCAGGCTGGTGAGGACGAAGATCACCACCAGTTCGCTGCGGCTGTACATCCAGGCTTGCCGCAGTCTGCCGACGAGGTTGTTTACCAGGATGATCAGCAGCAGCAGGAAGACGTGGGCGATCTGGCTGGTGAAGTAGGCGCCGGAGTTGGAACCCTGCATGTAGAGCCCGATGAAGGGCACCAGGGCGCCGGTGACGGTGGCCAGGATCAGCCCGGTGATCAGGGACTTGGCGGTTATGCCGTGCATGGGCTCAGGGAGGCAGGCGGTTGCCGACCATGCCGGTGAAGGAGTCGACGATCCAGAACACGCCGTAGATGGCGAACTGGCCGAGTATCATGCCAAGGAAGAACGGGCGCACCTGCCGATACAGCTGCACGCCGCCGTAGCGCAGCACTGGCCCCTTGATCAGCCAGGCCAGGAAGGCGCTGAAGGCGATCCAGTTGAGGGTGGAGCTGATGGCGAAGCCGACCGGGTGCAGCGGCCACCAGGTCCAGAAGCGGCGGGCGAGCAGGAGCAGAACCATCGCGAAGCCGCCGACCGAGGTGTGGAACCATCCCGTCGCATCCGGTCCGGTGGGCGCTGCTATGCGGGCGGCGACGTAGTCGAAGACGTAGTTGGGCAGCCAGACGAAATTGGGCGGGCGCAGGTTCACGGCCCCGTATTCGTAGGTCAGCTGCATTAGCATGTATAGCGACCCGGAGAGGCCGAGGATCATGGCCCCCATCATACCGGGAAACAGCCAGCGCCGGCCGCTGCGGATCTGGCCGCTGAGCTTCAGGCCGTTGGCGATGTGGGGCATGAAGAAATTGAGGCAGTCGTTGGCGAAGACGCGGGGCCAGGCCATGCCCAGCAGGCCGTGGGGGCCGAAGACCCCGGTGCCGAGGGCCGACAGGGTCGCGTCTGAGGAGGTCATCGGCGAGTAGATCACCGCCACTCCGCCTTCCGCGACTGCCCTGGTGAGGGCGACGTAGATGGCGAACATAAAGGCGAGCAGCACCAGCGCCCCGAACAGCGGGATGCCCACGTCCAGCAGCCACCAGATCATCACCGCCGTGCTGAGCAGCAGACACACCACGGCGCCGCGGTAGGAGATGATCTCGTCGTCGTCGTCCACCTCCGGGGTGCCGGAAAATGCCTTGCGGAACACCTGGGCGATGTGCTCGCGGCCGACCCAGAGGCCGCTGGCCACCAGGACGGCCATGGCGCCCATCCCCTGGTGCACCAGGCTGGCCGGTCCATAGCTCCATACGCTGACCACTGCCTCCTTCTCCAAACCCCAGCCGATCTCCTGGTAGAGGGTGGCCTGCGCCACGTTCAGCAAGGAGAACACCCACAGGCCGAAGGCCACCTCCCGCTGGATGAGGAAGAAGAACCCGAGAGTGGCGAAGGAGATGCGGGCCCTGAAGAACGGGAAAGGAAAGGTGACCTCGATGTTGGGAAAGTAGGGGAAGTAGCTGTGCAGCCCGATGATGGCGCCGACGATGACCGGCACCGCGAAGCCGATCCACATGATGCCGTTGCGGAAGAAGGGGCCCAGCAGGCGGTGGTCCTGCTGCACCATTGACAGGTTCAGCTGCATTACCGGGTAGATCCAGCGTTCCTTGTCCACCCACTGGCGCCGCAGGATGACCATGGCGCTGAGCATGGCGGCGCAGAGCGCGACCATCATTGGCAGCCAGCTCAGGATGGGGGTTACCCAGACTTCCCAGGGGACGCCGCGGGACTCGCCCCGGTAGCCTTCGAAGAAGGCGCGGATGCCGGCCAGGTCCTGTGGCACCAGCGCCTCGGGCAGGTAGGGTATGATGGTGTTGGCCCAGTTGTTCTCGGCGGTGGCGTGGTAATAGGGGCTGGCGACCAGCGGCAGCCAGTGTCCCAGGTACATGCCGGACGAGTTGGCCAGGCTCATAAAGATGAAGAGGACCGCTAGTTCGCCGCTGTCGTAACGCCAGGACCGGCGGATCAGACCCAGCAGGACGTTGACGACAACGATCACGGCGAACAGCAGGACGTGGGCGACCGGGCTGGTGTAGTAGGCGCCGGAGTTGGAGCCCTGGATGTAGAGCCCGATGTGGGGGCCGGCCGCGCCGGTGGCGAAGGCGAGTAGGAGCCCGGTCAGTAGCGCTTTTGGAGTTACAGCACGCAATCAGGACAGGCCGCTTTCAATGAGGTCGGGGCGCCGAGAGTGTTGTGGCCCATGATAATAGGTTGGATGGCGGGTATCAGCCAATGATGTGGCGTCGGCGCCCCGGAGCCGGTAGCGCCACCGCCCGTGGTGGCTTATTGTCAGTATTCGCCGCATCACCTCGAAGGAGAAAACCGGCAGGATGAAGATCGTCGACGTAGAGATCATCCCCATTCGCCCGCGGCTGGCGGAACGCTACGATCACCGCAGGTTCGACCTGCGCCAGATCGACTGCCGCAACGTCTTCAGGGTGACCACCGACAACGGCATCGTCGGCTATGGCGACACCCGTACCCGCAGGGATCCGCCGCCGCGCTCCTCGGTGGAGCACTTCATAGACCGCGATCCGTTCGAGTTCATCAACAGTACCGAGGGTGACCTCAACGGCGCCATCTACGATGTCCTGGGCAAGCATCTCGAGCAGCCGGCTTACAGGCTGATGGGCGAGAAGGTGCGCGACCGGGTCAAGGTGGCCGCCTGGACCCGGCCGGCTTCGCCCGATGACTTCGCAAAAGAGATCCAGCGCTCGGTCGACCAGGGCTACATGACGTTCAAGATGCACTCCTGCAAGTACTTCGACGTGCTCGAGCAGACCCGGGCAGCGGAGGAAGTGGCGCCGGAAGGATTCAAGATCCACTGGGACTTCAACGGCGACAGCGGCGGCCCCCGCACGATCGGCGGCGTGCTGCAGCTGATCAAGCATATAGAGGAGAACCACCCGATCGTCGGTTTCATCGAGGATGCCCTGACCCGGTCGGACCTGGAGAGCTGGTGCCAGCTGCGGGAGAAGATGAACGTGCCGCTGGTGATGCATGTGCCGCCTCTGGGTGGCATCCACGAGGTTGTGCACGGCGCCGCCGACATCTACATGATCGGCTCGGGTCATGGCGGCCTGCGCCGCGGCTTTGCCTATGCCGCTCTCAACATCCCGACCATAATGCAGGCCGAGGCCGGGACCATAGGGAAGGCCTTCGCACTGCACACCGCGGCCGTGTTGCCGACGATGACGCAGCATGCCATCAACCTCGATGACCAGTACGAGGAGGACTACGCGACGACCGAAATCCCGGTCGTCGACGGCTTCTCACCGGTGCCGGAGGGTCCCGGCCTGGGGATCGAGGTGGACGAGGAGGCGCTGCGCCGGATGGCGGGCCAGCAGGAGCAGGAGATCCCCAGGGTCGTGGGTATCCTCAGAATGCCGGGCGGGAGCGTGTACCACGGCCCCGAGTACGTGGACCCGGACGGTGAAGAGGGCACCGTGCGCGGTATGCAGTCGGAGCTGTGGACCGACGACGGCACCGAGAAGTTCGCTGCCGCCTACCGCCGTGTGCAGGCGGAAGGCGTGGTGCAGGTAGCGTAGCGAAACCGCATCGGAGAGGACGCAGCTATGGCGACCTACGGTCTCGAACGTCAGTCGGTGGCAGGCAGAGTCGAGGGGACGTCGGCCTTCGAGCTACCGGCCGGGAAGAACCTGCTGCCCAACGGCAGCTTCGAGCTCGGCGGCCACTACCAGTTCGACGGCTTCTGGCAGCGACCCGCCGGCTGGGCGGAGTTCTACAACCCGCTGACCCTCGGCTTGGTCTACCTGCGGCAGCATCCCAAGCGGCTGCCCTCCGCCGGCCGCTTCCCAGAGGTTACGCACGGCCGCCAGTGCGCCCAGGTGCCGCTTGAGCAGGGCGATGACGGCAGCTGGTGCGGTCACCTGACTTCACCGATGGTCCAGGTCAAGCCGGGCCAGGCCTACGTGCTGTCGCTGTCGGTTCGCAGCGAGGTGCCGGGAGCCAGACTGCGTCCGCGGCTGTGGACGCGCCCGCTCGACTGGAAGGAGCCGGACGATCGGGACCCCTTCGACTACGACGAGAATCGCAGCGCGCCCGAAGGGGAGGAGGTGGAGCTGGGTTATCGCTGGCAGCGCTTCGAGTTCCCGCTGATGATCCTCTCGTGGCGGGAGAATTGCGTCGTCGACATCGCGGTTTCCGGCGCCGGCGCCGGCGACGTGATGATCGACGAGGTCCAGCTGGAGGAAGGCCACACCGCCACACCGTTCGCGGCCCGGCACCCGGTGGAAGCGGCGATCGAGGACCGCCGGGGCCTGCGCATGTGCAAGCTGTTCGAGATGGACGAGCCGCTGACCCTTTACCTGCCGCTCTACAACGACACCGAAGAGGAACAGGGCGATGGCATCGTGGTCCGCGTCTGCCGCATGGACGGCAGCGTCGTCTGTGAAGAGAAGCTGACGGAGCCGATCCCCCCGGGGGCCAGCGAGCGGGTTTTCTCGCGGGAGCTCGGGATCGTCGGGGACTTTGTGGTCAGCGCCTTTGGCGCCGACGGCACGGAGATCGGCGCCAACCGGTACCAGTTCCGCTCGGTGCCGGTGATTCCGGAGAAGGCTCAGTTCATCGTCGTCTCTCGAAATGGCGCCGCCGAGCAGCTGCCGGCGGAGCGGGCGTGGCTGCCGTGGAACAACGAGGAGGACTGGTACGCCGACCCGCCCCAGGGCCTGACCGTCACGGAGCAGGGCAACATCTACGTCTCCTTCAACAAGAGCAAGCTGCTGAAGACTCCGGACGGGGGCCGCTCGTGGGAGGCGCTGCCGGCGACGCGCATGGTCATGGGTGTGTGCCGCGACGGCAGGCTGATCAACATCGACCGGGAGCGGCCCGACGGACGGTTGATCGTCTCCCGTTCGCGGGACGAGGGAGAGTCGTGGGAGCGCATCGGCGCGATCGATCGCGCCGACAGCTACTGCGAGTCGCTCACCGAGCTGCGCGACGGCACCCTGGTGACAGTGCTGCCGGCGGACCCGAACCGCTGCTACCGCTCCGAGGATGGCGGCCAGACCTGGTCCGAGGGATACCCGGTTTGCCCGGGTGGTGAGGCCCACATCACCGAGCTGGAATCGGGCCGGCTGATCTGTGTCGCCCGCTACCGTCCTCCCATGCCGCGCAACCAGTGGGATATGTGGCTGAAATACCCCAGCGGCATGTGGTGGTTCACGCGGGGGGGCAGCGGCGGTCAGGGATCGCACCTCAAGTGCGTGCTGCTGGCCGACTCGGACGATGGCGGCCGGACCTGGTCGAACGTGCGCCGTGGCACCTTCATCATCGAGACCATGCACGGGTCGGCGGTGCAGCTGCCAGACGGCCGGCTGGTGCTGCTGCACGTCTCCCGTGCCGTCTCGCCCGGAGGCGGCACTTGGGCGAAGGTCAGCAGCGACGAAGGCAACAGCTGGGACGTGGAGCGGTATTATATGAACGCGTCGCCGGCCTACGCCGGCTACTCGGCCAGCTGCGTCCTGCCCCCCGAGCTGGCGGACGGCGAGCCGGGGATGATCCTGACAGTTGCGGGCGAACGCGCCCAGGGCGAGTATCCGGCCCGCGCCCAGGCCGTGCGCTGGCGGCCGCTGTAAGGCAAACCGAACGGAAGGACCGGGATGAAGATCAACTGGGTCAAGGAACTCTACGGCGAAGGCCGTGGCTGGCACGTCAGTGACATGGTCAAGTTCAAGGGCACCTACTACATCAGCTTCTGCGAGGGCGAGGGGCACAACAGCCGGGACAGCCAGATCGGGCTGCTCTCCTCCACCGACCTGGAGAGCTGGGACTTCCAGTTCGCGATCACCCAGGAGATGGTAGGCGGCATCTACGTCTCCGAGCCGCAGCTGCTGATCGTCGGCGAGCGGCTCTATCTCTACGCCATCACCTCGGACATCGAGCATGAAACCGAGATGGGCACGCCCTCCTGGCCGGTGATGTCCTGGTCGACCGACGGCCGGAGCTGGAGCCAGCCCAAGCGCTTCTGGATGATGGACCAGGACTTCTGGCATCCGATCGAGCACGAGGGTCGCTACTGGGTGACCGCGGACAACGCCGGCCACGTGCCCACCGGTGTCCACGCCAAGGTCGACCTGCTCACCTCGGAGGATGGCGAGCGCTGGAGCTGGGTCTCGGAGATCCTGCATGGATCGGACGAGCCGGCCATTTTCGACCTGGCGCACAACCAGCTGTTCCGCACCAGCGGGCCGAGCGAAACCGCCCTCTGCTTTCTCGAGGACGACCGGCTGCTGGCGATCACCCGCGCCAAGGGCAACTGCGCCGCCCTCTCGATCGCCGTGCCGCCGTACGAGGAGTGGGAGCACCGACTCAGCGAGGAGTCCCGCTGTTACGGCGCCGATGTCGCCAAGGTGGGTCCCCACTACCTGGTCACCGGCCGCAGCTTTGACAACGAGGGGCAGCGAGCGCTGACCAACCGCTTCAGCGAGGAGGGCGGGCAGCTGGGGGTTTTCCTCTACAAGGGCAATGAGATCGAGCTGCAGCTGATGCTGCCCGGTGGCGGCGATACCGGTTATGCCGCCATCCTCGCCGAGAGCGACAACGACGCCCTGATCGCTTACTACTCCAGTGCCAAGTACCAGCCTGGCCCGGGATCGAGCATCTTCCTGGCCTCGGTCTCGATCGAATAGCGCCCGAGGTGAATCGGGTATTGCCGTGCAGACGCGCGCGGCGTCTCGCCCAGATTGAAGAGCTGATGAACCTCCCTCATTGGTGCCGTGCGCTCGCCGTCATGCTGCTGCTGCTCGGCTGCGAGCGGCAGCAGCCCGGGACGGAAGAATCGCCTGGTGCCAAGCCAACGCCTGCCCCGAAAATTGCTTCGCCGCCGGGCGTGTCGGGCGTGGTTCCCGGCCCCTACGTCCAGCCGGCCCATCCCCACCTGATCGCCGACACCGAAACAATGCCGCTGGAGGTACGTACCTACTGCGGTCTCTGCCACGCGGCACCTCATCCCGAGGTCCTCACGAAGGGACGCTGGCCGAAGAAGCTCAACCTGATGTTCGAGCTACTCAAGGAAAAGGAGGTGCCGGTGACGGAGGCTGGCCGCCAGGTCTGCTACGACTATTACGTGGGCAACAGCCCGGACGAGTTCGAGGTGCTGCCGGAGGATGACAGTAGCCACCAGCGCTTCTTCACGAAGTACGCGACGGGGCATCCGGTTACCGACTTCGCCGAGGCGGACTGGAAGACGTGGCCCAAGATCACCCACGTGAAGGTGGTCGATCTGGACCGGGACGGGCGCAACGACGTCCTCGTGAGCGACGCGCAGTACGACATGCTGTCGTGGATCCACTTTACCGACGGTCGCTGGCTGGAAACCCCGATCGCCGGCCTGCGCACGCCGCTGCCGGGTTTCAAGGCGCCGGCACGCACCGAGGTGTTCGACTTTGAAGGCGACGGCGACATGGACATCCTGGTGGCGGTCCTCGGGCAGCTGCGTCCGTCCGATGACGAGATCGGCCAGGTGGTGCTACTGATAAACGATGGGGCGATGAGGTTCAGGGCGATCACGATGCTGCAGGAGATGCCGCGACTCGCCGACGTGCGACCGGCCGACCTGGATGGCGACGGCGATTGGGACTACGTCTTCGCGATGTTTGGATGGTACCGCACCGGCGAGGTAGCCTGGATGGAGCAGACCGGCGGCGACTTCAATCCGGTGTATACGATCTCAGTGAAGAGCGGCTGTACCCACGTTCCGGTCGGAGACATCGACGGGGACGGCCGGACCGACATCGTAGCCCTGGTCACGCAGGAGTTCGAGGAGATAATCGTATACCGTAACCTGGGCGACGGGCGCTTCGAGGAGACGGTGATCTTCGAGGCGCTGAACCCGGCCTTTGGCTCCTCCGGAATCGAGCTGGTCGACCTGGACCAGGACGACGACTTGGACATCCTCTACACCAACGGAGACGGCTTCGACGGCACCGACGCCAAGCCGTATCACGGCGTCCAGTGGCTGGAGAATAAGGGCGGACTGGAGTTCGCCTACCACGACCTGACCCGCTTCTACGGCGCCTACTCGGCCGACGCGGTGGACATGGACGGCGATGGCGATCTCGACGTGGTTGCGGCCAACTGCTTCATGAGCAGTGCCCACCAGTACTGGGAGAACCTGCCCCGGCACGGGATGATCTGGCTGGAGAACGACGGCCACCAGCGCTTCAGGCGCCACGCCATCACTGAGGATCCCTCTCACTTGATCACCACCGACGTGGGGGATCTCGACGGCGACGGCCGACCCGACATCGTCGGTGGCGGCATGCACGTTTTCCCCCCCTTTCCCCCGGCCGAGAAGGTGGGGCGGGTCTCGCTATGGGTGAACAAGCTCCCACAGCGCTCCCGCACCGGTAGGCCCCAGTCCGGCGGGCAGTGACGGCGGCGGCGGTGGATTTTTGTTGACATGCCGTTTTGAACTTCTCAATATTTAGATCAGCGTTATGAAAGCTAAAAGTTTGCCGCAGGCGGTTTCACCGTTCGCTCGGTTCGGGAAAGCCAATGAAGAAAGGAGGAGGAAGCCACGGCTCGGTCGCCTTGGTGATTTGTTCCAGTAGAATTTTTAGATCCGCGGATTCCGAACCCGCTGCTCCGGTGAGAGTCCGGAATGCTGCGGTTCGTTGATACTGTAAACCCATTTAAGGAGTTTCCAGGATGAAGCGTCTTGCCCTCGCGGTGATTCTGACCGTCGCAGTATCCGGTTCGGCCTT
>CAYWBJ010000415.1:0-10417 GCA_964456165.1 uncultured Gemmatimonadaceae bacterium | reverse complement strand
AGCGACAGCTTACAAGTAGAGGCCACCTTTAAAGATGAAGGCATGAACCCCCATCTCATCATTCGGTATTAGCACCTCGTTAGAGGTGTTATCCCCAACTCGAAGGTAGGTTACCCACGCGTTACTCACCCGTTCGCCACTTTACTCACCCTCCGAAGAGGGCTTTCTCGTTCGACTTGCATGACTAAGACACGCCACAAGCGTTAGTTCTGAGCCAGGATCAAACTCTCCGTGTAATTTTTCATACGAAAAATCTGATACTACAACTTAAGTGAAACCTGAATTCAACCTCAGGGACACTATGCACGTTATTTGATTTTCAAAGACCGAGCGCTCAAGGAGCCATTACGAGCGCAGTTTTCAAAGATAGGGGCGACTCGTAGAGTTGTCAACGGCCTGGGGCGAAAAAATAAGAATCAGCGAGACGGTGGTGCCAGAAATCAGGTTCTCCCAGCTACTCGAAGTCCTTCGCCAACGCGTGTCCCAGCACTTCCGTCGCCCTGATCCTGACACCCGAATCCTTGTCTTGCAGAGCCTTCTCAATCAGCGGAATAGCCTGCCTAAGTTGAATAAAACCAAGAGATTCCACCGTCTTGATCCGGACCAGTGGCTCCTTATCCTCCATCCCCTTGGCGAGGAAGGCTAACGACCGGGGATTCTTGACTCCAACCTTCCCCAGATACTCGGCCGCAGCCGCCCTGACGGCCGGGCTCTTATCGGTGGCCAGGACCCGGCCCAGCGGGCCCACCGACATCCGGTGGCCGATCTTGCGAAGCATCAGGGCCGCGTGCAGGCGAACGCTTTCCTCTTTGTCCCCGAACGCCTTCTGGATGACAGGGAGCGAGCTGATGGTGCCAGCCCGGACCAGAGCCTCCAAAGCGCGTTTTCTCACCTCCACGTTGTTGTCCTTGAGCGCTTCGGAGATAACGGTTATCGCCAACCGCCCCCCCACGAAGCCCAGTGCTTTCACCGCCTCAGTGCGCACCTGGATGGAGCGGTCGGACAACCCCTGGCGTAGAATAAAGACCGCCTCTCGACCGCCAACCCGCGCGAGTCCCTCGGCGGCCCGGATCCGGATCTCGGGGTTCTTGTCCTGGAGCATCGCCCGCAACGCGCCGATGCCCGCACCAGCCTGGGCGTCGGTCGCCGGCAAATGCCATGACAAGAGCATCAGGGCTACAGCGGCCCGTCGACATCTTCTGAGGGACGCTGCCGTCCCCCGGTTCCGCGGAAAAAAGAAGAGCCGGCGTTTTCCTGCCGGCTCGGGCAGCACATGCTCGTTCACTGGTGACTATTCGGTCGGTCTGCCTCAGGCGCGTACGGCCTTGCGCTTGCCGGCTGCCTCCCTGGCTTCCTTGATCTGGATCTTGAGCCGTTTCTTGCGACGGTGCCGCTGACGGCGCAACTCCTTTTCCCGCGTCCGCCCCTTGCTCGAAGGCATGGTCAACTCCGGATTTCGGTTGCTGAAAGCAACTGGAATATATGAAGCAACTTGCTGCGGGTCAAACGATTGGCGCGATCGCTGTTCAGACAGCCAGGAGCATCTTCAGCAGCGCCATGCGAACGTACAGGCCGTTGTGGGCCTGGCGGAAGTAGGCAGCCCTGGGATCGTCGTCCACCGCCGCCGCATCGATCTCGTCCACCCGGGGCAGCGGATGCATGACCACCGCCTCAGCAGAAAGGCAGTCCAGCAACTTGCGATCGATGACGTATTTGCCACGTGCAGCTTCGTAGTCGGCAACGTGGTCGAACCGCTCGCGCTGAATACGCGTCTGGTAGATTACGTCCACCTTGGGTGCCACATCGTAGAGATTATCGGCCTCCTCGTAGCTGATCCCGTGGCGACTCAAGTAGCTCTTGATGTCTTCCTTCATCCGCACAATTTCAGGCGCCACGAAGTAGATCTTGATCCCCTGGTACTTGGACAGGAGATAACAGAGCGACCGCACGGTCCGACCATTGGCCAGGTCGCCTACCATCGCGACCGAGATTTCCGAGAGCCGGCCGATCTCCTGCTCGATCGTGTACATGTCCAGCAGCGCCTGCGTCGGATGCTGTCCCGCACCGTCGCCAGCGTTGATGATCGGCACGTTGGCCACAGCGGACGCACGCTCGGACGCCCCGCCCTCGAAGTGGCGGAGCACCACTACATCGGCATACCCGGCGATGACCCGGATGGTATCTTCCAGCGTCTCGCCCTTGGCCGCGGACGAGAACTCCTGGGCGCTTTCCGTGGTCAGCACCTCGCCACCGAGACGGCGCATGGCCGACTCGAACGAAAGGCGGGTCCTCGTACTCGGTTCGTAGAACAGGGTAGCCATTATGCGGCGGTTGAGAATGTTGGAGCCATAGTGCTGCACGACCTGCTCCATCTCGCGCGCAACCGCGAAGATCTCGGCCATGACTTCAGCACTGAACTGCTGAGCTTCGATGATATTGAACAGTCGGCTCATGACTACCTAATGGTGTACAGGGCAGGACGCTTCGCTGCTGAGCGAATGTAAGCCCAAGCGCCGGCGCTGACGAGGCCGCATCGCGACCAGACAAAATGGCGGCAGGAATTGATTCAGATCACAGACATTGCGGCTGCCAGAGCGCTACTTTCTCTCAAGCAAGTATGGTACAGAGAATTCAGTATACGTATATTATAAAGATGTCTTGCGCATGGGATTCGCAGGATGAACTCACATCCCAGGGGCAGACGCGTTCACGCCGTTCAATAGTTACGAGTTACGAAAGGAAGCATTCATGTCGTCCAGGCGAAGAGGACATATTGCCGCGGTCGTCGCTCTCGGAGTTGTACTCGGATGGAAATCCGCTTCGTTCGGAGGCACCAACGATGGTTTCCGCCTGACTGTCAAACCCCGGGAATTGACTAACCTACAGCTCGGGGACACGGTGAGCTTGGTTTTCGAAGTCCGCGGCCTGACGACGATCTCCGGCACGCTAGTCAGGGTCAAGTACGACCCTACGCTGCTTGCGCCCATAGCGTTCGAGGAGGGAAACCTGCTGGCCGGCGCCTTCGGGTCGCAATTCTTCGGCCAGGTAATCTCGACCGACGCCGACGGACTGAGCACGGTAGAAGGCGGCCTGACCCTGTTCGACGGTCCCGTCGAGGCAAATGAGGGCGTTTTGGGCCGCATGGCGTTCGAGGTCATCCGGGACATTCCCATCGACGGGTCCAACGTGTCGATCGTCGACGCGACGATTAACGGCACGAATTCCAGGGACACCGACACGATCACATACGAGGCCGGCAAGTTCGACATCGGTCTCGTGCGGCGATTTCCGAACAAGCTCTTCGACCTGAACGTCATCCGGAAATTCAACGGTCTGAATTTCACCTGGTTGAGCAACCTGGAGGGGATCGATGACAAGGTCGTCCTTTTGTTGCTCGACGAAGAGACGCAGGAGCCGGTCAATTCGGATCAACCCCTGGAGTTCCGCAATCCGCTACTAGACCAGTTCAACGACCCCAGCCGGATCCTCGACGTGGTCCGGATTCTCACCAGCGGCGGCGTCAGTCATCTGGCGGACGCGGAAACGATCCTGCAGGCTCTGCGCGATGCCGACTTCGAGATCCCAACCTTGCTGCAGGATCCAAACTTCGACTTCGCGGAAGACATCAACACCCTGCGCACCATCAAACTGTCGACACGCTCGCATCTCGTCCTCACGTCGGATCTGCTCAACGGCCGCAGCTACAGTTACGAGGTCACTTCAACGACATCCAGGGGCGCCCTGAGCCAGCCGCTTAGGGGAATAGCCAGGACCCGCAAAGCGCCGAATGTCACCCGGATGCAGATTACCAACGTGAGCCAGAGCTCGATCCTCGATCCGCGCGACAGCCAGATCGTCACGGTCTTCAGCTGGTTCACCAACCGCCCCGGCGACACCCGAATACTGGTCGAAGGGCCAGGGGCTCCATCCGACGTGCTGATCGACAACGAGCAGGGCACCCTGGCCCACCTCGCCGTTATCCCGGGGCTGCAGCCCCGGGAGAGCTACACGGCCACCATCAGCTCGCGCCTTACCGTGGCCGACGAGCTGATCGGAATGGGCTTCGTAACCGAGGAGCAGGCCCTCGGTACGCGAATCCGGGAGTTTCGTACACCGCGGCTCAAGAACCGCCGGCTGCGCTTCACCGCGCGCCCTTTCGTCAACGTCAGCAACGAGAGCGCCATTATCGACCTCAACGTCAACCTGCCGAGCAAGGTCTGGATCGACTACGGCCCCGTCGACGGTGGAACTGGAAAGATCGCGGGAAACGGGTCCAGCGTCCTTTACACGGCCACAGAGAGCTCTCAAGATCTGCTCGAGACGCACAGCATCACTTTGTCGGACCTCGAGCCCTCGACCCGGTACCGCTACCGCATCAGCGCGGTCCTGCCCGACCTGGACGAGCTTGCGAGCGCGGCCAAGGCCGCCGGCCTGCTGCAGGTTCTCAACGACACTTTGACCACCGATCCAACCGGTAACGAGCCGTGGAGCCGAGATCTGAAGTTCGTCACGTCGTCGGCAGACGACATCTTCCCGCCGGCTATCGTCGAAGGCCCGCTCCTGGCGTCATTGCGAGATCGCATAGCCGTCATCGGCGTCGAGACCGACGTTCCGACGATCGCCCGCATTTTCTACGGAACCGATGGGGACGACGGGACCTACAACACCCCAGACGAATTCGAGATCGCCAACCTCAACGCTCAGGGACGGCCCCGGTTCTTGCTCAGGCACTACCTGACCATGGTCGAACTAGAGCCGGGCACCGACTACTCGTACCGCCTGGAGCTCGAGGCAGCCAACGGCCAGGTCACCACCTTCGAGCCTACGGCAGCGCCGGCAGGCAAGGTCGCCCGGATCCTGCAGCCGCCTGGCGGCGCAGGTAGCTTCGTCACCGACACCAACGCGGATACGCAGTTCCCGGTGATCACGTTCGGCCCGGTCAACACCCTCAACACGCACGACATGGCCGTGGTCGAGTGGACGACGGATGAGTCGAGCGACAGCGACGGCCGGTATGGCACCGACTCGGCCAGCCTGGAGGACTTCACCAATTCCGGCGACAACGTTATCGACCACAAGCTCACCTTCACCAACCTCGACGCCAACACGACGTATCAGTACGTGATCGGTTCCACTGATCCCTCCGGCAACGGCGCTACCGAGAGCGCGGTCTCCGTCTTCAGCACGAATCCGGAACTCGATCTGACGCAACCGACGATCGAATCGGGCCCCGCGGTCAGTTACAAAAACGACCGCAGCGCCACCATCGCCTGGGAGCTGAACGAGACGGCGAGTGGAGAGGTCGAATTTGGCACCACCGAAGACCTGGGCTTCGTCCGCACCGTCCCGACGGCAACCGAGAGCCAGGAGATCACCCTCACCAACCTGGAGGCGGCGACGACGTATTTCTACCGGGTCTCCTCGTTCGATCTGAGCAACAACGGTCCCGTGCAGAGCGAAATCATGGAATTCACCACCGACGCCGAAGCAGACATTACGCTGCCGGTGATCTCGAATGTCGTCGTCACCCCGGCCAACTCCTCGGTGCTGATCACCTGGGAGACGGACGAGCTGGCCGACAGCTTCGTGGAATTCGGAACCAACGCCGAGCTCTTCGACTTCAACGTCGGCGATGCCAACGACGTCCTTTCGCACGAGCTTACCCTGACCAACCTGACACCAGCGACCACCTACTTCGGCAGGGTCGGATCTGTGGACCGCTCGGGGAACATCGCGGAAAGCGACATCGACGGTGGATTCATCACACTCACCACCGCAGACCTGCTCCCCCCCCAGGTGCCGACCAATCTGCAGGCGACGGCCGGTTCGGAACAGGTGATCCTGACCTGGGATCCGAGTCCCGACACCGACCTTTCCGGCTACAACGTGTACCGCCGCGTCGGCGAGGAGGACTTTTCGCTGCTGGCCTCGCGGGTGCTCGAAGCGACCTACACCAACCTAGGTCTGCTCAACGACACGACATACGAGTATCAGATTACCGCAATCGACCGCGCCCTGACACCCAACGAGAGCGAGCCCAGCGAACTGCTAGCCGTGACGCCGGTTGCGGCCGCAGCGCCAGCCACACCAACGGGCCTGACGCGACAGGGTGAGGACTTCCTCGTGCCTACTTTCGTCTTCACCAACTCAAGCCCGATCAACGAGGGCGGTGTCTTGACCTACACCATCCAGGTTTCCACGGTCGCAGACTTCAGTAATGTAACCGCCGTCGTCTCGGATCTCGCCGAGGGTTTCGGCGACGTCGGCGTTGGCCAGACGGCCTGGACCATCGACCGCAGCCTGGAGGAAGGGACAACCTACTTCTGGAGGGTGCGAGCCGTGGAGGACGACCTGATCGGCGAATTTTCCGCGGCCGAAGAGTTCGCCGCCCAGGAAGAGCTGCTTCTGCCAGGAGACTTCAATGAAGACGGCATGGTGAACATCTTCGACTTTTTCCTGTTCGTCGACGTGTTCAACAGTGTCGCCACGGACGAAACCCAGGGGTTCGATCTGAACACGGATGGCACAATCGACTTCTTCGACCTGTTCGTCTTCGTCGACAACTTCGGAAAGTCACTGCCGGGCAAGCCGACTCCGATCGCTGCCGGCATAAACCGAACCTCGGTCGTCGGCCTGGAGGTCGTGGGCGGTACACGCGCCCATAACCAGCTGGTCACGGTCAGAGTATGGGCTGGACCCGTCGTAGATCTGAATGCTTTTGGATTCGTCCTCAACTTCGATCCGGAGTCCGTGGAGTTTCAGGAGGCCGACGAGGGACCGGGCCATCTGCTCGGGAGCAAGGGCGCTGAAGCCCCGCTCTTCACGGTGCTTTCCGAGCGCCCGGGCGAGCTTACGATTGCCAACGGGATCACGTCGGGTCCGACCGTAAGCGGCCAGGGTCTGCTGGCGGAGCTGACGTTCCGGGTGCAAGGCTCGCCGAACGACGTCCAGTTCCAGCTCGCCGACGCTCTGCTGGCTAGTGGCCAGGGAGTCGTCGAGCGAGTTCGGCAGCTCCGCTCCAGCCGATTGCTGCCCACCAGCTACTTCCTCGGGAGCAACTTCCCGAATCCGTTTAATCCCTCCACATCTATCGAGTACGCGCTGCCGCGGGCCGGCCAGGTCGCGCTGGATGTGTTCAACATCGCCGGCCAGCGGATAAGGCGCCTGGTGGATAAGAGCCAGCACGCGGCAGGAATATACACGGTGGAATGGGACGGCCGGGATCAGTTGGGACGGCAGGCGGGCAGTGGCGTCTACTTCTACCGTCTGGAAACCGTCGGGTTCGTCAAGACGAGGAAGATGCTCCTTATCCAGTAGTAGCCCTCAGGACTCGCAAGAACCAAAAACGGGGTGATGGCTGGACCTGGCCATCACCCCGTTCTCTATGCCGCCGCCGCGAACTCATGCGCGGGAGCTGAGTACGGCCATGATTTCCCCCTCCGCCGCCAGTTCGTCGCCCACCCAGGCCTTGCCCGCCAGCTTGCAGGAAGGCCCCCGCTGTCGCAGCACCTCGACTTCGACCCGCAGCTGATCGCCGGGGACCACCGGCCGCCTGAACCTCGCCTTGTCGATGCCGGCGAACAGGGGAACGGCGGCGCCGTGCTCCTCGGCGCCGTGTAGCATCAGCAGGGCGCCGGCTTGGGCGATCACCTCCATGATCAACACGCCGGGCATGACCGGATGACCGGGGAAGTGCCCCTGGAAGAACGGCTCATTGACCGTGACGTTCTTGACGGCGACGATGCGCTCTCCCGGCAGAAGCTCCGGGACCCGGTCGACCAGGAGGAACGGGTAGCGGTGGGGAATCATCCGCTCTATCGACTCCAGATCGAGCTCCACCCGGTTACCCGCGTTCGCCGTCTCCTCAACGGACACCGGCACCTGAGCCTTTCTTCTCTTCCTCCAGCCGCTCGATCAATTGCTCGGTCAGATTGTGCTTTTCGTGGGCGTACACGATCGATGCTGAGCCGCCGCCGGCGTCGAAGATGAAGTCGTAGCCCTCTTCCTCGGCGATCGTTTTCAGCGCCTCGTTGATGCGCGCGAAGATCGGCTCCGACAAGGAGATATTCTTTTTCATGAGCTCGCCTTCCGGGCCAAACTTCTGCTGCCCGAACTGTTGCAGCTCCAACATTTTCTGCTGGAAATCAGCCTGCATCTCGGCCTTGCGCTTCTCGCTCATGAGCATTTCCTGCTTGCGGAAGTCATCCTCGAGCTTCTTCAGCTTGCTCTCGCGATCCGCCATGTCGCGCTCAAATTCCTGCTGCAACTGCTCCAGCTGGCGGCGCACCTGGCGCAGCTCCGGTAGCTGCTCCTTGAGCACCTCGGAGTCGATGTAGCCGAGCTTCACCTCAGCGCTGGCTACACCGGCGCCGCACAACAGGACAGTGCTCCCGATCAAAAAGCTCAGGACGAGTCTTCTCATTTTGCTTCCATCCCCCAAACGTTGTTGGCCTGTCAGAAGATCTGTGGACCGAACTGGAAGTGGGTTATCCAGCCCGGTGGCGTTCCATCGACGTCCCTGCGATCGAATCCGTAGCCGAAATCGAACCCGATCATTCCGAGCATCGGGGCCATGACGCGAAAGCCGAAACCAACCGATCGCCGCAGGTCGCCCAGCGACCTCCTCGGGTGCAGCGGGCTCAACGCCCCGACGTCCTGCCAGGCATTCCCGGCGTCAGCGAACAGCAACCCGATCACGTTCTGCTCGGAAATCGGAAAGCGATACTCCAGGTTGAACACCATCATCGACGTGCCGCCCAGGGGGAACCCATTGTCCCGCGGCCCCAGGGACCGGTCCGTGTAGCCGCGCACCTGACCGTCCCAATAATCGACGCCACCAGGCGAAAACCGGTCCCAGATCGAGATGTTCCGATCGTCGACCTCGGAGAACCCGTCGATGAAGGCGACCTTGGCCTCGGCGCTGATCACGAACTTCCACCAACTGGGACGGTAGTAGTTGTAGGTGACCTCGTGCCGGTGGAAATCGACGTTGCCGCCAGCCGCCGAAGTGGCGATCTCGGGCCGGTACGTGATAAGCGTGCCCTTGGTCGGAAACTGCGGAAAGTCGCGCGTGTCCCGCTGGTAGTACAAGTTGAAGCTGCTGGTGGTGACCGGCCGCAGTCGCGATTCATCGTAGCCTTCGGCGATGTCCGAGTAGCTCACCTCCTCAAGCTGGTATCCAGCCGAGATAGATGAGAAGGCCGGCCACTTAAGCCGCCGCCCGATGCGTACGCTCACCGAGTTGCGTTGACTGTCGTAGTAGTTGAAGTAATCGAGACTGAGGATCGACACTCTTGCCGCGAAGCTCGTCGGGGTGTCGAAGAGCCAGGGCTCAGTGAAGCCGAGGACGAACTGCTCACGGCGGGTGCCGAACTCCCAGCGAAAGTCCAGATTCTGGCCCGTGCCGCGGAGGTTGGGAATCTGCAGACCGATCTGGCCCAGCAGCTTGTCGCGATCGCTGTAGCCGGCGCCCATCATGGCCTGACCGGTTCGCCGTTCCTCGACGACGAAGTTGAGATCGACGTAGCGCTGTTCGGGATCGTCGCTGAACTCCGGCTCGATCTGCACGTCCTTGAAGAAGCTCAGCATGTGGAGCCGGCGCTGGCTCTCCTGCGCGAGGCTTTGCTGATAGATGTCGCCAGGACGCAATTCCAGCTCGCGGCGGATAACCTTCTCCCGCGTCCGCGTGTTGCCGGCGACGTTGATGCGGCGAATCTTGTATGGCTGTCCCTCGAAAATCTGGAAGCGAACGTCGACGTGGTCGCCGCGCAGATCCTCCTGCGGTCGCACCTCGGTGTTGAGATAGCCCTTCTCGTAGTAGGCCGACTGCACCAGCCAGGCCAGCTCGTTGCCGGCCATCCTGTAGATCTCGCCCTCCTCCATGTCCAGCTTGTCGGCCAACTCCGCATCGTCGAATAGCTCGTTGCCGTCCCAGCTCACCTTCCCCATCCGGTACTCGCGGCCCTCGTCGACCTCCAGGTCGATGAAGAGCTTGTGCTTGGTCTCGTCGTAGTAGACAGTGTCCCGGCTGATGGCAGCCTGCTGGTATCCCTTGCTCTTGTAGAATGCGAGGATCTTCTGCTTGTCCTCTTCATAGGTCTCATCGCTGAACTCCCCCTTCCGCCACCAGCGATTCTCCTTAGTCTCCATCTGCTTATTGATCTCACCGTCGCTGAAGGCCTCGTTGTTCAGGATCTGAATGCGCTTGATCTTGACCTTGTCGCCTTCCTTGATGTCGTACTGCAGGAAGACCATGCCTTCTTCTTCAGCGTCGAACCGCTTGCCGGCGACTTCGGCGTGGAGGTAGCCCTTCTCCTTGTATAGGTCGATTATCTGCTGGCGCCCCCGCGCGACGGTCGCCGCGGTGATGACCTGGCCGTCCACCAGCCCCAGCGTCTCCTCGAACTCCTTCTCCTTG
>CAYWBJ010000414.1:0-45867 GCA_964456165.1 uncultured Gemmatimonadaceae bacterium | reverse complement strand
CAGGAAGGTGGTCGGCGACCACCTCTACATCACCGCCAACGAAATTTGGTCGCGGGAGAAGGGGCGGCCCCTGGGGGAGGTCGAGATGCTGGTCGGACAACTGCTCCTGCTGCAGTCACATCCAGTTGAGGAGGCGTCGGCGTGACCGCAGCCAGGACGGTTCTCATCACCGGCGAGGCGGGTCTCTTCGGCGGTATTCTACGCCACCATTGGGGCAGCCGCTACCAACTGCGCCTGGCTGACGTCCGGCCGGTCGGCGAGCTGCACGCGCACGAGCAGTTTCAGTGCGCCGACATCGTCGACTATCCCCAGCTGCTGGCTGCTTGCCGCGACATCGATACGGTCGTGCATCTGGCCGCCTACCCGGGCGACGGTGCCGAGTTCTACGATACCCTGCTGAAGCTGAACGTGATCGGCGCCTACAACGCCTTTGAGGCGGCTCGGAATGCCGGATGCCGCCGACTCGTATTCGCCAGCTCGATCGATGCCGTCAAGGGGTACTGGGACGAGGGGGAGGCCAAGTTGGAAGTGCCGGTCTATCCCACGAATGTCTACGGCGCCACCAAATGCTGGGGCGAGGCGCTCGGCCGGGTGTACGCGCACCAGCACGGCCTCTCCTGCATCTGCGTGCGGCTGTGTAATCCGGGGTTCCGGCAGGACGGCGACTGGGATCCGGACGACGCCATGTCGGGGATGAGTCCTAGGGATGCGGCGCAACTGCTGGGTCTCTGTATCGAGGCCGAGGATCTCGATTTCGCGATCGTAAACGGCATCTCGGAGCACCGGAGAGGCAGGCTGGAGCTGAAGGAGACGCGCCGCATACTGGGTTTCTCGCCTGCAGACGGCACCGCGTTTCCCAAAGCGGCGGCAGCGGGAAAACCGGTCAGGAGATCATGATGGGTTCAGCGCCGCGTCCTGCAGCCCTGCCCTCTCGGTCAGGGCGGTGACCATCAGCGTCACTGCCTCGTTGTACGGCATCTCGAGGCCCAGCGCCCGGCCCTCCCGTATGGCGGCGCCGTTCTGAGCTGCGATTTCGGTGGCCAGACCGGCCTCTACGTGCTGCAGCATGGACGGTTTGACCGTGACCCGGCGACAGGTCTCCTTGATCGCCTCGACCGGGTCCTCTTCCACCAGGGTTACACCCTTCGCCCGCACCAGCGCCAGCAGCTCCTCGAGCAGCCTGTCCTGCAGCGCATCCGCGGCTCGGCTCTGCGACACCTGGTTGGCGTGCAGGCCGGCCACGGCGGCGACCGGGTTGATGGCGCAGTTGTGGACGAATTTGTCCCAGATTACGCCGATGATGTTGTCCGATACGGTTGTGGCCAACCCGGCCGCCTCGAAAGTAGCGGCCAGGGCGGCTACTCGCTCGGTGGCGGTGCCATCGAGCTCGCCAATCCATGTCGGACCCGCGTTGGTGTGCTGCGACTGGCCCGGCCCGTTGCTGCTGGCGCTGTTGTAGCTGATGCCGCCAAGTACCCGCTCCGACCCGAGGACATCGACCAGCGCCTCGACGTTGCCTATGCCGTTCTGCAGGGTGATCGCGAACCCCTTGGGACCAAGAACGCGGCCCGCCACCCGAGCGGCCTGACTCGAGCCGGAGCTGTGGGCCTGGACGATGACCAGGTCTACAGGCCCGGTCGCCGCATCTGGACTGGTGGCTGCGGCCGCGGCCGTAACCGAGCCGCTGACGCCTTCCAGCTCCAGACCGCGGTCGGTGATGGCCTGGATGACGTCGTCGCGCACGTCGACCATGGCGATCTGGTGGCCGATGCGCGCCAGATGGGCGCCGTACAGGCAACCCATGGATCCGGCACCGACGATGGTGATCTTCATTTGCGCATCCCTGGTTGATAGGTCAGCTGGCAGGTGCGAAACTAACCCGTCGGCGAGAGCGCTGAAAGAGAGGGGAGATGAGAGTAACTGAGATCGAGGTGCACCGGGTCCAGTGCCCGTACCACGACTGGATCGCCTACGAGCAGGATCACTACCACGGGCCGCAGAGCCGGACCATCATCGTCGCCCACACCGACACGGGACTGGTCGGGCTGGGGGAAGGAGGGAACCCGGACCAGGAGCTGCTCGACCGGTACATCGGGTCCAATCCGTTCGACTGGATTGGCGACGAGACCTCACTGCATATCGGGATGGCGATGTACGACCTGATGGGCCAGGCCGCCGGAGTGCCGATCTATAAGCTCTTCGGTCAGAAGCAGCGGTCGTGGGTGCCGGTGGCCAGCTGGAATGTCTCGACCCATCCCGACCGCATGGCGGAATCGGTGCGGCGTTTCGCGGCACAGGGGTTCACCTGGATGAAATACCACACCTCTCCATTTGAGAATGTCTTCGACCAGATCGCGGCGATGGAGGAGGTGGCACCCCCGGAATTTAAGATCCACTTCGACTTCACCGGCGGCGGCACCACCGATCACATGCCGGAACTGCTGGCGCGGATGGCCGAGCATCGCATTGCCGGCTGTTTCGAGGACTGCATCGATTCAGGCGACATCCAGGGGTCGATCGACCTGCGCCGTCGCATCCGGCTGCCGATCGTTCGCCATCAGACCAAGCTCGACTGCACCTTCGAAGTCCTCATGGGGGCGGGGGACGTCTACATGCGGGGCCACCAGAGAGCGGGCCCCGCGATGCGATCGGCCGGCCTGTTCGCCGCCGGCAACATCCCGTTCATGCTGCAGAATGTGGGTGGGACGATCACCCAGGCTTACACGGCGCACCAGATGGCTGCCTACCCGACCGCCAACTTCCACTTTATCACGACGGCCGAGCGGTTCGCCGGGGACGTGGTAACCGAGCGCCCGCAGCCCGTGAACGGCTTCCTGCGGGTGAGCGAGCAGCCGGGTCTGGGGCTGACCCTGGACCGGGAGGCGCTCGAGCGGCTCGAGGCGCTCGAACTGTCGCCGCAGAAGCCGTTCATCATCCGTTCGCGCTTCGCCAACGGGACGCGGATGTACGCCTACTACTTTATCGAGAAGACCAAACACTTCTTCATCCGCCCCGACTGGACCAGGGGGCTGATCCCCCTGAGCCACGACGCGCCCATCACGACCGATTACTGGGACGACGACGGTACGACTGAGTTCAGGCAAATGCTGGAGCGGGTCGAGCAGGAGCGGGTGGTGATCGAGGCGCCCTGATGGAGGAACGCCTTCGCCATCAGCTCAGCTGCGGCAGCTCGACCTCGTAGCTCTGGGCGAACCAGCTCGCGTTCGAGGTGAAGACCACCGTGTGTCCGTCCGGGCTTAAGCAGGGGTGGGGATGGGTATGTTGGGGGGCGCAGACTTTCTCTGGGCGCGTCGCCGGATCGTCGCAGGGACAGAAGGTGGTGTCCCAGTGAGCGCCCATGGCAGTTTGCCGCTGCTCCCGCAGCAGCTGCCCGCCGCTATCGCGAATTATCGTGTGGTTGTCGCTGTTGAAACGTTTCTCGTCGCCCCCGATGGCGGTCAACTTGCCCCAGGCGTTGTTACCGATTTCGCGAACTCGATCCAGCAGGTCGTCGTAGGTTTCGGCCAGGTCGAGCGGTACGAAGATTCACGCCGGCAGCTGGCGAACGGTGCCGTAGCAGAACTTGACCAGGTCCTGGCCGGCGTGCAGGCAGTTAAGCTTGTGGTCGGCCAGGTAGACGCGGTCGCGATAGAATAGGCTGCCCTGCTGCCGCGAACAAGGGAAATTTCGTAGCTTTTGATGGCCGTTCAGACCGCAAGAGGAGATGGTGAGGAAGTGCTAGATTCGTCAGCCTTGCAGCAGTTTCGCGTGCGGGGATTCGTCGCCGTGCCCGGCTTCTTTTCCGGACGGGAGGTCGAGGCGATGCGACTCGATATTGAGCGCCTCAAGGTGATCGGGCGGCTCCGCAACGTCGCTACAGAAGGCGACGGCGAAACGCCGGCCACCGACATGGAAAACCTGCAGTTGTGTCCGATGTACCGGGACAGCGACCTTTTCCGGGCCCTGCCCTTCCATCCCAAGGTTGTAGCCGCCATCAGCACCCTGATCGGCGACCCGTTCTTTCTGCACCTAGACCAGGTTTTCCTCAAGCCGGGCGGGCAGGGGGTGGGCACCCACTGGCATCAGGACAACGCCTATTTCAAGATCGGCGACCCTATGCGGGGCACGGCCATGTGGATCGCCATCCACGACGCCACTGTCGCCAACGGCACCATGCGCGTCATCGACGGCAGCTTCCGCGAGGCGTACGACCACTACCGCGATCCCTACAGCGATCATCACATCCGCTGCGATCCTCCGGAAGAGCGGGCTGTAACCGTGGAGCTGCCGGCCGGAGGCGTCCTCTTCTTCTGTTACGGCACGGCCCACAGCACGGGAGACAACCAGACCGAACAGGAGCGGGCCGGTGTCGCCTTCCACTTCCTGCATGCCGACTACGCGACCGGCGATCTGCTGGCCGACGACCGGGACTATCGGCCCTATCTCAGCGGCCCGCGGGCTACTGGTGGACAGCAGGAATACGGCGTGCGCGTGGAAGGCACCTGGGAGAATGAAGTGGGCAGGGCACTGCAACCGGCCTGATCTTCGTGGGATGGGCCCTACGGGGCCTGCCGCCCGCGTCACGGCGCGCCGAGACGCGGCTCCGCGGGACTGCTAACTAAACCTGACGCCCGAGACGTCTGTCTTCCGCGATCAGCCACTCCTGCCAGTCGCGCGGCACCGGCGGTGGTTCCCCGAGTCCGTGCTCGCGCCGCCAGCGCAGCAGCGGGTGGGTGCGCTCCTGCTGAGGCAACTCCACTACGCGGCCGTAGGCGGCAGACTCGAAGATTCCCATCATGATCTCCACCACGTGGCGGCCGACCTCGCCGTTGCACTCGTGGTCGCGATCCTCGTCGAGGGCGCGCACGTATTCGTCGGCGAACAGGTAATCCTCGGTGTCGCAGACCGCAGGATCGGCGTCGTGGGCAAAGACCGGGTCCAGTACTTCCCACTTCGGGCCGTCGGCAGCGTAGTAGCGGGCTGGCAGAAAGAGTGCGCTCGGCCGTGAATTCCCGAAGAGGAGTCGACCAATCATCAGCCGGCCTTCACTGCCGGCCAGCTCGATCATCGGGTTGACAATTTCGGGGTAGCGGTGGCTGAGCAGGGTCGCCGACAGCCCGTTCTCGAGCTGCATGAGGCTGGTCAGGCGTTCGCCCACGATCGTGCCCATTCCCTGCGGTGAGGTGACCGCGTCTTCCGGTGTAATCGGGCGCCCGTCGGTGACGGCAGTCGCCGAGACCGACTGGCAGCTGCCACCGAGTCCCAGATACATGTTGATCATGTGGGTGCCGATGTTCATCAGGTCGTAACCGCCGTAGTAGCCCTTGCCGTAACCGTGGATGTGCTGCAGTGCCCCGATCCGGCCCTCGTTAAGGGCCTTGCGGATGGTGTGCATGACGACACCGGTGCGGCCCTGGTGGTGCACGGCGATGCGGCAGCCCTTCTCCCGCGCTTTCTTCAGCACCGCATCCGCCTCCTCGAGGTCGACGCAGAGCGGTTTCTCGATGTCGATGTTGATGCCGTGCTCGAGCACCAGCATGGCTAGGTCGTGGTGGAACTCGGTGCCGGTGGGGATGGCGACGATGTCCGGCTCGGTCTCACGGATCATCCGGTCCGCGTCGTCGTAACGGGCGTCGACACCGAACATCTCGCCGAGTTCGTCGTAGCGCTCCGGCAACAGGTCGCAGAGGCCGACCAGCTTGCAGCGGGGATGGTGGTGGTAGCCGGCGGCGGCGGCACGGCCGCGGCCGCGGCATCCGAGAATGGCAACGCGGTAGGTCTTCATGAGGATTCCGTCTTTGGCTGTCGTGTCGTAGTGGCCGGGTAATAACGGGATCCAGGCAGGTCGGTCAACTTGTCGGGCGCGAAATGCAGGCTACATTTCGGCAGCCACTCTCGAACCGGAGCCGCAAGATGGTAGATCGACCCCGCGTCCTCTCTAACGACGACGGCTGGATCCTCTCCAGCTACGAGCCACCTATCACGATCGAGCAGATGCGCGACAACATGGTTGGTCCGCACGCCGGATCGGCCATCGACACCTTCCTCTGGTCGGTCGGGGGGCGGGAGGTCTTGTCCTACGAGACGGTGATCGGCGAGCGCTTCGCCGATGGCGTGGAGGATTTCGCCAACGAGGCCGACCGGGTTCGGGCGCTGAACCTGCGTCATCTGATCGAGCACCACGGCGGCCCGGTTACCGCCATCGCCCGGCTCTGTCGGGAGGCGGGACGCAGGTTTTTTCCGTCCCTGCGGATGAACACCCACTACAACACCGAAGAGGATTCCCTCTCCTTCGGCCGCTTCCGGCGCGACCACCCCGACCTGCTGATCGGTCGAGCCGATGATCCGCCCTATGGCAGCACCCACTGGGGGTTGCGCACCGGCAAGGACTACGCCTTTCCCCAGGTGCGGGACTTCATGGTCGCCATCGCCTGCGAACTCCTCGAGCGTTTCGACGTCGATGGCATCGAGCTGGACTTCATGCGGCATCCAGGCGTCTTCCGGCCGGAGCAGGGGTACGCCAATCGCCACCTGCTCACTGACATGGTGCGGCAGTTGCGGGCGCGGATGGACGAGATCGGCAAGGCAAAGGGGCGCGCCCTGGAGTTGGAGGTGCGCGTTGCCTCGAGCCTCTACGATTCCGAGCGTCTGGGTATGGAGGCAGAGCGCTGGATGAAGGAGGGGCTCGTGGACATCGTGGTCACCGGTTTGGGGTTCCGCCCGTTCGAGGCCAAGGTGGCCGAGTTCGCGGCTGCGGCCGAGGGAACGGGATGCCAGGTTCTGGGCTGTTTCGAGGGCCTGCGCCCGGTCGTGGAGACCGAGGTGCTGCGGGCGATGGCCGCCCGCTACTGGGATGCCGGGGCGGACGGTCTCTACTTCTTCAACTTCTACAGCATGTCGGCGGATTGGAAGAGGCATACGGTCGGAGAGCTGGCCGATCCGGAAAGGCTCGCCCGGCTGAGCAAGCAGTACCAGATCGATCGCGGTAACCCGCCCCCGGTCGATTCCCAGATCGGCCACGCCTTCCGCCACTGCATGCCGCTCGAGCAGCTGCCGCTCCGGTTGGAGGAGACCCGCGCCGACGCGCGCGCGCGGCTTACCTTCGACCTGGCAGACGACGTCGCGGCGGCGGAGAGAGAGGGCGCACTGGAGAGTTGCGTGCTGGGATTGGCCTTCGCGGATCTCGATGAGGTGGACGAGGTTGTCATCCACCTGAACGGGATCGAGCTGTCGTGGGATCAGCGTCGCATCCGGGACCGGCCGTGGACGGAGGAGCGGTACGATGGCGAGTGGAATCGCTACCCTTCCAGGACCCGTGCGGAGCCCCTGGACTGGGATCCGGTCGAGTTCACGCTCCTGGGCAGCGAGCTGAGAAAGGGATCCAACGAGTTGCTCGTGGGCCTGATCCGTCGAGAGACCGCACCGGCGCTGTTGTTGGAATCGGTGCGAATCTGGATTCGCTACGCCTAGTAGCGACTGCTATAATTGGCGGCGACCGCTACTCCTCTTGCCCGCTGGCGAAGTAGCCGATTCGCTCCAGGTTCTGTTTTCCTGTTTCCAGGGATTGCTCCAGCTCCCGGTCGGTGACGCTAAGGTGGGTGCTGAACTGGCCGCGGGCGCGGATGAAGGGTTCGGCGTAGCCGGAATTCCCGAACCACCCATGGTAGCCGGCGAAGGCCTCGATGCGCTTGCGGGCGAACTCGGGTGTGTGCCCCTGGGTTTCGTAGAGTCCCTCTGCCCGGATGCGATTGGCCATCTGGTCGGATATATCGACAAACAGATCGATGTCGGTCCAGCCGAACTCGACCCCGATATAATAGATCTGGGCGACCTTGTGCGGGGCGTGCATCCGATTCGCGTCGGGCTGGGAGATGCGCTGCATGGCGCGGGCGGCGAGGATGCCGGCGGCTGGGTGGTCATGGTCCAAGATCGGATAGTGGCGGTGGTGTGGGTAGTTGTAGGGGGCGTGGGTGATGACGATGTGGGGTCGCACCTCGTAGAAGATTCCCACCAGCGTCTTCACCACCTCCGGACTGGGATCGATCGGATTGTCGGCGAATGGCAGCACTCGCACGTCCTCGATGCCGAACAGGCCGCAGACTCGCCCCAGTTCCTCCTGCTTGCGCTGTGCCTGGTCCGACCGCGACCGGTTGAGGATCGCCGGATCCCGATCTGACTCGGGCTTGCGCATCTCGTCCTCGAGCTCTTCGTCGTGGGTCGTGACGCCGTCGGTCACGGAGACCACGGTGACCGAATCGCCCCGCTCGATGTGATGGGCGGAGGTGCCCAGGGTGTAGGTGGCGTCGTGGGGATGGGCGACGATGGTGAGCAGGCGCAGGTTCTCGGGTAATTCGACGGTGCTCATGATCTGACTCCGTGCGTTAGGGAAATCAGGCAACGCGGATGCGAAGCCAGCGGATGTTGTGGATGCACTCCTCGCGGCACCAGAAGGCGGCGTAGACATCGCCGTCGGGGAGCAGGATCAGGTTAGGGAAGCCGAAGGCCAGCTCGGCCAGCTCGGTGGCGGCGGCGCGCTTGCCCAGCATGTGGGAGCCGGAGCCCTGCCAGACCGGCGCCTCCTCTAGGTTAACCCACTCGTCGCCGTTGATGCGGGCGATCACCGCCCACAGGCCGGCCTGATCGGTACGCCGCATCAGGCAGAACACCCGGTCGTCGCCCAGGCTCAGCAGTTTGGTCGTCTCGCCGGGAATCTCGGTCGAGCCACGCACGTCGAACGATTCGCCGTCGGTAGAGATCGCGAATGGCACCTTCATCAGCGTCTTGCCCGCGGTGGCGTCGAAGGGCCAGGCGACGGTAAGGAGCCGGCCGTCGGGCAGTTGGATCAGGCTGACCTCGTGATAGATCACATCGCCGTTCTGGTCTTCGAACAGTGGAATGTAATCAGGCCAGGTGTGACCGCGGTCGGGCGAGACCATGGCGATGGTCTTGAGCCCTTCGGGGGCTTCCCCTTCCCAGGTGCGCAATAGTCCCGTCGGCATGAGCCAGCGGCCGTCGCCGGTCTCTACCGTGGCGTGGCACATTTCGTACGGCTGCCTGGTGAGGGGTGGGACGATCGTCTCCGGCCCGTCCCAGGTGTCGCCCTCGGCGCTGCGCATGAAAAACCAGTCGCCACGCTCACAGCCGTAGGTCTCCGGGTTCCAGCCGGGCTGGTCGGGATAATCATTGTACCGCCGGTGCCCGGCGCCGGCGAGGGTGCCGTCGGTCAGTCGGCTGATGCGGACCGAGTGGGTGGTAGTCGGGTCGTCGGCGTCGTCGAAGAAACGCACCGGCTCGGTCCAAGTGACCCCGCCGTCGCGCGAGCGGGCCCGATAGGAACCATAGTTGGCGGCTGAAACCGCCTCCGCGAGGTCGAAGGAGACCAGGATGTTGCCGTCGTCCAGCTGCGCCAGCGTGGGATGCCAGGCGTGCACCGACTTCAACAGTGGCCGGGGATTGCGGTAGATGAGTCCGGTATCGACGACTTCGATCATAGTTGCCTGGTGGTGTTGGCGGATGTCGCTGCAAAGGGAACCTATTGGCACCGCCATCGTCAAGCGCCTCTCTTTCGGTATCGAGGCTTGACCGCCGGTGGGGTGGTCGGGCATATTGCGCGGCGCTGACTCAATACGGGGAGTGTATCAGGATGGACATCTACGACCGGCTCGGCGTTCGCAAGTACATCAACAGCTATGGTTTCGTGACTTCGTTGGGGGGGTCGCGCATGGCGCCCGAAGCCTACGAGGCGATGGCTGAGGCTGGGCGCTGCTTCGTGAAGCTGGAGGAGCTGCTCGACAGGGCGGGCGCCCACATCGCCCAGCTGGTGGGTGTCGAGGCGTGCTGCATCTGTTCGGGCGCTGCCGGCGGCGTGGTGCAGTCGGCAGCCGCCTGCCTGACCGGAGTCGACGGCGACCGGGTGCGCCGGTTGCCGATGACCGAAGGCTGGAAGAACGAAATAATCGTCCGCGCCTCCGGTCTCGGCAACTACCTCACCCAGGGCATGCGGGCGACCGGTGCCCACATCGTCCAGGTCGGGTCGAGTGGTTCTTTGACGGCCGAGGACGTGGCCGGCGCGATCGGCGAGAAGACCGCCGCGGTGCAGATCTTCCTGAAAGACGAGGCTCCCACGGTGGCCGAGATCGCCGCCGTCACGCGCCCGGTCGGTGTCCCGCTCATCGTCGACGCCGCCGCGGAGCTGCCACCACGCCGCAACCTGACTCAGCCGCTCGCCGACGGTGCCAACCTGGTCGTTTTCAGCGGCGGCAAGGGGATCTGCGGCCCGCAGGCGACTGGGCTGATCCTGGGCGATGCCGACCTGATCGCCGCCTGCAGGCTCAACGGCAACCCGGTGAGCTCTATTGCCCGGGCCATGAAGGTGGGCAAGGAGGACATCGCGGCCCTGGTGGTGGCACTGGAGCGGTTCGTGGCGATCGACGAGGAAGAGGAGACGGTGGAGCTGGGACGGCGCTCCGATTTTATCGTTGCCGCGCTGGAGGGCGTCGGCGGGGTAGCGGCCGAGAAGCGGTTGGCCGATCCGCGTACCCGCCCGGTGGTGCCCCGCGTCTACATCGAGCTGGCGCCCGACTTTCCCCTGGGTGGAGACCGTATCGCCGAGATTCTCGAAGCCGGGAGCCCGGCGGTGTCGCTTTCCGGCTCAGACCGCGGCTTGCGGGTAGATGTCGTCCAGCTCGAGGAATGGGAGCTGGAAACGGTCGCCCGTTGTTTGCGTGAGGTCCTGGTAAATCCCCCCGAGAGATGAGGGGCACCCGCCGACTATGGGGTGCCCATGCTGGCGGGCGGGCATTGTCGGTGGCACTCCTCCATCACCGCCACCTGCTGTTTTACTTCAGCCATTGTCACTTCGAGCTTCCGGCCCCGCGTCAAGGTGCGGTGCAGCATGTCGTAGTACTGGCTGACGGCCTGCGCCATGGCCGAGCCGTCCGACGGCGTCCAGCTGTCTTCGTGCCACTTGAGATCGTCGCGGCAGTACTGCGGCAGGCCGGCGGCGTCCGCGATCGGCTCGGTCGTCAAAATCCTCCGCGTCTGCTCCCGGGAGCGGAAGTAGCGCCACCTGACCTCGCCGGCGTCGGCAACCAGCCCGCCGCGGGTGCCGTGGATGTTGAGGTGTTGCCCGGGAAAGGCGCAGCAGCCGGAAATCTCCAAGTCGATGGTCGGATGGCCCCGCCGGCGCATCATCACCTTCACGTGGTCCTCCGCGTCGCCCAGGGTGTTCGCCCGGTCCATGGAGCAGGTGATGTCCGGCATGCGGTCGGAGTCGAGGAGCCGCAGCAGCTGATCGACGTAGTGGGAGCCGGTGTTGAGCAGGGTGCCGCCGTACTCCCGCCGCAACGTCTGCCAGTCCCAGCGGCGGCTGAAGCTGTTGGCGCTGAGCCTGATCATCACGATGCGGCCGAGCACGCCGGACCTGATCACCTTGCGCACCTGCACGAAGGCCGGGTTGTAGCGCTGCTGGTGGAAGGCGGCAAAGGTGCGGCCGGCCCGGCGGGCGGTGCGCTCTATCTCCTCGACCTCGGAGAGCTTGCGGGCGACCGGTTTTTCGCACAGGACATTATGGCCGGAGCGGAGGGCGCGGATGGCGTGGCTGAGGTGCTGCCGCGATGGGCTCGCGACCACGACCAGGTCCAGGTCGTCCTGCGCCAGCAGACTGTCGGGGCGCGCGTAGGTGCGGCAGCCGAATTCCCGCGCTGCCCGGTCGCGCCGCGGCGCAAGTCGGTCGGCTACCGCGACCAGGTCGTACTTTCCGGGCACGGTGACCAGGTGCCGGCCGTGGATGTCGCGGCCGCTGCGGCCCAATCCGATGATTCCCACCCTCACTCTTCTCGCCACGGTGCACTCCTGTCCATTTGGCTGCGGCCGTTCCCGGCGCCCTCCCCGGAATCTTTGTTGGCCTCGGGGCGCGGTCCTATATTCCCTGCCCGATGGGAGAATATACTGAGACCTATCGGGGTTGCGTAAGGGCCTGGGAGTGCGACACGACCGAGCACTTCACCACTGCCTTCTACTTCGAGCGCCTCGCCCAGGCTGCCTATCGGCTGCTGGGAGGACGCTGCGCACGCACGCTCGATTGTCACGTCCTCTACCGGCGGGAATTCAACCGGGGTGACATCTTTCACATAGACAGTGGCATCATCCGCGCCGACGACACTGGATTGCTCCTCGGGCATCGGTTCGTCGATTCGGCCACCGGCGAGACGTGCACAGTCGGCGAGCAGCTGGTTGAAGCCGTTGACGGGATTGAGACGGCTGGCCTGAGCGTCGACTGGGACGAGCCCGAGCGGAAGGTCCGCCCGCCTGTTTCCGATCATGCTACCTGGCTGCCGACGGCGGCGGACGTCGTCCTGCCCGGCGAGGTTGACTGGTTCGGCGGCCTGAGCCTTGAGGGCATGGTGCACCGGCTCTCGACTGCTGCCCTGCAGTGCGAGTCGTATCTCGGGCTCACCCCGGTACTGCTGCGGGAGGAGCGCCTCGGTTTCTCTACCTTTGAATTCCAGATGAGCTTTCCCAGCCCGCCGCCGACTGTCGGCGAGCAGCTGGAGGTGCACAGCGCGGTGGCACACGTGGGATCCTCGTCGGTGCGGATGGTGCACCGTCTGCGCCGCGTCGACGGTGGTGGGGAGGTCGCCATACTGAGCCAGATGGGTGTCAATCTCAACCTGGATGCGCGTCGGCCGCAGGCGCTATCCGACGAGGTCGCAGCCCGCGCCCGTGCGCTGCTGGCGGCTTGAGCCGGCGGCGAGGAGACAGGCGATGAGCGAAACTACCCCTCCCATCCGGGTGTTGATGGCCAAGGTCGGTCTCGATGGTCACGCCCGCGGCGTCAAGATCGTCGCCCGCTGCCTGCGCGATGCCGGCATGGACGTGATCTACACCGGGCTGCACCGCTCCGTCGAGCAGGTGGTGATGGCGGCCGTCCAGGAGGACGTCGATATCCTGGGTGTCAGCCTGCTGTCCGGGGCTCACATGACGCTGATCCCCCGGATCCTGGCGGCGCTGCGGGAGCAGGGGGCGGACGACATCATGGTCGTCGCCGGTGGGGTGATGTCCGAGGCGGATGCCCAGGCGCTGCGGCAGGCCGGGGTGGCGGAGGTGCTGCTGCAGGATACCCGGCCCGACGATATAGTCGCATCCCTGCGCCAGCTGGTGACCGAGCGCGGTCCGCGCTGAGCCGGCCATGGAAAACTGGTCCTTCCCGACACGGTACGACCGCGACTACGCGCCGGCAGCCGACTCTCCCTACTGGTTCCCGGTGCGGGAGACGATGGCGCCCGAAGAGCGGGAGCGGGCGATCCTTGAGCGCCTGCAGCAGGTGACTGCCTACGCCTACAAGGCGGCGCCGTTCTACCGGCGCCACTGGGATGCGGCCGGATTCCATCCCAGCAAGCTGCGTAGTTTGGAGGACTTCGAGAGCCGGGTGCCGGTGGTGACCAAGTCGGATCTGCGCGCATCGCAGGTCGCGGCACCGCCGTTCGGCGACTACCTTTGCATCGACGAGGCGGATATCTTCCACATCCACGGGACCTCGGGGACGACCGGCAACCCCACCGCCTTTGCCATCGGTCGCGACGACTGGGACACCATCGCCAACGCCCAAGCGCGGGTGATGTGGGGGATGGGGCTGCGGGCCACAGACATCATTTTCGTTGCCGCCGTCTTCAGCCTCTACATGGGATCCTGGGGGGCGCTGATCGGGGCCGAGCGGCTCGGAGCCACCTGCTTTCCCTTCGGGGCGGGCGCCGCGGGCATGAGCGCCCGGGCGGTGCAGTGGCTGGAACGGACGCGGCCGGCCGCCTTCTACGGCACCCCCTCCTATGCCCTGCACCTGGTGGATGTGGCGAGTCAGCAAGGGGTCGATCCGCGGGATTTTGGTCTGCGGCTCCTGTTCTTCTCGGGCGAGCCAGGCGCTTCCATCCCGGCGGTCCGCAAGCGGATCGAGACGGCGTACGGCGCCCGGGTCGTGGACAGCGGGACGATGGCCGAAATGTCGCCTTGGATGAGCGCCGCCGGCACGGTTGACACCGACGGCATGCTGCTGTGGCAGGACATGGTGTACACCGAGGTGTGCGATCCCGCGACTCATCGCCGGGTGCCGTTCGGCGCGCGCGGCACGCCGGTCTACACCCACCTGGAGCGCACCTCGCAGCCGATGATCCGGCTGTTGTCCGGGGACCTGACCCGCTGGGAGCCGGGGCCATCTCCCTGCGGGCGCACCTATCCGCAGCTGCCGGACGGCATCTTCGGGCGCATCGACGACGCCTTCACGATCCGAGGCGAGAACGTCTACCCGAGCGAGATCGACGCAGCGCTCAACGAGATGGCGGACTACGGCGGCGAGCACCGTATCATCATCAGCCGCGAGGGGGCGATGGACGAGCTGTTGGTGCAGGTGGAGGGACTGCCCATCGTCTACCACCAGGGCAGGGAGGAGAGACTGCGCGATGCGGCCGCCTCCAGGCTGCACCAGATGCTGGGGATACGCACGGAGGTGGAGGTAGTGGAGCACGGATCGATTCCCCGCACTGACTTCAAGGCCCGGCGCGTCGTCGACGATCGCGAGGAATTCCGTCAGATGCAGCAGCGCCTGGAGCGGAGCTGAGGCAACAGTGTCCGACTCCGCGCCCTCTCCGCTGGTCGCTGGTGCTCTCGCCGGCAATGTGACCGCCGTGGCGCGCTTGCTCACCGTAGTTGAACGCGGGGACTCCTGTGCCATGACCCGCGCCGCGCTCGAAACGGTGTACGCGCGGGCTGGAAAGGCCCACGTCGTCGGCCTCACGGGCGTGCCGGGCAGCGGCAAGTCGACCCTTGCCGCCCGGTTGGCGCGCCAGATCCGCAACCAGGGGCGGCGGGTCGGGATCGTCGCAGTCGATCCGACGAGCCCCTTCTCCGGCGGTGCGATTCTGGGCGATCGGATCCGCATGGGCGAGCTTGCCGACGACCCCGGTGTCTTCATTCGCAGCATGGCCACCCGCGGCGCCCTGGGCGGGCTCTCCCGGTCCACCCTGGACGCGGTCGACGTCCTCGACGCTGCCGGCTACGACACGATTCTGATCGAGACGGTGGGCGTGGGCCAGGACGAGGTGGATGTGGTGCGCGCCGCCCACACGACCGTCGTCGTCTCCGCTCCGGGACTCGGGGATGACATCCAGGCTGTCAAGGCCGGCATTCTCGAGATCGCCGATATCCACGTCGTAAGTAAGTGCGACCGCCCGGATGCCGACCGCACTATCGCCGACCTGAAGGGGATGCTGGCGCTGGGGCCGGCGGCAACGCCCGACTGGCCCGCCCCGGTCCTCGCCACCAGCGCCGCCGCCGACGAGGGCATCGAGGCGCTGGCTGCTGCGATAACCCGGCACCGCGACCAGCTGCTGGAGTCGGGCGAGTTGCAGCGCCGGCAGCGCCAGATCGCGCGGCATCGGGTGCTGGCCGCGGCCGAGGGCCTGTTGCGCGACCGCCTGCTGGCTGGTCAAGCTGCACCCGGTGGCGTGGGCGACAAAATGGAAGCGCTGCTGACTGCCGTCGAGCAGCGGAAGACGCACCCCCATGCCGCCGCGACGGCACTGATCGCGCACAAGGAGGCTGACCGATGAGCGAAGAGTCGCAGGAGCGGATCGCCGAGCAGCTGAAGCTCTGGGAGGCAGACGAGGTGGCCGCGTTCACGTCCCGGCAGCCGGAACGGCTGGACAGCTTTTCCACCAACGGTGGCATCCCGGTCAAGCGCGTCTACACCCCTCTCGACGTGCCCGAGTCGTTCGCGGACATCGGCCTTCCCGGTCAGTATCCGTTCACCCGGGGTCCGTACCCGACGATGTATCGCGGGCGCTACTGGACGATGCGGCAGATTGCCGGCTTCGGCACCGGCGAGGACACGAACCGCCGGTTCAAGTACCTGATCGAGCACGGGCAGACCGGCTTGTCGGTCGACTTCGACATGCCCACCCTGATGGGTTACGACTCCGACCACACCATGAGCGAGGGAGAGGTGGGGCGGGAAGGGGTCGCGGTCGATACGCTGGCCGACATGGAGGCGCTCTTCGAAGGCATCGACCTGGAGACCATCTCGGTCTCGATGACGATCAACCCGACTGCGTGGATCCTCCTGGCCATGTACGTGGCGTTGGCCGAGCAGCGCGGTTACGACCTGAACAAGCTCTCTGGTACTATCCAGGCCGACATCCTCAAGGAGTACATGGCGCAGAAGGAGTGGATCTACCCGATCGCGCCCTCGGTTCGCCTGGTCCGCGACTGCATTACTTACTGCGCCGGCCGGATGCGGCGCTACAACCCGGTCAACGTCTCCGGCTACCACATCTCGGAGGCCGGTGCCTCGCCCTTGGACGAAGCGGCTTTCACACTGGCCAACGGTATCACCTACGTCGAGGAAGTAACCAGGACGGGAATGGGCGTTGACGAGTTCGCGCCGCGACTCTCTTTCTACTTCGTCGCCCAGGCCGACTTCTTCGAGGAGATCGCCAAGTTCAGGGCGGTGCGCCGTTGCTGGGCGAAGATCATGAAGGAGCGCTTCGGGGCGCGGGATCCCCAGTCGATGCGGCTGCGCTTCCACTGTCAGACGGCGGCCGCTTCGCTCACCAGGCCGCAGCATGAGATAAACATCGTGCGCACTGGCCTGCAGGCGTTAGCCGCGGTGCTCGGAGGGGCGCAGAGTCTGCACACCAACGGCATGGACGAGGCTTTTACAATTCCTACCGAGGAGTCGATGAAGATCGCCCTGCGCACCCAGCAGATCATCGCCGACGAGACCAATGTCGCTAACGTCATCGATCCGCTTGGCGGCTCCTATTACGTTGAGAGTCTGACCGATCAGTTCGAGCGTGACATCTTCGCGGTGCTCGACGAGATCGAGGCCGGCGGCGGCACCGTCAGGCTGATCGAGCAGGGCTGGTTCCAGCGCCGCATCGCCGACTTCGCCTACCAGGTGGCGCTCGACAAGCAGTCCGGCGACAAGGTTGTGATCGGCGTGAACCGCCACGCCGAGCCCGAGGCTGCGGTCGACATCGCGACGCACGCCTACGATCCCCGGATCGTCGACAGGCAGCTGTCCCGGCTGCGGCGGGTGCGTCAAGAGAGAGACGAGGAACGGGTGCAGGGGCTGCTGCAGCAGCTGCGTCGGGATGCGGCCGACGAGTCGGTCAACCTCATGCCGGTAACCGTCGACCTGGTGAAGGCGGGGGCCTCGATGGGAGACATTGTCGAGACGCTGCGGGCGCTTTGGGGAACCTACGAGGAGCGACCGGTATTTTGAATGCGCGCTGGACGCGGGTCGACGAGCTCTTCTACGACGGCCGGCACAACGCCTGGCCCGACATCTGCCGCTGGCGGGAGCGGTATTACGTCGCGTTCAACGCTTCCGGCGTCAGTCATGGCGGCGGGCACGGGCTGAGCCTGCTCGAGTCGGTCGACGGCGAGCGCTGGGAGCAGGTGCTGGCGACCGGCCAGGACGAGTGGCCGGGGGGTGACGCCGTGCGCGGCGGCACCTGCCCAAAGCTGCTGCCGACCCCGGACGGTCTGCTGATCTTCTTCAACTATTACGCCGCGGGCGAGCCGATCGCCGAGGCGCAGCGGGAGCAGCTCTGGCGGGAATGGTCGGCGCTGGGAGGTGGCGAGGCGCTGTTCGAGCACTGGCTGAGCCACCACGATACGTCGTTCGTGACCGGCTGCGTTCGCACGAACGACGGGCGGGCGTTCTCCGAGGTTTTCCCTGTTCTCGACCGGGGCTGGCGGGTCTGGCGCCCGCACACGCGAGCTGGGACTCACTACATCATCGGCTATCGCTGCCACGGGCAGGACCGCGAGATTACCTGGCAGCTTGCTGCCATGGCAACGCAGCCGGACATCGAGATGTTCGAGAGTGCCTCGCTGTTCTCCTCCGCGGACGGTCTGGAGTGGTCCAAGGTCAGCGACATCGCCGCCGACGACAACGACGAGGCGGATTTCGACTTCACCGAGGACGGCCGCATTCTCATGGTCAGCCGCACCGGTGCCTCCCTCAAGCCGGAGCGCCCGGCGATGGCTTATCGCAGCGCGCCGCCCTACGCGACGTGGCTGCCGCTGACGCTGAGCGAGCCAGTGCACGCGCCTGGACTGAGGCGCTTCAACGGGCGCTGGATCCTGGCTGGACGGGGGAGCGTGGCCGGCACCGCCGTCCCCTCCCGGTTTGCGCCGGACCGGGAGGTGGACCAGTACGCGGCCACCCGCCTGTGGGAGCTCAACGAGGGCACTGGCGACCTGATCCCGCTGTCGACCTTGCCCAGCTGGGGGGATGGCAGCTATCCTGGGATGGTGCCGGGTCCGGACGGGGATCTGTGGGTAGTCTACTATTCCTGCTCTCATACCGTGGACGACAACCTGCTGATGGGACCGGGGCCGCTGCCGGGAAAAACGGCACCGACGGCGATCTACCTGGCGCGCCTGCGCCTGAAGGATTGAATCGACGACCGGCGGGGTGATGCGTCCCAGCCGGCGCCAGAAACCGAGACCGGAGAGGACATGGACAAGATCAGATGGGCTCTGGTGGGCTGCGGCGGTATGGGCACGCGCCACCTGCACGGGATGAAGACCCTGCTCGACTCGCCTTTCGCCAATGTGGAGATCGCGGCGTTGTGCGACATTCGCGCCGACAACGCGGAGCTGGCCGCAACCGAGGTGGAGGGGTTCACCGGCGCGCGCCCGCCGGCGTTCTCCAGCCTGGGCGAGATGGTCGCGCAGGTGCCTGACCTGCAGGCGGTGGACGTGGTGGTCGATCCCTGTTTTCACCACACGGTGGTCTGCGACGCCCTCGACCTGGGCCTTCACGTGATGGTTGAGAAGCCGCTGGCCATAACCGTTCGGGGATGTCTGAAGATGATCGAGGCGGCGGAGCGCAACGGCAGGATTCTGTCCGTCGCCGAGAACTTCCGCCGGGATCCGAGCGCCCGCCTCGTGCATCATCTACTGGAGACGGGCGCGATCGGCGATCCCTACCTGGGGCTGTTCCACCAACTCGGCTCGCACCAGAAGATCTTCATCACGCCGTGGCGCCACATGAAGGATCGGGGCGGCCTGCTGCTCGATCTGGGAGTGCATTTCACCGACATGATTCGCTATCAGCTCGGCGACATCCAGGAAGCCTACGGCGACGTGCGCCTCGCTTCCCCCTACCGGACCAAGGCGGAGAGCTTCTCGCACAGTCTCGAGTTCTACCGGGCGAGGCACACCGAGATGGAGGATGTCGTCGAGGCGACGGCCGAAGACACCACCACCACCATGTTCCGGATGAAAAGCGGGATCACCGTCAGCTACATCGCCGGGCTAGGGGGACACGGTGGCTGCGGGGCGGAGCAGATCCTGGGTTATGACGGGGCGATCCAGGGGTTTGGCAGCCGCGGTCAGCGCGTGCGGCTGAAAGGGGCTGACGGCGAGGAGCGCGGGCAGGAGGAGTTGCTGCAGGACTTTCCGGACTTCGAACTGGAGCCGCTGGCCACCCACTTCTTCCCAAACGGGGTGGCCGACGAGGACGTTGACTACAAGCTGCTGGCGCTGGAGCACTTCGAGCTGGCCGAGGCGATCCTGAAGGGACGGGAGATCGAGGTCACTGGGCAGGAGGGTCTGAAGGACGTGGCAGCGGTCTACGCGCCGTTCGAGAGCATGCGGGCCGGCCGCACGGTGCAGATGAGCGAGATCGAGAGCGGTGCGCTGTACGAGTACCAGGCCGAGATCGACCAGGCGATCGGCCTTGCCTGAGCCCGGTGTGTCGGGGGTCCATCCACCAGTCGGGGCATGGCCGCGACATGCCGGCGTCGCGAGCCGGCTCCTCGGGCTCCTCGCCGCCCTGGGGGTGCTGGTCTCCCAGGGTGGGGCGCAGCCCCGGTTCGTTGACGCTACCGCCAGTTCCGGGATCGACTTCGTCCACGAGCACGGCGGCTTCGGGCGGAAGTTTCCCACCGAGACGATGGGATCGGGGGTGGCGCTGTTCGACTACGATGGCGACGGCTGGCTCGATCTCTACTTCGTCGGTGCCAAGAACACCGGCCGACTCTACCACAACGACGGGGACGGCACTTTCACCGACGTGACCGCCGTGGCCGGCCTGGAGAACGACGCCTACGGTCTGGGCTGCGCCGTCGGCGACTACGACGGGGATGGTGACCTGGACCTCTACGTGACCTGCTACCGGGACAACCAGCTCTTCCGCAACAACGGCGACGGCACCTTCACGGACGTTTCGGTGGTGTCTGGCGTCAAAGGCAAATACGACAACGGCTGGTCTACCGGTGCCGCCTTCGGTGACATCGACAGCGACGGCGATCAGGACCTCTACTCTCCCAACTACGCTGACTTCCGGCCCGAGACCTTCGAGACCTGTGTGCGTTCCGAAGAGATCGAGGTCTACTGCGGGCCGGAGGCGTTCGCGGCGCAGCCGGACGAGTTCTTTCTCAACAACGGCGACGGCACGTTTTCCGAGGTAGGGGAGGAGATCGGGCTGGTTCCGATGGTGGGTAAGGAGCTCGGTGCCTTCTGGGTCGACTATGACCAGGACGAAGACCTGGACCTCTACGTCGCCGGCGATCGCACGCCGAATTTCCTCTATCGCAACGAAGGTGGCACTTTCAGCGAAGTCGGCAACCTGGCTGGCGTGGCCTACAACGACGCCGGCAAGCCGCTGGCCGGGATGGGTGTGGATGTGGGGGACTACGATAACGACGGACTGTTCGACATCTTCGTCACCAACTATCAGTGGGAGACCAACAGCCTCTACCGCAACATCGGCGACGGCTTCTTCGCCGACGTCACCTTCCAGTCGGGCTTGGGCGTTCCCAGTCTCAAGGTACTCGCCTGGGGGACGGCCTTCTTCGACTACGACAATGATGGCGACCCGGACATCTTCGTCGCCAACGGCCACCTGGACGACAATGTCCACCTCTTCGACGCTATCAGCTACCCGCAGCCCAACCACCTCTTCCGCAACGAGGGGGGGGGGCGCTTCATCGACGTCAGCGAGCAGGCCGGACCGGGCCTGGCGCTGGTCGAAGTCAGCCGCGGTCTGGCCTTCGGCGACGTCGACAACGATGGCGACCTGGACCTGGCGGTGAGCAACAACAACCAGGCCTGCCGCCTGCTGCGCAACGAGGGCGGGAACAGCGGCAACTGGCTCAGTGTCAGGCTGGAAGCAGCGGTGAGGAACGCGGCCGGGAAAACCGTGCACAACGCGGGTGGTCTGGGGACCGAGGTGCGCCTGTGGTCGGGCGGCGAGCGCCAGCTCGACGTGGTGCGCAGTGGTTCAAGCTACATGTGCCAAAACGACTTGAGACTCCACTTTGGCCTGGGGGCCAACACCGAGGTCGACAGCATCGAGGTGCGCTGGCCGACAGGCGGTCGCCAGGTCGTGACCAACCCCGGGATCAACCAGGTTATCACGGTCAACCAGGGCCTAGGCCTGGAATAGGCCGCCTTGTGCGCCCTTCTCCAGGCACGGTCAGTGCGCTACCGAGCCGTCGGCGTGGGTGCTCGGGTCGAACTTCGTTGGGACGTGGGGCGGTTGCTTGGCGAGGGCTTCTTCGTCGAGCTCGATTCCGATGCCGGGCTTGTCGGGGAGTATCCGGTAGCCGTCGACCAGCGGCACCGGCTCGATGATCGCTCCGCCCAGGTCGTCGTTGCCGCCGTTGGCTTCCATCATCGCGTAGTTGGGGATGGCGGCGGCGAGCTGCACGAACGCGGCGGTATTGACCGGTGTGCCCATCAGGTGGGGAAAGACCCCGACGAAGGCCGCTTCGGCCTGTGCCGCTATCTTCTTGGCCTGGGTGAAGCCGCCGGCCAGCGACAGATCCGGACGGATCAGGCTGACGATCTTGCGGTCGATCAGATCCTTGAATTGGTACATGCTGTAGAAGCGTTCGCCGGTGGCGATCGGAATCCGCACGTGGCGGGCGACGTATTCCAGGGCGTCGATGCTCTGCGGTGCCACCGGGTCCTCGTAATACAGGATCCGGAACGATTCTAGCTCCCGGCCCAGGATGATCGCCTCGTCGGGCTTGAGGTTGCGATGGATCTCCAGGCCCAGGTCGATGCCGTCGCCGAGGGCCTCGCGCGCGTCGGCCACCATCCGCACCGCTTCCGAGATGTTCCTGGTGGAGGTGTTCTTCTCGAAGCTTGGCGGGAGCGGGGTCATCCTGAAGGCGGTAAAGCCGGCCTCCAGACCACGTTCTGCGGACTCGGCGATCTCCTCCCGCGTATGGCCATTGAGAAACTGGTAGACCTTGACGCGATCGCGGCAGGCACCCCCGAGGAGCTGATGGACCGGCAGGCTGACGCTTTTCCCCAGGATGTCCCAGAGCGCCACGGCGATCGCGCTCAGGGCGGCGCTGAGGTCCGATCCCATGAAATGGGCGCGCCGGGATACGGCTTGGAAGTGGTGCTCAATCGCGCGTGGATCCTTGCCCACGTAGTATTCGGCGATTTCACGGAGGCACTGGCAGGTGACGTCGTGATGGGCCCAGTTTCCGGCCTCTCCGGTGCCCACCAGCCCGGCGTCGGTGTAGACGCGCACGAGCAGGAAGCGGTTGAACAGGAAGGGACGCACTTCGGTGATCTTCATCGGCAGGCTCCGATCAACTCCGCATTGGGACGGCGGACCAAGATAAGGTTGCGTGTCGCATCCGCAAAACTTGGTTGCTGCACAGCTGCGTGGGGCTATCTTTTCGACACCACAGGAACACCTCTACCAAACCCATGAACACTAGGTACAGCCCGCGAAATCTGCGGGTACCACTGCTCGCCCTCGTCCTGCTTTCGGGTGCCGGCTGTGACGAACGGCCCAGCCGCACGGCTGCCGCGGCTCTATACGAGTGCCGCCAGTACCTGCGTCAGAAGATGCCCAACGAGGCGATGAGCGCCTGCCACGAGGCGCTGGTGTCGGATCAGTCGCTGGCGGCCGCACATGCACTGCTCAGCCGCGTCTACCAGCAGCGGGGCGAGCCGGACCGCGCGATGCAGCACGCTACGAAGGCGGTGGAGCTGGCTCCGGACAAGGCCGAGAGCCATGCCTCCTTGGCCAACATCTACGCGCGGCGCCGGCTCAATGACGAGGCGATGGCCTCCTACCGCCAGGCGATCGAGCTCGATTCTTCGGTCCCCGAGTACTACCAGCGGCTGGCGATTGTCCTCTCCGACCAGGACCAGTATTCCGACTCCATCGAGATGATGGAGAAGGCGCTGGCGCTGGATCCGGGTCACGCGATGACGCACTACAACATCGGTATCACCTACGAGCGGCTGTCCCGGTATCCGGAGGCGCTGGAAAAGTTCCGCATCGCCACGGAGCTGGATTCGACAAATGCTGGCGCCTACTACAACGCCGCCCTCATCCACATCAAGCTCGGGCAGTACGACGAGGCGATGAAGCTCCTGCGATCGACCCTCCGGCAGCATCCCCGGCACGCCAAGGCGCATACCTCGGTTGGCCATCTGCTGCTCCAACACAAGGGGGACGAGGCGCGGGCCGAGACCGCTTTCAGGACGGCGATCGTGTCCGATCCGATCGAGATGGAGGCCTATCACCGGCTTGGTCGGCTCTACGTCCGCCAGGGAAAGCGGGAGGAGGGCGAGCGGGTCATGGAGATGTTCGAGCGGGTGCGCGCCGAAGAGGAGCAGATCCTGCACTACCGCCACGTCACCCAGCTCTACCCCGGCGACATCCAGGGACACTACAACCTCGGCGTGCTCTATGCCCGGCTGGGACATTTCGCCGCCGCCGCCGCCGAATACGAGCAGGCGCTGCGCATCGACCCCGACGACCGCGGCGCCCGCAACAACCTGGCCAACATCCTCCTGCGCGAGGGGAAGGTGCAGGAGGCGATCCGCCATTACGAGCAGATTGTCAGGCGGGATCCGCAATACATGCGCGGCTACGCCAACCTGGGCTCGGCCCACATCCGGATGGGACAGTTGGAGGATGCGATTCCCTACCTGGAGGAGGCCATCGCCCTCGAGCCCGATTTCGCCGATGGCTATCTGAACATCGGGCAATGTTACAGTCAACTCGGCAATCAGGAGAAAGCGGAGAAGTACATGGCCCAGTACGAGAGACTCACCCAGTTGGGGAAAACCAGATGATCATCGACTGTCACACCCATGCCTGGGATCGCTGGCCCTACGAGCCGGCGGTGCCCGATCCCGAAACCCGCGGCGCCATCGAGCAGTTGCTGTTCGAGATGGATCGCAACGACGTCGACAAGGCGATCATCGTCTGCGCCCGCATCGACCACAATCCGCACAACAACGACTACATCGCTACCTGTGCGGAGAAATACCCGGACCGTATCGTCCAGTTCGCGGACGTCGATTGCTCCTGGACCGAGAGCTACCACCAGCCCGGAGCCGCCGAGCGCCTTGAGGCGGCAGCGGCGCAATACCATCTGAAGGGATACACTCAGTATCTGGCCGACGATTTCGGCTGGTTCGAGACGAGCGAGGGACAGAAGTTCATCGAGAAGACGGTGGAGCTGAAGCTGATCGCCAGCTTCGCCTTCATGCACACGTGGCACGAGCCGCTGCGGGCGGTCTGCCGGCAGTATCCGGACCTGGTGGTCATGGGCCACCATCTCGCCGGCACGCGCGCGAGCGAGAAGCCGCCCTACCCGAACTTTCAAGAAGTGCTTAAGTCCGCCGAGGTCCCGAACATTTATCTGAAGCTGTCCGGTTTTCCGTACGTGTCGACGAGCGACTGGGACTTTCCGTTTGCGGACGCCCACTGGATGGTGCGGGAGATCTACAAGCACTACGGTGCGGAGCGGTTGTGCTGGGCTTCGGACTATCCCCCGGTGTTGTGGTACATGACCTACAAGCAGTCGCTGGAGGTGTTCCGGACGCATTGTTCGTTTGTGTCGGAGAAGGATAAGGGGATGATTCTGGGGGAGAATATGGGGAGGCTGTTGGAGAATGCGGGGGGCGTGTTGTAGACCGTGGTCCCGGGGGGCTTCGCTTCATTCTCACCAGCCATCCCTGGCCGGCTCCGGCGCAAGACGCCCTGGATGCCTCCTGCATCCAGGGCGTCTTCGAAGGCGCTACGGGGACTGCACCCGACCCCATTTCGCACCTTCAGTAAGCTCCCAGCTATTTGTAGTTGATGCTGATTTGTATGTCCGTGAGGGTGATGCGGCCGGTGTTGCTCTTGTTAGATAAAGCGGTGACACCTATCTGATTGTCACCTTGTCTGAGCTGTGCGCCATCGAGGGGGAAGGTGATGCCGATTCCTTCGACCTGCTCTTCTATCGGGTAAGTCGGGTAGCGGACCCACCAGTTTGACTCGATGCGCCAGCGGTTCCAGCCGTCGAAGGTGATCTGAGCACGACTCCAGGTCAGGTCTGAGTCGTTCAGGGTCACTGCCAGTTCGTCGCCTTCCTCGAAGTTTTCCACGATCACGAACAGGCTGCACTGATCCAGCGCTGCATCCGTCATTGCGGATTCCAGGTTGTCGGCAATGGGGATGGTGAAGGTGGGGCCGGGAGAGACGGTGGGGTCGAGGATGGCCGGCATCTGGGTGGAGGGGCTGGCGTAGCGGAAGCCGCAGCCGTGCCCGCTGCATGGAGTGAAGGGGCCGGCGATGTCGAGCTCGTAGCGCTTGTCGAGGCGGTCCATGGCGCCCAGGTCGGTCAGGGTGTCGAACTGACGCTTATTCCAGTCGGCGGTCATGGTGAAGAAGTTGTAGAGGTAGACGCCGTCGGCGCCGTCCTTCAGCCAGCGGTAGGCCAGGGCGGTGAGGGTGCGGTCGTCGATCTGCCGGGTCGCTTCGATGCAGCCGTAGACGAGGCAGTGGGTGCTGCGGGCGGCCTCGACGAACTCGTGCACCGGCGTCTCGAACGGGATGAAGCCGCCGCCGGCGACGACGATGTCAACCAGGTCGTCGTTCATCCACTCGACCACGTCGATGCCGGTGCGGGTCGAGTCGGCGATCGTGGGTGGCACCCGCACGATGAGCGTCAGTTCCCGACCGCGTTCGGCGGCGAGCTCGCGCATGCGGATGCGCACCCGCTCAACGAGGTCGGTCATGAGGTAGCGGTTGGCGTAGGCTTCGTCGATGCGGAAGAAACCGGGGTGGCGCATGAAGTCTAGTTCGACGCCGTCCACGTCCCAGCGCTCCAGGCACTCGCAGGTGATCGCCAGCATGTAATCGCGGACTTCGGGGCGGGCGTAGTTCAAGCCCGTGCGCAGGCCGTACTCGATCGTGCCTGCGGCCAGCTCCTCGTCGGGACGCCCGATCAGCAGGTGTGGATTATCGCGGCGGAAGCGGCCGTAGCCGGGATGTTCCGGGTCGATGACGTAGTGGCTGTTCATCCGCACGCGCGGGAAGAACGGGACCCCGGCGTTGCGGCACAGATCGACCAGCGCGGTGAGCGGACCGCCGCATGACTGCCTCAGCGACGCGACGTTACTACAGACGTTTTCCACCAGCCCGTCGATCGTGGAGTGGACAAACGACTGCAGGCCTTCCTCGATGCCGTCGTACCCCTGGCCCAAGATCTCGCCCACCTCGGTCTCGAAGTGGTAGACCTCGTGATCGCCGATGCTCCAGCCGAGGGCCCCGCCGGTACCGGCGTAGCCGTCGACCACCTTGGTCTTCAGGGTGTCCACCGACAGCTGCGGCAAGGCTCCCATAATCCAGCCGTCGCAGGTGTAGATCAGCGGGTGGTACCGGGTGCGCTTGGTCATCTCGGCTCCTCGAGAGTAACGGCTTGCTCGGGGGTGTCTGCGGCTTTGTGCGGGGCAAACATAATCCGTAGAATTCCCAGCATCAACGAGAGAGGAGAGACGGCATGGCCCTACCCCCTATCGTCTACTACCACGCCGGCCGCCATCCCCATATCTACCGCTACGAGCCGCCGATGACCGCGGCCGAGTACCAGGCCTGCATCGATGAGCTCGTCGGCACACCGGTGGGTGCGGTGACGTTTTGTCTGGGAGAGGGGCGGACGGTGTTGCACGACACCCAGGTTGGAGAGCTGCTCGGACACAACAACCGGGAATGGAACCACCCCGTCTTCCGCCGGGCCTTCCAGAATGCCCGGCACCTGATCGACGAAGGCAACGATCCGCTGCGCATCGTCTGCGAACGGGCGAAGGAGAAGGGAATCCAGCTGTATCCCTGCCTCCTGGTGCAGAACGGGGGTGTCAATCACGCGGGCATCCGCAACTCGAACTTCCGGATCGAGAACCAGCATCTGGAGATCAACGCCCGCGGTGATCTGCCGGCCGATCTCAAAGGCGCCGACGGCCTGGACTTCAAGCACGAGGAATCCCGCAACGAGCGTTTCGCGCTGATCGAGGAGACGCTGCAGCGCTACGATGTCGACGGCTTCGAGCTGCAGCTGGCCAACACCTCGCCCCTGTTCTTCCATCCAGCCGAGGTGGAGGCCGGCCGAGAGATTATGACCGGGTGGATCGCTCGCGTTTACGAGGCGGTGAAGGACAGCGGCGGCGACCGGCAGCTTATCATCCGTCTGCCGCGAACGAAGGCGTGGTGCGATCAGATCGGTTTTGACCCGGCCGCATGGGTGCGGCGCGGCATCGTCGATGCGCTGGTGGGTGAGAGCTTCAACCTCGGCGACTACATCGATCACACCGCCGACCTGAGTTTTCTCACTGAGATCGCGAAGGGAAGCCATACGAAGGTCTACGGCTCGCTGCACACTTCCGTCTTCTCCGATCGCCTCCACAACGCCCCGACTGCCATGGTGCGGGCGGCGGCCAGCAACTACTGGTCCCAGGGCGCTGACGGGCTCTACCTGGCCCAGTGGTACAGCATGTGGCCCTACCAGGCCGACTTCTACGAGCGTCTGCGCGAGCTCGCCGATCCGGACATCATGGCCTACGGCGACAAGTACTACTACATCCCGACCGATGCCGACCGGCCCAACGCCGATCCCCTGGCACCCTGTCAGCTCCCGCTCGAGTTGGAGGTCGACACGCCGGTCGAAGCGGCGCTGCCGGTCAGCGATAACCTGAGTCGGTGGGCGGCCGACGGGCGGGTCCACGAGGTTCTGCTGCGGGTCGGGATTGCGGGCACCACCGAGCTGGACCGGTTTCGCTTCACGTTCAACGGCAGCGAGCTGCCCGCCACCTGCCTGCGTCGCATTAACCAGATGTACCGAATGAGCGCGCCGCGGCATCGCGGCGGGCCTTCCTACTGGTTTGTCTTCCGGCTGCCGCCCGCTCACTGGCCGCGCCAGGGAGCGAACACCCTTACCGTGACGCTGCTCGAGCGCGACGAGGTCGTGCCGCCGCGGCGGGCGGTGCGGGACGTGGAGCTGGAAATCAAATACCTCAAGGGCAAGAGCTTCCACCGCGGCTATGTCGATCCCGACCTGGGACCGTACGAACAGGTGACCCCCTGACATGGAGGGGCGCTTCGCGGGCAAGGTGGCCCTGGTTACCGGGGCCGGGGCCGGCATCGGGCAGGTCACTGCCGCGGCCTTGGCCCGGGAAGGGGCGACTGTGGCCAGCGTCGACCTGGACGGGGCGGCGGCGGCCGAGACGGTAGCGAGTATCGAAGAGACGGGCGGGAGCGGACTCAGTATCGAAGCCGACATCGGTGATGATGCGCAGGTCAAGGCAGTGGTGCGGCAGGTAGTGGAGGCCTATGGCCGCCTCGACTGCTGCTTCAACAATGCTGCTAACAACGCCGCTCACCTGGCCGCCATCGGCCCCCTGCACGAGTACCCGAAGGAGAACTGGGACCAGGTGCTCGCCGTGAACCTCACCGGCGTCTGGCTTTGCGTGAAATACCAGGTGCAGCAGATGCTCGAGCAAGGTGGCGGCGCGATCGTCAACTCTGCTTCCGCCGCCGGCCTGGTGGGGCTGCCCAATATGGTCGGCTACGTGGCCAGCAAGCACGGGGTCGTCGGCATCACCCGGGCCGCAGCGCTCGAGTACGCCGACCGCAACATTCGCGTGAACGCCGTTTGCCCGGGCTACATTAACACCGCCATGATCGCCAAGCGGATGAAGGAGCCGGAGGCGCGCGAGCGGATGCTGGCGCGCGAGCCGATGGGCCGGGTTGGTGAGCCCGAGGAGGTGGCCGGCGCCGTCCTCTGGCTCTGCTCTGACGACGCGTCTTTCGTCACCGGCACCGCGTTCTCCGTAGACGGCGGCTGGACCGCCGCCTGACGGGGCACGGGGCCATGTTCATCCTGATCGGCAAGATGCTCAAGCCGCTGGTGGCGCCGCTCGGCCTCAGCTCCCTGCTCTGGCTTGCCGGCGCGCTCCTCTACTGGCGCTGGTCCCGCAAGTGGGGCCACCGGGTGGTGGTGGCCGGGATCCTGGTTATGGTCCTTTTCGGTAACCACCTGGTCGGCGAGGCGATGGTGCGATCGCTGGAGAACGATTACGAGATCCGGCGCGCCGAGGAATGCCCGGAGGCGGAGGCGATCGTCGTCCTAGGCGGCATGACGGTCGCGCCGATCCCGCCCCGCGCCGAAGTCGAGGCCACTTCCTCCGTCGACCGCCTGCTCTACGGAATGCGCCTGGCGCGGCTGGGACGGGCGCCCCTGCTGGTGCTCAGCGGCGGCCACACGGCCTTAGGCGATTCCGACCTGACCGAGGCAGCCAGCATGCGTATGCTGGCTCTAGAATGCGGTATACCTCCAGAGGCAATCCTGCTGGAGAAACGGTCGCGGAACACCTACGAGAACGCTTACTACACCCGCCAGCTGCTGGCGGAGCGCGGCATCAATCGCATCCTGCTGGTCACCTCGGCCAAGCACATGCCGCGGGCTGCGGCCGTTTTCCGCACCCAGGGGTTTGAGGTAGTGCCGGCGTCCACCGATGTCGAGGTGGTGGAGAGAAGCTTCCTGCCGCGCGACTTGCTGCTGAACATCAAGGGGCTGAACGCCTCGACCTCGGCGCTGCAGGAGTACGGGTCGATCCTGGTCTACCGGATGCGGGGCTGGATCGAGTGACCGCCTAGGCGGTCGTGTTCGCCAACTCGGGGGATTCGCCGCGGGAGAAGGCCTGGGCGATGTCGTCGCAGCGCTCGTTGTTCGGGTCGCCGGCATGGCCGCGGGTGTATTCCCAACCGACAGAGGAGTTGTTCAGTTCGTCCAGGCGCTGCCACAGGTCCTGGTTGAGCACCGGCTTCTTCGCCGCCGTCTTCCAGCCCCTGCGTTTCCACCCGTGGATCCACTGGGTGATGCCCTTCAGGACGTATTCGCTGTCGGTTACGATGAGGATGCCGTCGGCATGGTCGGCTGTCTCCAGGGCGCGGATGGCGGCCGTGAGCTCCATCCGGTTGGTGGTCGTCTCCGCCTCGTAGCCGCCGAGTTCGAGGATGCTGCCGTCGGCGTACTTGATCTGTGCTGCCCAGCCGCCCGGTCCCGGGTTGCCGGAACAGGCACCGTCGGTGTAGATCGTCAGGCTGTCGGTCAAGGTTCGATCCCGTCCCTTTCTATCCATGTGAGTATGTCGGTCGTCCTGATAATGCCGCAGACCGCGTGGTCTCCATCGACTACCGGCGCCCCGGCGACGTTGCGATCGCCGAGGATTTGCGCACCCTGTAAAAGGGTGTCGCCCGCGCAGATCGAAACGCTGTTGCGGCTCCTCACCTGTTCGGGCAGTAGTGCCATTTCTCCAACAGACCTAAGCTCGTCTGCAGTCGATACTTAGTGGTGGTCGGTTTGCCGATTTCGAATGCCGCCATTTATATTTAATCGCGTTTTTTGCGGCGACCGGCAAGCAACTCAAAGGAATCGAGGCAGGAATGACTGAGGGGGCAGGCAGTTTCGACGTGGTGGTCATCGGCGCTGGACCGGGCGGTTACACAGCGGCCATTCGGGCTCAGCAGCTGGGCTTGAGCGCGGCGCTGGTCGAACGGGAAGAGAGCCTTGGTGGCGTCTGTCTCAACTGGGGGTGCATTCCGACCAAAGCGCTGCTCAAGCAGGCCGAGCTCTACCGCCTGTTCCGGCGTGCCGACGAGTTCGGTTTCAAGGTGGACGCGGTCGACTACGATTGGGACAAGGTTATCTCCCGGAGCCGCGGCGTGGCGGGAAACCTGGCCAAGGGTGTCGGGTACCTGATGGGCAAGAACAAGGTGCAGGTGTTCAAGGGGGACGGTCGCATCACGCCTATGAAGAAGGTGGAGGTGAGCCGTGGCGGCAAAATCGAGCAGACCCTGAGCGCCGGTAGCGTCATCATCGCCACGGGGGGCCGTCCCCAGACCATACCGGGCGTGGAGATCGACGGCGAAAAGGTCATCAGCAGCCGCGAGGCGATGGTCGCCGCGAAGCAGCCGGCCAGCATGCTCATCATCGGGGCTGGGGCGATCGGTATCGAGTTTGCCTACTTCTACAATGCTTTCGGCACTGCGGTGACCGTCGTCGAGGCGTTGCCGCAGGTGCTGCCGCGGGAGGATGCGGAGGTAGCCCAGGTTCTCGTCAAGAGCCTCGAAGAGCAGGGGATCGCGGTGGCCACCGGGGTCGGGGTGACGGGAGTCAAATCAAAGGGGCGCAAGGTCGAGGTGCGTTACGAGGGGGATGGAAAGGAGACCGTGGCCACGGTCGACAAGGTGCTGATGGCCGTGGGCGTGCGCGCCAATGTCGAAGGGATGGGGTTGGAGGCCCTCGGGGTCCGCATGGAGAAGGGAGCGATCCAGGTCAACGGTCGGCTCGAAACCAGCGTTAAGGGAGTTTACGCTATCGGAGACGTGGTGGGCCCGCCGCAGCTGGCCCATATGGCGTCGGCGGAGGCGGTGGCCGCCGCTGAGTTCATCGCCGGATTTGAGCGGGATGAGATCGACCGCTCCAACATCCCCAGCTGCACTTATTGCCAGCCCCAGGTGGCCAGCGTCGGCATGACCGAGGCGGAAGCGGTGGCCGCCGGACGCGCGGTCAAGGTGGGGCGGTTTCCGTTCATGGCCAGCGGTAAGGCGCAGGCGGCCGGCGAGACCGATGGCCTGGTCAAGCTGATATTTGACGAACAGTACGGCGAGATCCTGGGTGCGGCGATGGTCGGGGCGGAGGCCACCGAGTTGATAGCCGAGGTCTGTCTGGCGCGCAAGCTCGAGGCGACCTACGAGGAGCTGCTGCACACCGTACATGCCCATCCGACCCTGTCGGAAGCGGTGATGGAGGCGGCGGGTGAAGCCTACGGAGAGGCGCTCAACATATGAGCTCGGTCGACCGCGAGGTGGTGCGGCCGAGTCTGCCACCGCTGACTCAGCTGCTGCCCTCCGAGCCGCTTCTGTTGATGGGGGCTGGGCCGGTTCCCGTGCCGGCCGAAGTGGCGACCGCCGGCAGCATGGTGATCAACCATCTCGGCCGCACGATGGACATGGTCGTGCGCCACGTCAAGGAGATGGGCCGCTACGCCTTCCAGACCAACGCCGAGCACATTTTCGGAGTCTCGGGCCCGGCCTCGGCCGCCATGGAGATGGCGGTGGGCAACCTGTTGTGGCCCGGACGCCGCGTTCTGGTACTGAAGACCGGCTGGTTCAGCGGGCGTTTCGCCGAGATGGCCCGCGGTGTCGGCGCCGAGACAGATGTGCTGGAGGTGGAAGAGGGCCAGCCGCTGGGCGCGGAGTTGGTGGCCGGGAAGCTGGCTGGCGGCAGCTACGACGTGGTGACGATGGTACAGGGCGAGACCAGTTGCGGCGTCTGGACGGTCGAGTTGCCCGAAATCGTCCGCCTGGCAAAGCAGCACGGCGCCCTCACGATCGTCGATTCGGTCTGCACCCTCAGCACGATGCCGTTCAAGACCGACGAGTGGGGCATCGACGTGGTCTTCACCGGCAGCCAAAAGGGGCTGTCGTCGTTGCCCGGGGTGGCACTGATCGTGTTTTCGGATGCGGCCTGGGAGGTGCTGAAGGAGCGCCCTGGGGCCAAGCCTCACTGGTGTCTCGACGTCCTGCGGGCGCAGGAATTCTGGGAGGGACAGGCCTACCACTACACCGCGCCGGTCCCGGGGCTGCTGGCGCTGCACGAGGCCTTGCGCCTGATCTGTGAGGAAACCCTGGAGCGTCGGTTCACCCGTCACCGGGAGAGTTCGCGTGCCCTCCAGGCTGGCATCGAGGCGATGGGACTCCAACTGTCGGCTCCAGTCGAATATCGCCTGAACTCGGTCGTCGCCATCGACGTTCCTGACGGGGTCGACAGCGCCAGGGCCCGCGACTACATGTCCGGAATGTTCAAGGTGGAGATCTCGGGAGCCTTCGGTCTGAACATCGTCCGCATCGGTCAGATGGGGGAGCAGTGCCGGGCGCCCAACCTGTTCCGGGTGCTGCATGCCCTCGGCGTCGCGTTCGCCAAGGAGGGCTGCAGCGTGGATCAGAGTGCGGGCATGGCGGCAATGGAGACACACCTGGCGGAGCACGCCGAGGACATCCTGTAAGCGGCGGCCCGTGCCGGTGAGGTGCCGTCAGCAGCTCAGGGCCAGGGCCAGGGCGGTGACGGCGGCAAGGGTCAATATCCCCGGCAGCACTGCGCGCAGCACCAAGCCGGCCTCCGGCTCCAGCAGTCGCAGGAACTTCAGGTAGTAGAAATAGGTTGAGTAGAGGGTCAGCAGGATCGCCGGCAGGATCGCCCAGCGGCCGACCGCGTCCAGGTTGAGCATGTAGGTGGCGATCACCACGATAACGGCGCAGACGGTGTATTTGCCCGGTCCCTCGGCCTGTCCCACAACGCCCCGCGTCATCAGCACCGAGCCCCCGATCACGATCAGCAGATCCTTGGCGACGATGAGAACCGCGAACCAGTCGGGCATATTGCCGCGGTAGAAGGCGAGGTATACCGCCAATGCGCCTACCAGCACCTTGTCGGCGAAAGGGTCCAGGTACTTGCCCAGGTCCGACACGGTGTCGCGCAGGCGGGCGATCTGTCCGTCGAAGAAGTCGGTGGCGCCGGCGACCAGTGTCAGTACGACGGCCCAGCGATTGTATGGGGCGGCGTTGAAGGAGAGCAGGTAGACGATGGGCGCGGCCAGCAGCAGTCGGATAATGCTGAGAAGGTTGGATAGGGTCGCGACCCGGCCGCGATGGATTGGGTAGGTCCTCAAGCGTGAGATCAGCTGGCCGGCGCGGAGAGCTCGACCTGTGTGGCCAGATAGGCGGAGATGGCCGCATCGTAGGTGGACGTGGTCCGGTAGACCTCGAGGGCCAGTCGGAGGCCGTATTCGGGATCGATGCGGCCCTCGTCGCGGTGCAGGCGCTCGACGGTCTCTTCGTACTGGGACGGCGAACTCAAGACGTACACGCTCTGGTGATTCTTGGCGGCCGAACGCAACATCGCGGGGCCACCGATATCGATCTGCTCGATTGCCTCCGCGTGGGTGCACCCCGGCTGGGCAATCGTCTCCTCGAACGGATAGAGGTTGACGCAGACGAGGTCGATCGGGGTTATGTCGTGCGCGCTCAGGGTGGCCATGTGGTCGGGGTTGTCGCGCCGGGCGAGGAGACCGCCGTGGATTCCCGGGTGCAGGGTCTTCACGCGTCCGTCCATCATTTCCGGGAATCCCGTAACTTCGGAAACGTCGGCGCAGGCCACGCCGGCATCGCGTATGGCGTTGGCGGTGCCACCGGTGCTGATCACCGCGATGTCGAGGTCGCGGAGGGCGGTGACGAAGCCGTCGATCCCCGATTTGTCGTAGACGCTGACTAATGCTCGAGAGGCAATGACGCTCATCGCACGTTACTCCAGGGTGCCCTGCTTGTCCCCTTGCGCCAGAGCTGGTTGACGCATTTCGCGGCACAATTCATGCCGGGACAGGAGGGTAGGGGGGATGCCCGTTCCGGTCAAGGGCGGGCGGAGAGTGGCTGGCGGTCAAATCGCTCTCCCGGACGCAGCAGCACGGGGAGGCCGGCCGGGACCAATGTATCGCGGGCAGCCGCGATCTTGGTGCCGGCGCGGGGATCGATCAGGTGACGCTGCAGTGCCGGTACTTCGGGAAACGCGGTCGGCCTGGTACCCCTGGTGGCTTCTGTCATGAATGCCGCCCAGATCGGCGCCGCGCTGTTGCCCCCGGTGATCTGCTCTCCTTCCCCATCCACCAGCCTGTGACCGCGGCGATCGTCGAAGCCGAGCCAGACACTGGCGGCAAGCTCGGGGGTGAAGCCGGTGAACCAGGCGTCGGTGTTGTCGTTGGTCGTCCCCGTCTTGCCGGCGGCAGGGTGGGCGAACCCCGACGCACGAACCCGCTGTCCCGTGCCACGGTCGACTGCCTGCTCGAGCAGGCTCACCATCTGCCCCGCCAGCTCCGGTGCCACCGCCTGGGCGATGCGTGGCTCGTGGGCGAACAGCTCGTGTCCCTGATCGTCGACGATCCGGGTCACCAGCGTCGGTTCGACCAGCAGACCGGAAGCGGCCAGAGCACCGTAGGCCGAGGCCATCTCTAGAACTGAGACCTCATTCACTCCCAGGCCGATGCTCGGGTGCGGTTCCATGGGGCCGGAAAAGCCAAGACGGCGGGCCATACCGGCAACCCGATCGGGCCCGACGAGCTGGGTGGCCTGTACCGCGGTGGAGTTGGCCGACCTGACCAGCGCCCAGGCGGCGGTGGTGCGTCCGAGGTAGATGTCGGCGAAGTTGCGCGGCTCCCAGATCTCGTCCTTGACCTCGTAGCTGACCAGCTCGTCCACGAACACGGAAACCGGAGAGGCGACGTCGGCCTCGAAGGCGGCCAGGTAGACGAACGGTTTGAAGCCGGAGCCGGGCTGTCGCCGCGCGGTCAACGCCCGGTTGTAGTAGCTGATGAAGATGTCGCGTCCGCCCACCATCGCCTTGACGCGCCCGGAGTGTGGATCCAGGCAGACCATGGCGGCCTGGACATAGCGGCGGCGCTCGGCCGCGGCAGCCCCTTCGTAGGGAGGGAAGCCCAGGCGGCGATCCAGGTCGGCGAGTCCCGCGGCGACGGCCTCCTCGGCTGCCTTCTGAAGTTCCGGCTCCAGCGTTGTGTGGATGGTCAGCGCACCGTAGCGCAGCACCTCGGTCCCCCAGCGGCGGGCGATCTCGGACTTGATCGCTTCTACCCAGTACGGGGCCGGGTTCTCTGGTTCCCGATGGGGATCGATCAGCTGCTCCGCCCGCACCAGGGCGTGCGAGCGGCGGGCGGAGCGCGAGATGAAACCGGTGCGGTACATGCGCTCGAGGACGTGCTGCATCCGCCGCGTTGCCCGCTCCGGGTGCTGCAGCGGGTTGTAGGCGGTCGGGGCGTTGATGAGGCCGATCAGCAGGGCTGCCTGCGGCAGCGACAGGGCGTGTGGTGGGCGGCCGAAGTAGACGGCGGACGCGTCGGCGATGCCGTAGGCGTTGGCGCCGTAAAACACGGTATTGAGGTAGAGTTCGAGCAGGCGATCCTTGTATGCCGGGCGGGTGCCGCCGGCGGATGTGGACACGTCGCCCGGGAAGGTCTGGGCGAAGAGGACTTCGAGCTCCAGCGCCAGGAGAATCTCGGCCACCTTCCGGCGCAGGGTCTTCTGCGGCGAGAAGAACAGGCGTTTGACCAGCTGCTGAGTCAGGGTGCTACCGCCGCGGCTGCCGAAGCCGTCGCGCAGGTTCACGTAGAGGGCTGCTGCCAGCGCCTTCAGGTCGGCACCCCGGTGGCGGTAGAACGAGGCGTCCTCGGTGGCTGCCAGCGCCTGCAGGACGTACGGGGTCACCTGGTCGATGCGCACCCATTCGCGGCTCTGGTTGAAACTGAAGAGGCGCTGGCCGCTGGCCGCGTAGATCTCGGTTCCGGCCCGGGCACCCAGGTCGGCCGGGTCGGCCGGGAGCCGTGGCAGGTCGGCGACCACATCCCGCACGAGCCAGTATGCGGCGCCTGCGCCGGCTCCGAGCAACAGTGCCGCTATGGTGCTGCCGACGATCAGGGGCCGGCGCCAAGGACTCACGGAGCTACCCGCGGTGCCTGCCTGACGGCGCCGATGATGGGTGCGATCGTGGCCAGCGGGAAGGAGACGGGGATTGGTGCCTGATTCGGCAGGACGACGTAACCGGCGAAGCTGTCGACGCTGCGGGTGAGCCTGATCTGCATCTCGCCTCCGTATTGCCAGGTTCGCTGCAGACGCCGGACTTCGGCCGAGTAGAGCGAGTCGACCAGGCTGCCGACCACCGCGGCGCTGGCCCGGTACAACGTCGTCGTCGTGTCCGGTGCGCTGCCCTGGTCGTCCGGCGAGAAATTCGCACGTAGAGCCTGGCGCCAGTGCTGCTCGTCCTCGGGCGACATCTCGAGGAATGTCCAGGCCTGCGGGTCGTTGGCCTTCTGCAGCTCCTTTAGCAGCAGCGGAAAGATGGAACCGTCTTCCAGGGCGATCTGCGCCCTGACGAAAGCATGGGTCCGGAAGGAGGCGCGGGACAGCCGTAGCTCGGCGAGGAGCGCGCTGCCTTGCTGGTAGCGCTGGAGGGAGGTGGCCAGCTCCTGCATCTGCTCCCGCGGGATTTCGCGGGTGGACAGGGGGGTACTGCGCTCGTGGCTGGCTATCACGAGAAACTCGCTGCTGACGCGCTCCAGTGTGTACCGGCTGCGCAGCAGCGGCTTCGGCAGCGAGGCCACCTGCAGCGATTCCAGGTCGGGGGGGCGCTCGAGCAGATCGCGGCTGCGCCGGCTCGCCAGGATCCCCTGCCAGACCGCACCGGCGGTCTGGCGCTCCCGGTTGCCCTGCAGCAGCCAGGCGCCGAGCCGCACGGTCAGGTCCGGCCGGTGGAATTCCCGTGCCAGCAGCCCGAGCAGCAGCAGGCCGACCAGCAGCGACGGCAGGGATAACCCGACAATCCAACGCAGGAGAACCATGAGGCTGACTCAGGAGATGCAAGGGCGCGGGGCTGCTTGAAATTTGGCCGGACTATGGCGATATTGGCAAGTGTGGCCGCCCGACCCATCCCCCTGGCAGCTGCCCCACGGCGAATCCCCTCGAACACCACACGGAATCACTGCAGCTTGGGAAGCGGTACTTCCAGGAGAGGTTTGCCATGCGTTTAATCACGGGTATCATCACCGCATTCGCCGGCCTGGCCCTGACCGGCTGTGGCAGCGAGGGCGACAGTCTTGCGCCCGCTGGCACTTCGTTCGAGTCCGGCCCCACGAGCAGCCCGCGCAACCTGCGCGTCGAGCGCATCCGCGACGGCGAGATCTGGCTGCAGTGGGAGCGGCCGGCGGGGGGTAGTGTAGAGACCTACATCGTGTACCGCAGTTCCGGGGCCGAGGTTTCGACCGCCGTCGACACGACTTACGGCACCAGCTTCGAGGACCAGGGGCTGGAGTACGAAACGAATTATTCCTATTTCGTCACTGCGATCAGTCGCTCTGGACACGAGAGTGAGCGCTCGCAGGTGGTCAGCGGGCAGCCGTTCAACAACCTGTCGCCATTTGCACCCGTTGGTGTGCAGGCGCTCGCCCACAACATCGCCATCTTCGAGCAACTCGAGATCCTGATCGACTGGCAGGCGAATGTGGAGACCGACCTGGTCGGCTATCGCGTCTACCGCTCCACCGACGCCGGTTTCGAGGTCGGACCCGAAAACATGATCGGGTTGAGCCTCGAGCCGCGTTACGTGGATCGCTTGATCGACGTCGGCGTCGTTTACTATTACCGCGTCACCGCGCTAGACCGGGGTGACAAGGAGAGTCTCTCGTCGGCGCCGATCGCCGATGTCGCCCTGCCCGAGCCCGAGCCGATCGAGCCGATGGAGGGGGAGCTCACCTCGACGACTCCGGTCTTCCGCTGGCACCCGGTGCCTGACGCGGAGAGCTACCGCGTCGTCGTCACGACCTCGCCCACCAGCGGCGAAGTCTCGGCGATCGGGGTCACCGACCTGACCTCGGCCACCTTCGCCGGACGCCGTGACGCCACAGGTGACCTCAACAGCCTGGTTCCCGGCGCCATCTACTACTGGAAGGTTATCGCCAGCACCAGGAACGACGGCACCGAGAACTCCGTCAGTCCCGTCCAGCAGTTCAAGATCAGGTAGCCCCACCCCGCGCTACGGGGCGACAGGCTGATGCACCCGATCCCTTCCGGGGCGCTGCAGATTATCGAAAAGCTGCGCTCCGGAGGACATCAGGCGTTGCTGGTGGGCGGCTGCGTGCGCGATTGGCTGATGGGGCGTCCCCCGCTCGACTGGGATGTGGCCACCGATGCCGATCCCGCCGTCGTGCGGGGATTATTCGATCGCGTTGTCCCGGTGGGTGCGCAGTTTGGCGTCACCCTGATCTTGCTCGACGACGGCGAGTACGAGGTTGCCCGCTTGCGTCGCGACGGTCCCTACCTCGACGGACGCCATCCCGAGGAGGTCGAGTTTGCCGACGTGGTCGCCGATGCCCACCGGCGGGATTTCACCATCAACGGCATGTTCTACGATCCGGTCGCCGGGCAGACGATAGACCACGTCGGTGGCAGGGAGGACATCGCTGCCGGTTTGATCCGGGCGATTGGCCGGCCGCAGCAGCGCTTCGCCGAGGACTACCTGCGGATGCTCAGGGCGGTGCGCTTCGCCGCGCGCCTGCAGTTCTCGATCGAGCCCGAGACCTTCGCCGCCATCAGGGCAGGCGCCTCCAACATCCTGCAGGTCAGCCGGGAGCGGATTCGCGATGAGCTGACGGCGATCCTGACCCAGGGACGGGCGGGCGCGGGTATGCAGATGCTGCTCGATGCCGGCCTGCTCGCCCACATCCTGCCCGAAGTGGTGGCGATGGACGGCGTGCCGCAACCGCCGGAGTTCCACCCCGAAGGGGATGTCTGGACCCACGTGAAGCTGCTTCTCGACGATTTGGAGAAGCCATCCGCCACCCTCGCTTGGGGAGCTCTTTTACACGACATCGGCAAGCCGAAGACGATGCGCCGGACCGATCGGATCCGCTTCAACGGTCACGATGCAGCTGGTGCCGAGATGGCAGCAGACATTTGCCGAGGCTTGCGGATGTCGAACCGGGAGACCGACCGCATCGTACAGCTGACCGCTCAGCACATGCGGATCGGGCGCGCCAGGGAGATGCGGCCCAGCAAGCTCAAGCGCATGCTGCGCCAGCCCCTGTTCCCCGAGCTCCTCGAGCTGCATCGGCTGGACTGTCTAGCCAGCCACCGCATGCTCGACGTCTATGCCTTCTGCCGTGAGCAGCTGGCGGCCGCGGACGACTGCCTGCGTCCGCAACCGTTGCTGACCGGTGCCGATCTGATTGGGATGGGTTACGCCTCGGGACCCAGCTTCCGGGAGATGCTCGCCTCCCTGGAGGATGCGCAGCTCGACGGCAGCGTGGCCGACCGCGAGCAGGCGATCGCCTTCGTGCGCGAACGGTTCTCGCGCTGAGCCTCAGGTCGCCTGCGCCAGGAGGATTTCCGGCATGCGGGTGTGGGAGGCAGGGTAGATCGGCAGTTGATGCCGGCGTTCAGGTGGTTGGCGGTAAAGCCGATCCTCGCGGCCGGGTCGGGATCGAAGACGGCTGTCGAGCGTGGGCAGGTGGCGACATCTCGGGGCTTCGGTCGCGTAGTGTAGGTTGCGGACGCTGCTGGTCCAGTGCCTGCTCATCCGGTTCTGCAGAGCCAAGCTTACCGGGTCCAATGTCGGTCTGGAACGAATGCCGGCGCCGGGCGGTCCGGACAGGGAGGGAGAGCGGTTGCCCGGCCTTTGCGACAGAGATACATTGACCTCTCCAACGGCAATCGACATGCGGCAACAGATCGAATTGGAGCAACTCAATTCAGCCGATAGGCGCGCGGCTCCGGTGATCGCAGCGGCGCTCGCGCTTATGGTAACACTGGTCGGTTTCGGGGGCAGGCCGGCAGTAGACCAGGATTCCGACGACAACATGAACAGCGGCGATCGGCACCTGGGCGAGGCCGCCCGCGGGGGACTCGGACCGGAGGTGACCCTCTTCTTCGGCCGCGACGGGCAGGGCCTGACGCCCTATGTCGCCGCCGCCCTCGTGGACACCCGTCTACTAGGTGCCCGGTTTGACCCGTTCCAGCAAGCGGGCGTCCGCGTGGTCACCAGGGCCGGCGTCCAGACCCGCCTAACCCCGGCGCCGAATCCTACATGCCGTTGACCCACAACAGCAGCGAGCGCCACCACAGCGTCGGTGAGCGCGATACCCGCTCGGGCCTGGGCTTCGGGTATACGGGGTTCTTCTAACGCGGATGGAGCGGCCCAACGTCCTCTGGATCTGTACCGACCAGCAGCGTTACGACACGATCGGGGCTCTGGGCAACCCCGCCGTTTCGACTCCCAACATCGACGGCCTGGTAGAGTCGGGTGTGGCCTTCACTCACGCCTACTGCCAGAGCCCAATCTGCACTCCCAGCCGGGCCAGCTTCCTCACGGGTCAATATCCCAGCACCCTGCACGTAAACGGCAACGGCAACCGCTTTTTTCCGGCCGCTGCTCAGCTGGTCACGCGAGTCCTGGCCGACGCCGGCTACGACTGCGGCCTGATCGGTAAGTTCCACCTGGCCAGTGCCTACCAGCGCGTCGAGCCGCGGACTGACGACGGCTACCGTTACTGGCAGTACAGCCATGCTCCGCGGGACGATTGGCCACAGGGGCACGACTATGCCGACTGGGTCAGGAGCAGGGGAGGGGACCTGGCAGAACTGAGCCGGGACCTGGACGGCGTGCCGGCCGAGTTGCACCAGACCACCTGGTGCGCCGAGAAGACTATCGACTTCATCCGGCAGGACCGGGAGGGACCGTGGCTGGCCAGCGTCAACATCTACGACCCCCACGCGCCGTTCAACCCGCCGCGCCAGTACCGGGAGCAGTTCGATCCCGCCGCGATGCCGGACCCGTTGTTCCGCGAATCTGACCTGCGGCAGCAGGAAGTGCTTGCCGCCGTCGATTTCCAGTCACGTGGGAAGCATCCGGACGACCTCGACATTCCCAGCCCCATCCTGGCGTGCTCGCCCACGCCCGGTCTCGAGGAACCGGACTCCCCCGGCGGACGGGATGCCAGGACCCTGAAGGCAGCCTATTACGCCATGATAAAGCTGATCGACGACCAGGTGGGACGTATGCTGGCAGCGCTCGAGGAGTCCGGCCAGCGTCGCGATACGGTGGTCATCTTCACGAGCGATCACGGCGAGACCATGGGCGATCACGGCCTGATCATGAAGGGCTGCCGCTTTTACGATGGTCTGGTCCGAGTACCCCTCGTGTTCTCCTGCCCGGGGTTGCTGGAGGAAGGCCTGCGCAGCGATGCGCTGGTGGAGCTCACCGACAAGGCGCCGACCCTGCTCGAGCTGGCGGGCGAGGAAGCTGGAGGAATGCAGGGCCGCTCGCTTTTCCCGATCCTCAGCGGTGCGGCCGATCCGGGATACCACCGGGACTTCGTCCGCAGCGAGTACTACAACGCCCTCGCGATGGCGGACGGCACGTATGCCACGATGTACCGCGACGCCCGTCACAAGCTGGTCGTCTACCACGGCCACGGCCTCGGTGAACTCTACGACCTTAAGGAGGACCCGGGAGAGTTCGACAACCTGTGGGACGAACCCCGGGCACAGCTGCTCCTCCGCGACCTGATGCACCGCAGCTTCGACGCCTCGATGCTGGCGATGGACCAGGGCCCCGAACGGATTGGACCGATGTAGATGGCGGTGTCGAAACAGAGCCGAGAGGCTCCAACGCCCGGGGCCGATGTGGCAGGCCGGGAGCGGGTCGCTGTGCGGCGGATCCTGCGCGTTGACGACGGCGGGGGACGCGCCGACGACGATGCGCTCACCGCCGAAGAGCCACTGGAGATCCGCATCGGCGAACTTCCCATCGCTGTCGTCATGCGGACGCCGTGCGATGATTTTGAGTTGGCCGCCGGCTTCCTCCTGACCGAGCAGATTGTCAGCGGACCGGCTGACCTGGCGGCGATCAGCTACTGCCCGACGGCCGAGCCGCCCAACCTGGAGAACGTGGTCGACGTCCGTCTCGCCGCGGGTGTCGAATTCGATCGCGAGGCGGTGCAGCGCAACTTCTACGCTTCCTCGAGTTGCGGCATCTGCGGCAAGGCCAGCAGCGCGGCCGTGCTGCGTGGGGCCGAGCCGCTACCGGTCCGTTTCCAGGTCGACCGCAGTATCCTCGGAGGTTTGAGCGGCCGGATGCGTCAGGCGCAGCAGGTCTTCGAGCGGACCGGGTCGCTGCACGCGGCAGCGCTGTTCGACCCGGCTGGGGAACTCCTCGTGTTGCGGGAAGACGTGGGGCGCCACAACGCGGTGGACAAGGTGGTCGGGTCGTACGTGGTGCGAAACGCCACGCTGCCCCCGGCGTGCGTGCTCATGGTCAGCGGGCGCGCCAGCTTCGAGGTAATGCAGAAGGCCCATGCGGCGGGAATCCCGTTCGTCGCCGCCGTCTCCGCTCCGTCCAGCCTGGCGGTCGACCTGGCGTGTGACGCGGGCATGACCCTGGTGGGCTTTCTCAGAGATCGCAGTTTTAACGTCTACGCCGGGGCGGAGCGGATCTCCGGTGTGACACAACCGCAGCAGGTTCATTCAAGGGAGGGCTAGATGGCCAAGGTCAGGAGAAGGAACAAACCGAAGCTTCACATCTGTGCGGCCGACTGGACGTTGACGAACTATCCATCGCCGAAGAAGCCGTGGTCGGCTGATACCCGAGTGCGGCGCGCCAAGGAGGCCGGGTTCGCCGGCTACAGCAGCGGTGCGGGGCCTGACGTGGTCGCCGCTCTGCACAAGCATGGCCTAACGCACGTCGGCGGGGTCGATGTGGGCTCGGTCGCCCAGGCCGAGCCCCACCTCAAGCCGTTCGCCGCAGCCGGCGCGATCCACGTGAACGTGCAGCTGTGCGACCACGACACCGGAACGAAGGAGGCGGTGGTGGTGGCGCGGAAGGTGATGCAGGTTGGTGAGAAGCTGGGCATCAAGCCGGCGATAGAGTTCCATCGCGACACCTGTACCGAGACGCCGGAAAAGGGTTACGGCCTGGCCGCCGCGTACCAGGAGCGCTACGGTGAGCGGCTGCGGATGAATTTCGACCACTCTCACCCGGCCATCATCAAGCAGGTGCGTCCCCACGACTACTGGAAGCGGCTGGGGGTGCGCCTCGACCTGCTGAAGATGGGCGAGCTCATCCACTTCCGGCCATTCACCGGCAGCCACTGCCAGACGCCGGTGACCAACGGCCGGGGCCAGATCGACCTTGACTTCGCGACCTGGCGCGACAATTTCCTGCGCCCGATGCTCGAGGCGTGGCTCAAGGGAGCACGGGCTGGCAAGGAATTGTGGGCAGTCGTAGAACTGGGTCCGAAGGGATCGGGCTACGGCATGGCCTGCTTTCCCGACATCTGGAAGGATGCCATCGTCGCGCGCGGTGAAATAGAAGCGGTGTGGAGGCGTGCGCTGGGCAAGTGGGGGAAGTAACGGCCGATATAGATCAAAAGCGCGCGCCCTTCCCCATTCTTGCGATTGGGAAAGGGCGCGCTAGCGGATACCACTCAGAGATGTCACATGGCACGCAATCGCCGTGCCAGACGCCGATGATTTCTCACGTGCCCTTGTAACTTGTTGTTAATAAATTCCTTGTTTCGCATTTAAGTGGGGCGTTGGCGTGGGGTGAGCCCAGCATTAATTTCCCAGTCGCGGACACTGGTTGCCGCTTTCTGGTCGTGACCGGGAACGTGGCCCGGCGCTTTGCGGCAGTCTGTAACCCGGTCTGCGACGGGGCTTTAGAGTTTGACATAAGTGTATTAGCAGGGTTATGTTTCAAAGGCTTGCGGGGTCCCACAACGTGCCTGTTGCGAGAGTCGCATCGAGCATAGGAACGCATGATCTACACAATCATTGCATTTCTCGCCGTTCTGGGCACCAAGTTCGCCACCCAGATTCGCCTCAAGGGACTCAAGGTGAAGCTGGATTCGATGCAGCCGCAGCTTGACGAGGTCCGACTTAAACTGCGCGAAGCCGAAGGCGAATACGATGAGCTGAAGCTGAAAACCGGAGACAGCGAGGTTCGTCTCACGCATCTCCGCGACGCCGTCAACAGCCTGGAGAATGTCATGCAGCAGCCCGCCGCCGAGAACGATAGCCACGCCGACGAACGGGCGCGCGTCTCCGCGGAGGTGCAGACGGTCGAAGCCCAAGCCTGATACCGCCGCGCTTGCCACCACTCTAAATTGAATCCTGTCTCCGCGCTGCGTGAGCAGGCTTTTTTTTGCATGCTCGATTACCTAAAGCATTACCAGGCTGACGCCGCCGCCATTCAGCATCCGGAGGAACTGTCGCCGCTGCGCCAGACCTCGGAGTTCCGCCGGTTGCAGGCGCTGCTGCGCCACCTGCGTCCTGGCCCTGGTGAAAGACTGCTGGACTGCGGTACCGGCTCGGGCTGGTTCGCCGAACTCTGTAGCCGGGAAGGAGCCAGCGTTGCCGCCATGGACGTGGCCCTCTCCGGTGTGCAGGGGGCTAGATCCCGTTTTCCCAGGTCGGCCGGCTTCGAGGTCGGAGATGTCTATAACCTGCCGTTCGCCGCCAGTGCCTTCGACGCGGTCTTACTATCTGAGGTGGTGGAGCACCTCGAGCAGGTGGACGCGGCGCTGGAGGAGGTGGGCAGGGTGCTCAAGCCGGGCGGGCGGGTTCTGGTGAGTGTGCCGCACAGGGAGCACATCCTTCAGCACCTCTGTATCCACTGCAACCGCTTCACGCCAGCCAACGCCCACCTTCACAGCTTCGACGAGGGCGCGCTCGGAGCGCACTTCGCGGCTGCCGGACTGAACGTATACCGGACCGTGCTGCTGACCAACAAGCTGCTGGAACTGGTCCGCTTTCCTACCTGGAGCCGGCGCTGGCCGTATCGGCTGTGGCGCTTGGTGGATGCCGGCTTCAATCGGACCGTCGGCAGGCCGGCGTTTCTCTGCATGCTCGCGCGCAAAACATCCTGAGCGGCAGCCACGATCAGA
>CAYWBJ010000413.1:0-2981 GCA_964456165.1 uncultured Gemmatimonadaceae bacterium | reverse complement strand
ACGGCGATGCGGCGGGTGCCGGATGCCACTTCCTGGCTGGCACCTGGGGACACGGTGTCGACCTCGGGCACGAGGGTGCTGAAGCCCCAGCGGAAGTCGCCTATTTCCTGCCGCAGCGGCCCGCCCACAGCGCCGGAGATGGCGACCTGGTATGGTGTGCCGGGCTTGAGTCCCCCGTCGGCGGTGATCGTGATCGAGCGGTCCGGGGCGCTGTAGGCGAACTGAATGGCCACGGGTTCGCCCTCGCGCAGCAGTTGCACGTTGCCATCGAGGTGGTCGTCGAGCAACGGATGGTCAAAGACTGCGCTAACGGTGGTCGTTGCGGCGTCCACCTCGGTAGCACCTGACCTGGGAGAGATGGCGGTGGTGTCGGGAACCTGGGTGGTGAAGTTCCAGCGGATGTCGCCCGCGCTCTGTCGCAGGGGACCGCCGACTACCCCCGAGATGAAGACCTGGTACGCGGTACCCGGGTCGAGCCCCTGGACGGGAGTGATCTGGATCGACTGATCAGCCACCTTGTAGGCGGCGGCGATCTCGACCTCACTGCCCTCCTCCAGGAGCTGGACGGTGCCCTCGGTCACCTGGTCGGCCAGCAGCGGATGGTCGAACGCGGCACTGATCTGCACGGCGGCCGTAGCAAGACCCGCCGCCCCGGCGGCGGGGGACAGGGTAGTCACTTCTGGCACCTGCGTGCTAAAGCTCCAGCGTATGTCGCCGATTGCCTGCCGCAGGGGGCCGCCCACGGCGCCCGAGATGAAAACCTGATAGGATGTCCCAGCCCAGATCGGCTCCTGAGGGTTGAACGCGATGGTGCGGCTATCGGGATCGTAGTTGGGAGCAATCGCGATCGCTTCACCTTCCCGCAGCAGCTGCACATTGGTGTCGTTAACGGCTGTGTCGATGAGCGGGTTATCGAAGGTGGCGTTGATCTCAACGTCTACTGCCGCAATGCCGGCGGTGCCGGCGGCCGGCGAGACTTGCCCGGTGTCGGGGACCGCGGTGCTGAAGGTCCACGTCGAATCGGCGGCGGGGCGGTTACCGAACAGGTCCTGGACGCCGGCTGCTACCTGCACCGTGTACAGCGTTCCCGGACGAAGGCCGCCCTCCGGAAACAGTTGCACGGTGAGGTTGTCGTCGTACTCCGGCGGGATCTCCAGGGTCAGGGGTTCGTTGTCGAGCTCGATGTAGACGTTGTACATGACCGACGGGGGTTTTAATGGCTCGGAAAACGTGATGGCGATGACGTCGGTGGAACTGGCGACCCCCGTTTCCCCGGCGGCCGGCGTGCTCACGGCAACCGCTGGCACTTGGGTGTCGATCTCGAAGGAAGCGACGGTGGTGTCGGCCAGGATCTCGTTGCCGAGCAGGTCAACGACGCTGCTGACGGTCAGGTCGGCGATCCCGGAAGGCATCTGCGGGGTGACGGTGAACTCGCCACTCCAGGCGGTGCCGTTGAACTGGAGCTGCGAAAAAAGGAACGTCTCGCCGGCAATCGTCGCGCGAACGACCGGATCGACCGCTGGGTCGATGCCGGAGTGGACGTCCTGGAACTGGACGGCTGCGGTGATCGTCTGGCCGATACCGGCGCGTAACCGGCTGAATTCGGGAACGCCGGCGAGGGGACGTACGGTGTCGATGATGAAGGGGCGTGATGTACTCCAGTCAGAGCGGGCGTAGCCGTCGTCGATCGCCTGTACTGACCAGTAGTAGGTGCCGCTTTCGAGCCCTTGGAGGCGCCGAGTCAGGTTGGTTCCAGCATTGCCCCGTCCTATGGGCACGTTGCCGGAGAGCACGTCGTGGGACTCGGGCCCGGTGCCGACGCGGAGATTGTAGGTCACGGCGTGCGGCGCCGGGGCCTCGGAGGCCGTACCCCATGAGAGGGTGACGGCGTCGCCGTCCACTTCCTCCAGGGGGTCGGGCGGGACCCCGGGTGCGATGTTGGTCGCGGCGACGATGTTGTCGTTGACCGTGGCCTGCGGCGCCGCTGTGACGAGATCGAAGCGTCCCGTGGAGAACAGGTCTAGGTCGCCGTCGCCATCGACATCGGCCAGCGACACGGCGCTGAAGTCGACCGGCTGGGAGGCTTGCAGGTTGGCCAGCCCGGCATCGACTGCGAAGGGCGTGTCGGGCGTCTCCAGACTGCCGAGCTGATTCCGGTAGATCGCCATGAACGCCCCGCCGCCGCCGTCGTTGCCGACGATGACCAGGTCTATGAACTGGTCATTGTCGTAGTCGCCCAGGGCCAGGTCGCCACCCTGCAGGCCGGGCAGGTCGAGTCCCTCCAGGCCGGTCAGAATACCGGTGTCATTCCGGTACAGGGTGGTGGCCAGGCCGGCACCCGTGCGCCCGCCGGCGAACAGGTCGAGATCGCCGTCACCGTCGTAGTCGCCGACGGCAAGATCGCTGGACTCGACGCCTGACAATTCGGTGGGCGTCCCCAGCAGACCAGCATCGTTGCCGTACACCAGGAGCTGCGCACCCGCGTCGCTGGACCCGGACATGGCAAGCTCCAGGTCGCCGTCGTTGTCGAAATCGGCCCAGACTACCTCGCCGTCGAAGAGTCCGGCGAGCTCGAGGACTGCGTCGTCGGAGAAACCGGCGCTGTCGTTCAAGTAGACCTTGCCGAGTCCGCTGCCGCTGGCGTCGAGCCCCATCAGAGCAATGTCGCGGTCGCCGTCGTTGTCGACGTCTCCCCAGTCTGCGGCGCTGCTGGAGATCTGGTCGAGCGTCCGGGCGGCGGCGAAGAGACCATCCTGGCTCTGATAGACGAAGGTGCGGCGGTTCTCGAACTGGTCCTGGCCGGTGACGAGCAGATCGAGGTCCCCGTCCCGGTCATAGTCGCCCCACGCCACATCGCCCAGGCTGGCGCCGAAGAGGTCAGCGTCCAGACGCACGGTCAGGGTGCCGGCGGCATTCTCGTAGATCAGGGTCTGGGTGTCGCCGTTGCGGTTCTTGCCCATGATGACCAGATCGGGATCGCC
>CAYWBJ010000412.1:0-5291 GCA_964456165.1 uncultured Gemmatimonadaceae bacterium | reverse complement strand
CGAACGCGAAGGCGGCCATGACCAGAACGGCGACAAGTAGGTCCGAGCGGCTGCTAATGTAGTTGATCAGCTCCGAGTGCAGCGGATGCAGCACCATGATCAGCGCCGCCAGCAACCCCACCCTGGCGTCTCCAGTGATCTGATGGCAGACGCGATGGGCCAGCAGCGCGGCCAGTGCGTGCAGCGCGATATTGACCCAGCGAAACCCCGCGGGGTTGTCGTCCCCCACCTCCCAGTTGAGCGCGTAGGTGGTCAGCAGCAACGGCCGGAACATCATCCCCTGGCGTTCGCTCGAGAAGGTCTGCGGATCGCCAAAGAAGTCAGACAGGTTGGCGATCGAGCGAATGTGCGGATTGTGCTCGATGGAGTGGAGATCGTCGAAGTGGAACGGATTCCCCAGCGCGTTGGCGTAGACTGCCACCGCCAGCGCCGCGAGAAGCAGGAAAAGACGCCATCCCCCAACCCCGGCCGACGTCATCGCCGCTCGCCGGTGGCCGACAGCGCTTCAATCTCCCTGCGGGCTGTCTCCGCGCGCGGAGAGTCCGGGGCCAAGGCGATCAGATCCTCGTAGGCGCGGAGCTCCAGGGCCATCTTCCCCATCCTCCTGTAGGCCAGAGCCAGCGCCTGGTACGCTTCGGGCAGCGCCTGCGCCGCCAGGGACTGCCGCAGTCGCTGCACCGCCACTTCGAGATTCCCCCGCCAGATCAGCTGCAGCCCCTGCTTGTAGAGGGCATTCGCCCGCGGGTCCCGCTCTTTCTGCTGCAGAGCGAGCAGGGCATCCAGCGCCTCGCGCGATCTGGCGAAGGTCGAGTCGACCTCCAACGCCTGGCGATACGCGGCTATCGCCTCCCCGTTGCGGCCCATCGCCAGCAGCGTAGAGCCACGGTTGTTGTGAATCGCCAGGAGATCTCCGCCGCTCAGCACCTCGGGATAGACCGTCAAGGCCCGCTGATAGGCGGCGAGCGCCTTCTCGTGCTCGCCAATTTCCCGGTGGTGATCGCCGACGTACAGGTTGGGCCTGGGCATCGACGGCGCCCACTGTAGCGCAGCGGTCCACAGCGACTCGTGCGAGCTCCAGACTACGGTCCTGTTGCTGGCGTGCAGGCCGAACGTCAACAGGAGCGCCACCCCAGCCAGCGCAGCTGTCCCGAATCGGCGCCGGGAGAAGCAGGCCAGAGCGCCGCCGAGCCCAAGCGCTAAGACCGCAGATGGAAGATACAGCCGATGCTCGTTGACGAGCACATTGAGGGGTATCACCAGCGTCGGGAGGAGAAACAGGAGTGCTGCGAGCATCCAGAACAGGCCCCCGGGCAACTTCCTGCCGACCGCTGCCGTGACCGCCACCAAAGAGATGCCGAACAGACCGGCGAAGACCACCGGCGCCTCCGGGCCGCCGCTGGCGAGGAAGAACTGGTGCTCCACATTCAGCGGATGCGGCAGGGCGAGCAGCTTGAGGTAGTAGGCCACTGCCTTAACCTGAGTGCAAGCCTGAATTGTCGCGCTGCGCAGCGGCTCGCTCACCAGCGCGGTGTCCAGGGCCGCGCCCACGATGACCAGGTAAGCGACAGCGATCAGCCAGTACGGCAGGTGCCGGCGCAGGAGGACCAGAGGCCGCCGATCGAGAGCTCTGCCTCTGGCAGTGACGAAGTCCACCAGCAGAAGCACGGCCGGAAGCGCGATTCCGACCGACTTGGAGAGCAGGCTGGCAGCGAAAGCCAGCAGCGACAGCCCTCGCCACACCATACCATTGCCCGAAGCCGCGCGCAGGTAGGCGAACAGGGCGAGAATCAGGAACAGGGCGCACAGCGATTCGGAGCGACTGCTGACGTAGTTGACCGTCTCGCTGTTGATCGGATGCAGAGCGAACAGGAGACCGGTCACGAGCCCTCGTAAGGCCGATTCCGTCCAGTACCCGATCAGCAGGCACAGCGCCCCGCTCACGGTAATGTGCAGCGCGATGTTGACCAGGTGGTAACCGAAGACCTGGTACCCGCCGATGGCGTGGTTCAGTGCGTACGAGACCAGCACCAACGGCCGGTACATCCCGCTCTTGGGATCGACCGAGAACAGGTCGGAGCGCAGGAAGAACTGCGGGATGCTGTCGACGGAGCGCACGTGGGGATTCTCGACGAGGGAGTGGATATCGTCGTACTGGAACGCGTTTTGGAGTCCACCGCTGTACACTGCAAGTACTGCGACCGCCAACGCGACGACCTGGAAGAGGAGGACGCTCCTGGTCACTTTGCGCCCCCGGCACGAAGCCGCAGGAGAAAGGTGATGGCGCAGCGGCGCACGATCCAGGTGCGCGCGAATGCCCCCTCAGCGAGCACGATGAACCGCGCCAACCACGGATGCCGTCGCGCGAACGAGTCGGAGAAGCGAGGGTAGTAGTTGAGGTAGTGCACCCGTGCCGTCGCCACAAACCCGCAGCGGGCTGCCAGCGCCAGCGCCTCGCCAGGCGTCGTGGGCCAAACGTCGAGGTTGGAGGTCTGGTAGACGGGCAGACGAGCCCGCAAGCGCAGCCAGCGGCTGAGCGTCAGGCGCGACCTGTTGTGCAGCGTCAGGAAGAGCTGTGCCCCGCTGCGGACGGTCCGCGCCACCTCGAACATCGTCTGCTCACGCACCTCGGGACTTAGATGGGTAAGGACCTCGACCGAGGTAATGGCGTCGAAGGCATCGTCGCGAAACGGCAGATCACGGGCGTCCGCCCGTACCCAGCAGATGGACATCCCCCCGAGCCTGTCCCTGGCCTGCGCTAGGCTCTCGCCATGCGGATCCAGACCGACCACCGACGCCCCGCGGGCGGCCAGCTCCCGGGCATAGAGTCCGCCCCCGCATCCCAGGTCCAGGGCTCGTGCCCCCGGCTGCTGGCCCAGCAGCCGGGAAATCACCCTGAAATCCTGGTTCTGGGTACCAGGTATGTGGACCTGTGTCACGATATCGGCGCCCGCTCGCGCACGTTAGACGGCAAGTGGAAAATTCGGGGGAATTTCGGTACCTTGGAGAGGCGCACGCGACGCCGGAAGGGTTTCCGCGGGGAAGCGGCGGCCGCACGCGATGCTTCTCCCGCAAATATATGACAGATGCCCTGATCTACATAGCGACATTACTGGCGTGCACCCTGCTGCTGGAGCTGCTGGCACGACGCGGCATGGCCCAGCAGGAGCGGAAGCCTGCCACCCTCTTCATCGGCCGCCCCGCACTGGGCTACACCCTCAGACCCGGATTTCGCGGACGCGCAAATCACGGGAGCAAATACCGGAGCAAACGCTACGGCTTTCGCGACGTCGACGGGGACCTCACCGAGCGGCCCGACGGCACCCGCATTCTGGCGCTTGAAAACGCCTTCGCCATGGGCATCGGCGAGCCCTTCGATGAACCGTTCCTGTCACTGCTAGAGAGCCGGCTCCGCGAAACCGGGGAGCCAGCCCAGATCATCAAGGCCGGATTCGCCGGTTACGGTACCTACCACAAGCTCAACTTCTACGGCAAGTTCGGACGTCCACTCAATCCCGAATTGATCCCCCTGCTATACCTGGTCAAGGGCAAATCCCCCAGGGCGCGGGCACTTGGGCAAATCGGATTGGTGAAGCGGGCCTACCCGCAGCCACTGCAGTTGTTCGCCACCGGCCCCCTTCCGAGCCTGCCCGACACCGCGCGCGCGCTACGCGCGATAACCGAGTTCGCCTGCGTCGCCCATGACGAAGGCCAGCACCTGTTGCTGTGCGTTGTGCCCGACAAGCTCCAGATCGAGCCGGACGAGTTCGCCCACCAAATCGAGTTGCTGGGCTTCCATCCCGAGGGGTATGATCTCGACGGCCCCAACCAGTTCCTACGCCGCCTCGACGCCGCCAACGACGTGGAGATCATCGACTTCAAACCCGCTATCAGACGCCTGAGCAACTCCGGGTCGCCGCCGTTCCTGGACGACGACATCCGCTGGAGCCTCGAGGGACGGCGCGAGGCTCCAGGGCTCGCGGCGACGACATTGAGCGTCTGAATTGGACGCGCATCGGCTCAAATTCGGTCGCGACGTCACCATCGCCGCGGCCGCAACCGCGACCCGTAGCGGCCGCAACCTGCTGCTGCTGCCCCTGCTCACCCGATTCCTCACCCCAGACGACTTTGGCCTCTATTCCCAGATTGCAGTCACGGTCGCCCTGCTGATCCCCTGGGTATCGTTGCAACTCTCGGGGGCTGTAGTGCACTTCCTCGCCGGCATCAATGCCCGCGGGCAAATCCGGGAAGGCTTCTACTCAATCTTACTCTTCGTCGGCCTCTGCGGCAGCCTCTGCGCACTTCTGGTCTATCTCTTTCTGCCCCTGCTCAGTTGGCTTCCGCTCCTCGAGCGGCTTGCCGCCTACGCCGGCGCCATCGCCCTGCTCCTGGCCGTCACCGCCGTCAACGACGTCGTGCTCTCCTACTTCCGCGCTTTCCGCCTGATGCTGACTCATTCGGCGCTGGCGCTGGGGCATAACACCGTCGAGATCCTCGCCATCGCCATCGCGGTGTGGCACCACCCGGATCTGCAGCTGGTACTGCTCGCCATGGTCGCCGCCCGCTGTCTGTCATTGAGTGTCGGGCTAGTCGCGATCGCCTTCCGCATTGGGCTGGGCCTGCCCCGATTCCACCACCTGCGCACCTACCTTGACTTCAGCCTCCCCCTGGTCCCCGAGTCCTCCTTCTACCGCATCTTCGATGCGACCGACCGCTACGTGCTCGGTGCGGTGATGGGCACTGCAGCCGTCGGGCTCTACCACGCCTCCTTCACCGCCGCCAGCCTGTTCACCACGTTCCTGGCGCCGGTCAATTTCGTCATGCTGCCGCTCATGGCAGATCTGTGGAACAACGACCGTCGCCAGGACCTGGGCAATTACATGACCCAGACGATCCGGTACGCCGCCATGCTCGTGTTGCCCGCCTTCGCCGTCGCCCTCTTTCTGGCCGAACCGGTCCTGAGCTGGCTTCTCCCCCCCTCCTACGCTCAGGCCTCGACCTTTTTTCCCCTGCTGGCCCTGGGTTTCGTCGTCTACGGCTTCGGGGTCATGGCCGGCAACCTGCTCGTCACTCTCGGAGAGACCCGCCTAACGATGCGCATCACGGGCGCGATGGCGTTGATGAACGTGGCCCTCAATCTCCTGCTCATCCCGATGGCCGGGATCATGGGGGCGATCGCCGCCACCCTGGCCAGCCACCTCTTCTACGCGGCGGCCAACCTCATCCTGTCCCGGCGCCGGCTTCATTACCGTCTGCCGTGGCGACCGATCCTGCACTATGGCGCGGCAGCGACA
>CAYWBJ010000411.1:0-3988 GCA_964456165.1 uncultured Gemmatimonadaceae bacterium | reverse complement strand
ATCCTGAAGCTGAACGACGACGAGGCAAGGGTGACCGCCGACCTTCTGTTTCCCGGGCACGGCCATGCCGACGACCGGGAGACAGCGGCCGTGCTCTGCGAGACCTTCGGCCTGGAAGTCGTCGTGATCACGCGCGGCGCGGACGGCTGTTCCGTAGTCACGGGCCAGACCGCCATCGAGCAACCAGGCCTGGAGGTGGCGGTGGTCGACACGGTGGGGCCTGGTGCTGCCTTCAGCGCTGCCTTCCTGAGGGATTACCTCGGCGGCGCCGGGCTCGAGGAAGCGGCAGTGCATGCCAATCTCCTCGGAGGGTACGTGGCGTCGCGGCGGGGCGCGCTGCCCGACTACGACGGGCAGATCGCGCGGGCGCTTGGTCTCTGACCTGGCCTGCCGACCCACATTCGCCTTCGGCCAGCGGCGATGCCGGCTTGACGGAGCGGCGGCGATTCGCGAAATCCACGGGCCACAGAACATGGGAGAGAGCGGAATGGACAGGATCAAGGTCGCGGTGATCGGCTGCACCGGCGTCGGCCGGCTGCACGCGCAGGGCACGGTTGGCGTGGAGGGGGCGGAACTGGTCGCCGGCTGCGACCTGGTCCCCGAAGTGCTCGAGGAGTTCAAGAAGGCCTGCGAGGGTGCCGATACCGCGCTCTACACCGACTACCGGGAGATGCTCGAGCGGGAGCAGCCGGACGTGGTGACGGTGGCCACGTCCGACCACCGTCATGCCGAGCTGGTCATCGATGCGGCCGGGGCGGGGGTCAGGGGGGTCTTTTGCGAGAAGCCGATGGCGACGGGCCTGGCCGATGCCGATCGGATGCTGGCCGCCTGCGAGGCGAATGGCACCGTGCTCTCCGTCGACCACACCAGGCGCTTCACACCGCTGTGGCAGCACCTCAAGCAGGAGGTGGTCCAGGGTGGGGCCATCGGTGAGCTGCAGTACGTGGTCGGTGTCCTCAGCGGACAGCGCGCGGCCCTGTTCCGCAACGGCACCCACGTGATCGACGCCCTATGTTACCTGGCGGATGGGCGCCCGCAGTGGGTTTTCGCAGAGCTCGAGAAAGGCTACGAAGACTACGTGGAATACCGCGGCGACGGCGGCCATGCCCTGGCGCTGGAGCCGGCGGCCAGCGGCTACCTCCACTTCGAGAATGACGTTCGGGCATTCTACACCAGTACGTCGAAGAAGACGGCAGGACCGAAGTTTCGGTTCGAGATTGTCGGCAGCGAAGGCATCGTCAAGGTGGAGGATAAGGCGACGCTCTGCACCAGCGACGGCCTGCGGGACATCGAGATCCACCACGACCACAGCGCCGGCATCCCGGCCGGGGTGCGGGAGCTGATCGAGGTGGTGGCAAACGGCGGTGAGGTTTCCTCTCCCGGCCGCGATGCGCATGCTGTCGTCGAGGTGATCTGCGGATTCCTGGAGTCGCAGCGGCAGGGCAACCGCCGGGTCGAGCTGCCGCTGCCGCGTTGACCGCGGCCGCCAACACTGCAGACTGAGGAAGCGCCATGGCCTCACTCCCGTTCAAACTCGGGATGTTCATCAACGAGCTGCGTCTCCCACTGCCCGAAGCGCTGGACGTAGCCGCCGACCTGGGCGTGGACTACGTCTGGTTCTCCAGCCTGCTGGACAGGCCGCCGGTGGCGGAGCTGACCGACACCGAGCTCGACGAGATCGACGGGATGGTCCGGGCGCGCGGGCTGCAGCACATGATTGTCAGCGCCGGGGCCCCGTTCAAGCATATCGACCTGGTCGCGCTCGAGGCCGACTCGCTGGCTGCCGACGAGGCCTTCGCCCGCGATCTGGCGGAGCTGGTGCGGTCGATGGAGATCGCCAACCGCTGGGGCGTCGGCGCCGTGTCGGCGTACAGCTTCGCCTGGCCGGGAGAGTACACCGCCGGCAAGCCGACCTGGCCGATGCGGTGGGCGACGCGCGGCGGGGTGATCGCTGATGTGGAGATGGACAAGCTCGCGGCGGCCTACGGGCTCGTGGTCGCGGCGGCCGAGAAACAGGACGTCGACGTGGTGCTGTCGATGATGCCGTGGAACTACACCAACACCACCGGCAACTTCCGCCGTGTCGCTGAGCGGGTCGGCTCGGACCGCATCAAGGTTATGTGGGGGCCGGCTGACAACCTAAACTGCGGCGAGTCCGACGTGGCCACTGCCGGGTTCCGCAACATCAGCCCCTGGGTGCACTCGCTGCACACCAAGGACCTGCGGGTCAACGACGGCGCGAAGCTGGACTTTGACTACCTGCCCTTCGGGGAAGGGCAGACTGACTACGCCACGGTCTGCCGGAACCTGCTCGCCGCGAAGCTGGATCCGATTGTCTCGATCTCGACGCACTGGGCCCCTCCCAGCGGCTCGGCGGTGGAGGCGATGACAACGCAGGTGGGCAACGTCAAGGCGCTAATCGGTTCGCTGGAGCCGCCGCCAGCGCCCAGGTGACTACCCCCGGGGTCGCGCAGGGGCGTAGGGGCACCGGCAGCTCTAACCCGGGGCTGCGCGTTCAGCCGTTGGTCTGGAAGTAGCGCGGGTCGCCGCTCTGATCGCCCAGGCGCAGGAAATCGAGGACGCGGAAGTAACCGTCGCCCCGGCCCTGCGCCCGCCAGCGGGGGATCTCCTCGCGGTGCCCTAGCCGGCTCAGCATGGCCCACTCGCTGAGCCGGGGGGTGCGGTTGTAGGTGTCCCACATTGCGATGCCGTCACATCCCAGGCTGTACAGCGTCTCGCCGGAGTAGAGGGCGGCAGCCGGGGGCAGGCGCCGGGGATAGAGGTCGGGATAGACCTTGACGCCGGTGCCGGCGACCAGGCGCATCAGGTCGGGCAGCCAGGTGCCCGCGTTCACCGCGAAGGCGGGATGGGGCAGCAGGTAGTCAGCCAGCCGCTCGCGCACCATCGTCTCCACGTCGATCCCCCACATCAGGTTGCTGGCCAGCAGGTCGGTGCTGCCGAAGCGGCCGCTCCCGCCCTCGACCTCGGGACGTGTCGATGGGTCGTCGCCGGGAGCCATGAGCCGGCTCTGCTGCGTCGAGGTGATGCTGCAGGCGATATCCAGCCGGCGGCCCTGTGCCGCCCCCATCTCGTCCACCGACCGGCGCAGCTCCCGCAGGAACTCGGTGACGAACGTGGAGAGCACGCGCCAGAACCGCGGGTCGTCCTCGCCGGAATCCCGGGGGTCTTCGCCGTACTCGTCCAGGAAGCGGTCGATGACCGGCTGCTCGTAAAGGACGAAGGGGTGGGACCGGCAGAAGAGGACGTGGACCCCGTCGAAGCCGCTCTCCAGCGTTTCGAGCAACAGGGCGCGCCAGCGCTCGCGCACCTCGGGGAAGGCCATGCTGAGGTGATTGATCATGCGACCCTGGCGGTCGCGGCAGCGGAACTCGGGGTGGTCGTCAAAGAGGGTGCCTGGCTCCAGGTCGACGGGCACCGGCTTGGGACCCTGCAGCCGCAGGCTGGAGAAGATCCGCACCCCCACGTCATGGGCGGCAGTGACGACCTCGGGCAGGAAATCGAGGCCCTGGAACTCGAAACGCTTCAGGGTCTCATCGGTCCGGTCGTTGTGGGCGAACCGGTCGAACGGGTTGGCCTCCGTCGGAGCGGGTCGGGCGATGCGGCTGCGGTAGGTGACGTTCTCACCCTTGAATGGGGCCCACATCATGATCTCGACGTCGCTGTCCCGGTAGGGCTCGAACTGGGCCAGGATGTCGTCACGCCCGTGCAGGGAGGTGAAGATCCCACCGTCGTTCATCGCGATGATCCGGCGCGTGTCGGGGCGCGGCTCCTCCTCGCGGAAGTCGGCTGCCGCCGCGGCCGACAGGGGGACCAGCCGGACGTGGACGAGATTGCTGTACAGGCCGGCGTGGGCGGCGGAATCCGACCGACTCAGCACCAGCTCCTGACCGGTGAGGTCGGCCACCTTCCAGAAGACTTCCGACACCTGCCAGTGGGAGAAGTGCTTCCCGGCGATGCTCGCCTTCAG